>JANOAF010000555.1:0-3480 GCA_031411015.1 Opitutaceae bacterium | reverse complement strand
TGACCTCGTGGATAAGGTGCGTGCCGATGAGAAGCTGCGTCTGACCATTGGCCAGCGTCCGGACCGCGTGCGCGTCCCAGACTTTTTCGAAGAGTGATTTGGGCATGAGAAATGGAAGATGAAAGATGGGTGAGGTCCGATGGCAACCGTCCATCATCCATCAAACACGGGCCATCATACATGGCGGTTGTCATGCCGGGAAATACTCTTTTCGCTCCCGGTGATGCCGCGTGAGTATCAGTTCCCGTTTGAGCTGCGCCACCTCGTTTACTTCCGCGAGGTCGCGCGCCAGCTGCATTTTCGCAAGGCCGCCGAGATTCTCGCCGTCGCCCAGCCCGCACTGAGCCGGGCCATCGCGCAGCTCGAAACCGCGCTCGACGCCGATCTCCTCAACCGCACGCGCCGCGGGGTCGAGGTAACTCCGGCCGGCAAGCTCCTGCTCGAACGGATCGAACCGCTCCTCCGCCAACTGGCCGCCATCCCACGCGATCTCGCCGCGCTGGCGGACGGCCAAGTCGGTCATGTGCGCGTCGCCTTCACGGGCCTCGCGATGGCAACGGTGCTGCCCCGCATCCTCCGCGAATTCCACCAACGTCATCCCGGCATCAAGCTTGAGCTCACCGAGTCCCCTACCTCAGCCCAACTCAGCGCGCTTCAGGCGGAGGACGTGGCCTGCGGCTTTTTTCATCCGGACGCGCCCACCCCCGGCCTGCGCACCCGCGAGCTGTTGCGCGAGCGCAACGGCGTGCTGCTCCCCGCCGCGCATCCGCTCGCCAAACGCGCCGGCCTTCGCCTCCGCGATCTGGCCACGACGCCGTTTGTGTTGTTTCCTCGCACCCACAATCCCGGTTTCTACGACCGCATCCTCGCGGCGTTTGCCAGCGCCGGTGTCTCGCCTCGCATCGCGGAGGAAGTGTGGCCGCGCGCCAATGGCATTGGCCTCGTGCGGGCGGGCCTGGGCGCGACGTTCATGACCCCCTCCGAGGCGCAGCACCTGCCGCCGGAGGTCACCTTTCGCCCGCTGCAAGGCCCCGCGCCTGAAAGTCGGCTGGTCCTCGGCTGGCACCCCTCAAGCGCGTCCGATCCGGCGCTGGCCGCGTTTCTGGCCGTAGCCGGCACCGCCGCCACCGGACTGGCTACGTAACAATGCCAACGCGGAGTGAAGTCGCGCGCATTGACCGAGGCCGGGCGACGTTTTTGTTCTTCGGCATGACCCTCCGTCGCATCGTCCGCTGTGCGTTGCTGCTCTGCGCGGCAGCCCTCGCGACTGCGGTGCGATCTGAAGCCGCCGCCGAAGCTCCCGCCCCTGTGGCTGCCGTCGGTTTGGCTGGCCCATTCACCGGTGAACTCGGTCTGCCGTTGCAGCGGTATTTTTCCTCCGACGACTACGACGGCTTCAGCCGCGTCACGGCCGTAGCCCACACCGCGGAGGGCTTCACGGTCTTCGGCACCTACCACGCCGCGATCCTCTACGACGGCGTAACCCACGAAAAAATTCCCGTCCCCGCCACCTACGTGACCGCGCTTTGCCGGGACCAAGATGGCGTCATGTGGGCAGGGGGTGACAACGAGATTGGCGTGATCGAAGCCGATGCCACCGACGGTCGGCTCCACTACGTTTCGCGCACAAGCCAGTTGCCGGCGGCGGCGCGCGCTTTCGGCCGGATGCGGGCAATGGTCTCCAGCCGGGCCGGCGTGTTTGCCGCCACGAGCAATGGCGTGATGCACTTTGCCGCAGGCCGAGCCGAATTTCTGCCCCTGCCCCCGGAGAGCCGTCTGCAGCTTTTCTCCGTCGGCGGCCGAGCTTTCCTCCAGGACTCAAGCCGCGGCCTGCTTGTTTTTGACGAAGGCAGTTTCCGCGCCGTCAACGTCGGCCGCGAACTGGCTGGCCGCGAGATTCACCTGGTGGAGCGCGATGCCGCGCACGCGCTTTGCGTCGTGGAGGGCGAAGGTCTTTTCAACTTCGAGTTAGCCACCGGCCGGTTGGAAAAAATCGCCACTCCCCTCGACGCACTCCTGGCGGAGCCGCTGGTCCGGCTGTTGCGACTGCCAGACGGCAGAGTAACTTTCATCCGGGGCAACAATCGCGGAGTGGTCATCGCCGATCCCTCGTTCCAAAGCGCCCAAGTGCTCGACGCCAAGACCGGCCTGGCCAACACGGCAATTTTAAATGCCGCGGTGGACACCGACCATGGACTTTGGCTGGGCTCGGCCAACGGCCTCCTGCGGCTCGATCTCGCGCCGGGCGTCACGGTGTTCGACGAGCGCAACGCCTTTCCCATCGGCTCGTCCGGCTCGCTGGTGCGGCACGGCGGCGTGCTCTATGCCGGTTCAACCCAAGGGCTCATGCGACTGGTGCCGGGCCAGCCGGCTGCAGGAACCCCGGCGCGCTTCGTGCCAGATCCGCGCGTGCCTGAAATCTGCGACAATCTGCGCGACACCCCTGAAGGACTCCTCTTCAGCACCAACGACACCGTCGAACTACTGACGGCCACGGGCCGCCGCCGGCTCTTCGACCCGCAAGCGAAAATCACCATGATCAAGGTGAACCGACGCACGCCGGGGTTGTATTTTATTGCGACCGACGACGGTGGTTTTCACGTGATGAACCTGACGGCGGGCACCACGCGGCGCGCGCTGTCACTGCCGCCGGGGGTGATCCTGTGGAACGGAGCCGAGGAATCCGACCGGACGTTATGGGTCGGCACGGCCGCCAGCGGATTTTGGCGGATCACGGCGGTCAACAGCGATTGGAGCCAAGCCACGGCGGAATCGCACCCGCTGGGCCTGGCCGGTTTACCCGACGGGAAAAGCTGGACCGGAGTCTTCTCCCTTTTCGACGAACTGCATTTCCTCACCGAGACCGGCATGTATCGCCGGGATCCCACGACGGGAAAATTTTCCCTCGACGACGGCTTTCGGATCGCGGGCGTGAACCCGTTGCGGTTCATGCCGGTGGTGGCCGACACGACCGGCCGCGCGTGGACCTCGCCCTGGCTCGGCACTGTCGCGTGCGCCCGGCCGCTCGGTTATTTTCAGGCCGCAACCCCGGTCGCCGACAACAGAGGTAGTAAAACAAAAACGGAGGTAGACGCAGGCACATCAGGGAGCGGAAAACCGAACTCCTTTGCCTGGCACGATGCACCCGCGCGCTGGCAGGCCGGCGTCGGCCGCTTTGGGGCGGGCCTGATCATGGTGGAATCCGACGCCGGCTTTCCGCTCCTCAACGAGCCTTCGGATACCCCAAATTCTCCTCTGCGAACTCTGGATGCGACGACCGGCCGACCAGTGCTGTGGACGAAAAGTCCCACGACCATCGCACGGATCGAGTTGGACACACTGTCGGCGAACCGCGGCGGCACGGCGTGGCGGCCCGTCCTGCGCCGCTTCATGACCGGCGAACGCTCTTGGCCAGTGGTGGGCAAGGCGGCGCTGCGCCTGCCATTTTCCAACCTGCCCATCACGCTGCGCTATGCCGCG
>JANOAF010000554.1:0-2769 GCA_031411015.1 Opitutaceae bacterium | reverse complement strand
GGTGGTGTAGGTGTCGAGCGGAACGTTGGTCTCGAAGAAATCGTGCGTGTTGTTGGAGCGACTGAGTCCGCGCGAGCGGCTGCCGTAGGCGGAGGAGAACACGCCGTTGGTGTTCGGGTCCTTGCAGGGCGAAAAATTTTCGTCGTTCGACTCGATGTTCATCGAGTAGCGCAGCGCCTCGTCGAGCGTGAGCGCGCCGATGTCGTCGAGAAACTCGGAGGTCATCACGTCGATCTGCGAGGCGACGTCGCGGAGTTCGCTCTTCAAGCGCGTGCCGCCGAGGGTGCTGGTGGCGGCGTAACCGGTGTCGGAGCTGGCGTTAACTTGGAACGGAGTGAGGACGAGCGTTTCGTCTTTCGAAGCGTTCGTGGCGGTCGGAGCCGTAGCAGGCGCTGACGGGGCGATTTGAGCATGGAGGGCGGCACTTGCTGCCGCCAAAGCGAGGATCAAGGCGGCGGACAATCGGTTCACGGAGCGGTGTCGGGGCGGCAGCTGGGTATAGGTAGTCATGGGTAATTTCGAAGTTTGGAGGAGCAATCGGTGGGAAGCAGTCCCTTTCCAGAACCGACCGGCGCGGCGTGGAGCCCGGCGGAGAGGGTGTGGCGCGACTTTCTACACTGCGTAGGATTTGCGCATCGGGCGGGAAAGCAGGCGGTCGGCGGCCGGATCGCCGACAAAGCGTTCGGTCACGGGATTCAAGCGCACGCTCGACCGACCGAGGCGGATCGCGATGTTGGCGAGGTGAGAGATGGTAAGTGCGCGGTGGGAAACATCCGCGGTGCAGATCGCCGGTTTTCCGCTGTAGATGCAATCAATGAAGTTCCACTCGTGCAGCTTGCTCTCGTAGAGGCGAATTTCGTCATCGCGGATCTTATCCAAACGGAGCGAGTCGGGCTTGATCTCGACTCTGCTGCGGTTGACGAAGATCGACCGGTCGTCTTCGCCTTCGAAACGGATGCCTTCGGCGGAGGCGCTGGAAACGTGGAGGCGCACGCCGCTCGCGTAAACGACTTCGAAGGAGTAGGCCGTGGGCGTATTGTAGAGATCGGTTTGCGGCGGCAGTGTCGCCACCACGTTTTCGATGAGCACCGGACCGGAGTCGTCCATGCCGAGAGCCCATTGCACGATGTCGAAGTGATGCGCGCCCCAGTCGGTCACGCTGCCACCGGAAAAATCCCAGTTGTGGCGCCAATTGAGCGGCATCAGCGCCGGGCAATACGGACGCTCGGGCGCGGGGCCGAGCCAGAGGTCGTGATTCACCTCCTTCGGCACCGGCTCGGGCGCCTTGCGCGAGGCGAGATTGGACCAGTCGTTGTGGCCCTTGTCGGGCAGGCCGATGGTGACGCGGCGGAGTTTGCCGAGCCGGCCGTTGCGCACATATTCGGCGGCGGTCCGGAAAAAGGCCGAGCTGCGCTGCTGGCTGCCTGTCTGCCACGTGATACCGGCCGACTTGATCGCGCGGGCGATGCGCTGTCCCTCCTCGACGGTGACCGCGAGCGGCTTCTGGCCGTAGATGTGCTTGCCCTTGCCCGCGGCGATGATGGCGGCGGCGCAGTGCCAGTGATCCGGTGTTGCAATATATACGGCGTCGACGTCCTCGCGATCGAGCATCACGCGGAAGTCTTCATAGACGCGGCAGCCGCGGAATTTTCCGCTCGTCGTGTCCTGCGCGTAGTGGTCCTCGATTTTCTTCTGGCCAACGAGCCGGCCGCCGCGCAGCTCGCCCTTGTAGCCGTAGTTCGGCAGATCGGACACCGGGTCCGCCACGGCGACCACCTGGACGCGGGCGTCGCCGAGGAAGTTCATGATGGTGTGATGCGCGATCGTGCCGTAGCCGATCACACCGAGGTTGATGCGCTCCGACGGCTTGGGCCGGCGCACGCGCGCCACTGCGGGGCCGGCGCACGAGGTGAGTGAGGGCAAAGCCCACCCCGCAGCCGCTAGCGCCGCAGAGGTTTTGAGGAATTCACGACGGTGCATGGGTTTTATCATGGAGAAAAAGTCACGGGATCAGGCTCTCGAGGAGAGATGTCCGCTCAGAAACTGAACGTGTTGGTGAGCACGAAGGCCCGCGGTTCCTTGGCGGCGCTGCTGACAAATACCCCGTCGGGATTCGCGCGCTGGTGAATCAGATCGGTGTTGTTTAGCAGATTGCGAATATTCAGCTGCACGCGCCAGGTCGTCTTGAGCCGCTGGATTTTGCGGCTGTAGCCGAGAAACCCGTCAAACGTCACGAGCGGCGATCCGAAGATGGGCTGATTGAGATCGGGCACCAGCAAGGTGGCGGGCTCCAGCACGCCGGGGATCGCAAACGAGTTGGTTCCGCCCTGGTTGGTCCACTTGTAGCCGGCGACCAGGGCGCTGCGCCAGTTGTGGTTCGCGCCGACGAAAGCCCCCTTCAGGGGCCCCTCGGAAAAGCCGTAGCGCACGGTGAGGTTCGTGCGGTATTTCCGCAGATTCTGCGCTGCCCGGCCGTTCTGCTTGAGGATGAAATCGTAATTCTGGATGACAAAACGGGCGGCATCGAGGGCGGTGATGCGCGCGCCGGTGGCGGGAGCGATGGCGAACTCGTTGCGCCAGGCCGGATCCAACCAAACGGGCAGACGATCTCGGATGAACGTGAAATACTCGGTGGCGATATTGGACTCGCTGGCTTCGTTCTTCGCCCCGCTGACGGCGATCCGCCAATTCGGGGTGGGATTGCCCACCAGCGTGAGTTCGTAGCCCTTCGCGCGGCTGTCCGAGATCACGTCGTAGCGGTCGAGAATC
>JANOAF010000553.1:0-2640 GCA_031411015.1 Opitutaceae bacterium | reverse complement strand
CAATCCTCCCTCAAGCTCCGCCTCTCCGTCTTCATGTTTCTCCAGTATTTCATCTGGGGTGCGTGGTATGTGAGCATGGGCACGTATCTCTTCAGCACGCTGAAATTCGACGGCGCGCAGATCGGCCTCGCTTACGGTGCGTTCGCCATCGGCGCGATGATCTCGCCATTCCTCGTCGGCCTGATCGCGGATCGTTTTTTCGCTTCGGAGAAAATTCTCGCGGTGCTCGGCGTCCTCGGCGGCGTCGTCATGTGCCTGATTCCGCGGTGCCTGACGTTCGCGTCGTTCTACCCGATGCTAATTCTCTACTGCGCGCTTTACGTGCCCACGCTCGCACTGGGAAATTCCCTTTCGCTCACCCATCTCGCCAACGCCAAGGTGGATTTCCCGCGCGTGAAGATGCTCTCCGCCGTCGGCTGGATCGCGGGCTTGTTCGGGCTCGGTTTCATCGCCAGTGCGGAGTCGCCGACGCAGTTTTATATCGCCGGCGCCGCCTCGGTCGTCTTCGGCCTGTTCTCGCTGATGCTGCCTCACACTCCGCCGAAAAAGACCGGCGCCAACGTCAGCCTGGGCGAAATCCTCGGCCTCGACGCGCTCGCGCTCCTGAAGAAGCCGTCCTTCGCGATCTTCATCGGGTGCATGTTTCTCATCTGCGTCCCGCTCTACTTTTACTTCGTGAATCTTGGCGTCTACCTCACGCAGTTGAAATGGACGAGTATGCTGGAGAAAACCTCGCTCGCGCAGGTGTCCGACGTGATTTGTTTCCTGCTGCTGCCGATCTTCCTGAGTAAGTTCGGCTACAAGATCACGATTTTCGTGGGCATCGCATGCTGGGTCGCGCGCTACTTCGCGCTGGGCTTCAGCGCTGACGGCGGCGCGGCGCAGACGCCGCTCATCTTCACCGCGATTCTGCTGCACGGCGCGTGCTACGATTTCCTTTTCATTGCCGGCCAGCTCTACGTCGACGAAGAGGCCAACGAGCGGATCCGCGGCGCCGCGCAAGGCCTGATCGCGTTCATCCTCTGGGGCGTCGGCGCTTTTGTTGGCACCTTGCTCGCCGGCCAAGTGCTAGCGAAAAATGCGCTCGCCATTCCCGTCAACGGCCTCGCCCACGACTGGAAAACCATCTGGCTCACGCCTGCGTGGGGTGCGCTCGCGGTGCTCGTGATCTTCGTGATCTTCTTCCGCAATCCGACCGCGCGCGCGGGCAAACCGGCAGTGTAAAACGCGGGAATCCTCGGCGCGCTGTTAATCACGGATCGCTTTGAGATTCGCCGTCACACCCGCGAGCCGACTGCCGAGGAGCTATGCCACGGCCACGCGCAGGGCGACGAGCGGGAAAGCGGTTGCGGCTCGGGGTGCGGCGGCGGGCACTGATCATAGCTGCGACTCAGCATCCCGCGGCATCATCGGGCAGTCAGATCACGCGCTTTAGAAACTCAAATGCCTCGTCCAAAGTTTGGCCCGATGAGAAAACACATGCCCAGAGGAGCCAGATAGCGCAGTAGGCAGAGGCAGCCCCGAGAAAAAATATGATCGCGGCCGGATAGTCGTCAGCTTTGAACGCCGGCAAGGCCGTATGGCATAGTTACAGGCCGAGAAAACCAAGCGCGATTCCGCCGACAAACACGACGATCCTCTTCCCGCCTTCGTTTTGCCTTCCCAAAAGAGGGTTGCCGCCCACGAAGAGAACATAGCGACGGCCGAGATCGCCAGACACCCCAGCCACTCCGTCAGAGTGACGGGAATAAACGCGAGATGCGGAGACATGGTCGACTTCCTCGATGGTTATATGCAAAAGGAGATAACCCCACTTTCTTTTCGATAGTTTGGATGTGCGTTACCTTGCGCAAGTTCACGTCGAATGCTTGATGGCTAAATACTCAGCGAGCCGCTGGAGCAATTTCGCGTGACGTTCAAGCGAGAGTGAACCGATCGACCCGAGAAACCGGTCAGCCGGGAGCACGGTTAGAAATCCGAGTCGAATGAGGGAGGCGGCCTTCAGACCGCTGCGTCGGAAATCGGGATGCCCGGTTTCGATCACGTCGTCGAAGCCTGCCGCAGCTTGATGAAGTTGCGTGCTGACGCCGCACGCGAGCCAGTCGCCGAAAGGCGGCATCCGCCGCAGGAGCACCGCTGGTCGCGACTTTACGTTACCGTCGGCCTGCGGTAGCGGCGTGAGGGCTAGGTCGCCCTCGCTCGTTGCTGCTTCAGGTCGGCGACCGAGTAGTCAGGCTCGTTGTCGCCGTATGCGCGAGCGAGATTCCGTGCGCCTAGCGACGCCCACGCGGAGCGCTCTGCATCGGGAGCAAAGACGGTCACTAGCAGGGGCGTGTTGGCTGGTAACTCGCATGGCTCGTCGAGCACGACACGTTTGCCGTCGTAGTGGGCTTTTAGGACGCCGGCGGGCATGAGAGGTAGGTAGGCTGTTGAGCGAAGCGGCGCAAGCTTGCCCTCCGCTCCGTCGCCCCGTAGCGATTTCCCCGTGCGCTTCCACCCCTCCGCGTTCGTGCTGCTCCTTGCGGCGCTCCCCGTCCACGCCGCCGAGTCCTATGGGCTCGGCCCCGATTCTCAGCCGCAGGCCGGCGTGCCGAAGGGCACGGTCCGCACGTCGACCTTTACGTCGAGCAAGGTGTTTCC
>JANOAF010000552.1:0-7610 GCA_031411015.1 Opitutaceae bacterium | reverse complement strand
GCTCAGGGCGAAAGCTGGAAGGCGCGACTCACCTCATGGGGCATTGATCCGGCGCACAGCTGGCATTGGGGCTTCGGCGCCGCCGGCGTCGGCATGACATTGGGACTGATCGTTTACGTCATCCAACGCGAGCGGCTCGCGCATGTCGGCGCCGCCCCTGCGCCTGAAGCCGACGGTTCACGCCCGTGGGGTAAACTCGGTCTCGTCGCCCTCTGCTCCGCCGCCCTCATCGCCGCGATGAAAGCGAGCGACCAATACCCCGTCCTCGTCTACGTGCTCTTCGCCCTGCAGATTGCCGCGATTCTCTTTTTCGCGTTCCGCCCGGATATCGAGAGCAAGCGTCTCGCAGCCATCCTCGTTTTCTTTTTCGCCGCCGAAATATTCTGGGCGATTTTTGAGCAGACCGGCTCCTCAATTTCGCTTTTCGCCGACAAACTCACCGACAACACCGCCTTCGGAAATCCCTTTCCTTCTTCGTGGTGGCAGTCGGTCAACGCTATCTGGGTGATCGTTCTCGCGCCCCTTTTCGCGTGGCTCTGGATCACCCTGGGAACGAAGCAACCGTCGAGCCCGGTGAAATTCGCGCTCGGACTGCTGTTCGTAAGCCTGTCGTTTGTCCTGATGGTGCCGGCCGCCAAGCTCACCGCTGTCGGCAAAATTGGCCCCCTCTGGCTTGTCGGCCTCTTCTTCCTCCAAACCGTGGGCGAAATGCTGCTCAGCCCCGTCGGCCTCTCAACCATGACGAAACTCGCCCCCCAACGCCTCGTTGGCTTGGTGATGGGCATCTGGTTCCTCGCCGCCGCGCTCGGTAACAAACTCGCGGGCGTGCTCGCGGGCGAATTCAAGAGCGACAACGCCGAGCAGCTCGCGACCTTTTTCTGGCATCAGGCCTTGATCGTCGGCGGGTTCACCCTCGCCCTCTTCGCCCTCGTGCCTTGGGTGAAGCGACTGATGGGCGGCGTGCGCTGAACACGTCGCGTTGACGACGGCAAGGCCGGCGCCACGCTCGCGGCCTCATGCACTGGACGCTGCTTCTCTTCGCCGCCGCGCTCGAAATCGTCTGGGCGACCGGCCTCAAGTCCGCCGCTGGCTTCACGCGCCTCTGGCCGAGTGTCGGCGTGATCGCGACAATGGCCGCGAGCCTCGGCCTGCTCGCCCTCGCCGCGCGCGGGCTGCCCATCGGCACGGCCTACGCGGTGTGGACGGGCATCGGCGCCGCGGGCACGGCCATCGCCGGAATTGCGCTGTTCGGCGAATCGGCTGCGCCCGCCCGCCTGGCTTGCCTCGCGCTCATCGTCATTGGTGTCGCCGGCCTAAAATTTCTCGATCAATAAAACCCACCATGCCGACACGTGCCTGGTTTCCCACTTCCATCTACTGCGAGCCGCTGCAAAAAAACGGCCTCGCCCCCTTCAATGCCGACCTCGCCGACGAGTGCCGCAACCTGCGCGATTTCGACACCGCCGGCCGCAAGTGGTCCGCGAAAAACTATCCCGGCGGCTACACGAGCTACGCTTCGATGAACGAGCTCCATCGCTTCTCGAGCACGTTCGCCGGCCTCGAAAAAAAACTCACGCGCCACGTGCGCGCCTTCGCCCGCACGCTCGATATGGATCTGCGCGGCCGCTCGATCCGCCTCACCGATTTGTGGGTAAACATCATGCCGCCAACCGCGGCGCACTCGCTCCACCTGCACCCGCTCTCGTTTATCAGCGGCACGTATTACGTCACCACGCCGCGCGGCTGCCCTGGCCTGAAGTTCGAGGATCCGCGTCTGAGCAAATTCATGGCTGCGCCACCGAAGCTGCCCGGAGCCCGTCGGGAAAACCAAATCCACATCACCTATCCCGCCGAGGCGGGCAACGTGATTCTCTTCGAAAGCTGGCTGCGCCACGAGGTCGCGGCGAACCGCACCGCCGAGGAGCGCATCAGCGTGAGTTTCAATTTCAACTGGTCATGACACCGCAACGGGCCCTCGCCGTCCTCCCATGGTAGTCATCCGCCGCATGGTTGATCGGCGCCGGGCCTACACGGGAATTTTCCTACCGGGCGAACCGCCGAAGATTTTTCCGACGACCGACTACGAGCACGCGCGCATCTTGGAAATCTACCTGCAGGATCGGCCGCACGCCGGCATCCACAACGATTTCACGGACTTCGCGCTCGGCCCAGATCCCGTTCGCCCCGATCCCGCCGTGCCGCAGCCGGCCACAAAAAAGGCCCGCCGCAAAAAGCGACAGGCCTGAAAACCAGACTGAATTTCGGGCTCAGCGCCGATAGCCGTGGCCGTGATGATGAGCGTAGCCACCCCGCGGCCCCGCGACGTAGCGCGGCCCGGCCGAATAACCATAACCGAAGCCGAAACTCACCGACGGCGGCGACACATAGACGACCCGCGGGGCGGGTGCCGGCACATACACGACGCGCGGCGCACTCTCGACATAGACCACTTGGGGCGGAGCCGTCACGACCTGCACCGGGCCCTGGGCACCGACTGTCGGAGCTGAAGGCACGGTAGTCGCATCAGGGATGGTCGCCGCTGGGTAGCCGTAGACCGGTTCACCGTAAACCGCGGGCGGCGGCGCTTGGTAAACCGGCGACGAGCTATAGACCCGTTGTTGCGGTTCGACGGCCGCACCGATTAACGCCCCGGCCACGGCACCGATCACCGCGCCTTGGGCCCAACGATCCCCATTGTGACCGCCAATCAAACTGCCGGCCACGGCGCCGATGGCGGCACCACCACCGACCGACGACCGAAAAATCTGCGCATGGGCGGGGATGACCCCGGCCACCGCGAGTGAAACTGCGAGCACGAGTGTTTTCATTGCGCCCCTGAGACGCCCCTCGGGGATCCCTTATTCAAATAATTTTCCGCCCCGCCAAACTACCTCAGCCGCGCGAAAAACCACAGCGCCAGCAAGCCCATGCCCGCATGGGGCAGCCACGCCGCCACCTCCGGCTCCACCAACCCTTTCGTCGCCAGCGCCGTGGCCGCGTTGAGAAAGATGTAGTAGAGAAAAAACAACCCGATGGACTTCGAAACTCCCACCGCCGGATTCACGCGGACCCCGGCCACGGCAAACGGAATCGCGATCGCGATCACCACGAGCGGGCCGACCATGTCCGCGATCAAGCCGTAGTAGCGCACCGCGTAACTCGCGAGCTTCGGGCTTTTTTCCAATTCCAACTGCGTGATCAAATCGCGCAGCTCCCAAAGCGAAAGTGACGTCGGCTTCCGATCGATGAGGAGCATCAAGTCGGGATTTTCGCGGTAGCGCGGTTCGAATTGCTCGGCGAACGGCTTTGAGCCCGAGAGTTCGCCGGTCTCGGGCGCAAACGTCAGTGCCCGGCCATTCTTGAACACCCAGCCATTCCGCGCCGGATCGAGCCACGCTTCGGCCGCGGTGAGGCGGGAGGTCTCGCGCCGCTCGGCGTCGAGTTCGGAGACCGACACGCCGTAGCCATGGCGCGTGGATTTACTGAAGCGGTTGAGAAACCACATCCGCCGTTCAACGGGATTATCGAAGGCGACGCTGCTGATCGCCCCCACGCGATCCGCGGGCAGGGCCTTCGAGGTCTGACTGCGAAACTCCAGTTCATCCTTCATCGCCCGCGATTCTTCCACCGACCACGGCACCACCGTGGTGTTAAGCCACCACGCGAGCCCGCAGCACAACGCGCCGACGAACCAGACCGGCGCCGTCAGACGCGCGAACCCGACGCCCGCCGCCCGCATCGCCGTGATTTCGTTGGCGCGGTGGAGTTTTCCCAGCGTGTAGAGCAGCGACACGAGCAGCGCAAACGGCAGCACGATCGCCAGAAAACTCGGGACCGTGACCACGAAATAACGCCAGAATACCGAGCCGCGCGCGCCGAGTTCGCGCAGAGCACGAAAATCGTCGTAGAGCACCTGCACGAGCAGCAGCCCGATCGTGGCGGCCAGCACGAGTGCGAGCATCTGCAGCCACTCGCGCAGAAGGTGCCGATCGAAAGTATTCACGGCCGGGATGAAACGCCGCTGCCCGCAAGACGGAAAGCCCAAACGGAAAAAAGACCGCGTTGCTGGAACCGGACGCAGCACGGCAGCTCCGCTTCAATTGGGAATCGCGTGGCAGCGTGGTGTCTGCGGTGGCACGGGCGTCCCCCCGTGGGCGGAAAACCACGGGCAAGATGCTCGTGCCACTCGAATCGTTGACCTCACTCGCTGTTACACCGATCGGAATCAGCCGAAACAGTTTGGTTGATAACCGCCGGTCAGTGGCCTTGGCTCCGCGCTCTGCTTCCCGCCCTATGATCCAATCGCGCCGCCCGGTCTCAGTTCTAGCGTTCGCCGTCGCCGCGTTGTTGTTCGCCTCCTGCGCCAAGCAGCAGACCGACACGATCAAGATTGGTGAATTCGCCTCAATGACAGGCAAGGAGGCGACCTACGGCCAAGCATCCCACAAGGGCACGCTCCTCGCCATCGAAGAAGTGAATGCCACCGGCGGCGTGCTGGGAAAAAAACTCGAGCTCCTCACGGAGGATAACCAGTCGAAGGCCGGCGAGTCCGCGACCATCGTGAAGAAGTTCATCTCGCGCGACAAAGTGGTCGCCGTCCTCGGCGAAGTCGCGTCCAGCCGCTCGCTCGAAGCCGCGCCGATTTGTCAGGCCGCGGGCATCCCAATGATCACGCCGTCGTCCACGAGCCCGGAGGTCACGGCCAAGGGCGACTACATTTTCCGGGTCTGCTTCATCGATCCGTTTCAGGGCACCGTGATGGCGAAGTTCGCCCAGAACACCCTCAAGGTGCGGCGCGTGGGCCTGCTCACCTCGGCGTCGTCGGCCTACAGCGTGGGGCTCGCGAAGTATTTCAAGGAGCGGTTCGCCGCGGACGGTGGCGTCGTTGCGCTCGAACAAAAATTTTCCGAAGGCGACAAAGATTTCCGGGCCCAGCTCACCGCCATCAAGGCCGCCAAGGTCGAGGGCATTTTCGTGCCGGGCTACTACGCCGAGGCGGCGCTCATCTGTAAACAGGCGCAGGACCTCGGGCTCACGGTTCCCATCTTCGGCGCGGACGGCTGGGAATCTCCCGAACTCGTCGAGATCGGCGGCAAAGCCGTTGAGGGCACGTTTTTCGCGACGCACTACTCGCCGGAGAACAGCGACCCCGTCGTCACCAAGTTTAACGCCCGCTTCCGCCAGCGTTGGGGTGATGTCTCCGACACACTCACCGGCCTCGGCTACGATTCCGTCATGATGCTCGTCGATGCCCTCAAGCGCGCCGGCACCACCGAGCCCGCGAAACTCCGCGGCGCGCTCGCGGTGACGAAAAATTTCCCCGGCGTCACGGGCACCATCACCCTCGACGAGCAGCGCAATCCCACCAAGTCCGCCGTCGTGCTCACGGTGAAGAACGGCAAGTTCATCTTCGTCGAAAGCATTGCGCCGTGACGGCGGCCCCGCCCCTTCTTTTATTTATCAAATGAAACGAATCCTCCTCCCACTCCTAGCCGCCGGCCTGTTGCTGCTGGCCTCGTGCGCCAAGCAAAGCGATGCCATCAAGGTCGGCGAATACGCCTCGCTCACCGGCAAAGAGGCCGGCTTCGGCCAGACCTCGCACCACGGTGTCGTCCTCGCCATCGAGGAAATCAACGCCGCCGGCGGCGTGCTCGGCAAAAAACTCGAACTCGCCTACGAGGACAACCAAACCAAGGCCGGCGAGAGCGCCACCGCCGTGAAGAAACTTCTCTCGCGTGAAAAAGTCATCGCGTTGATCGGTGAAGTCTCCTCCGGCCGTTCGCTGGAGGCCGCGCCCATCGCTCAGGCGGCGAAGATTCCGATGATCGCGCCGGCGGCCACCAATCCCAAGGTGACGGAAACGGGCGACTACATCTTCCGCGTCTGCTTCATCGATCCGTTTCAGGGCACCGTCATGGCGAAGTTTGCCCTCGCCGATCTGAAGGCGAAGAAGGTCGCCATCATCTCCAGTGTCTCGAACGCCTACAGCGTCGGCCTCGCTAAATTTTTCACCGAGACGTTCACCAAGGGCGGCGGTGCCGTCGCGCTCGAACAGAAATATTCCGAGGGCGACAAGGATTTCCGCGCGCAGCTCACCGCGGTGAAGGCCGCCGGCGTCGAGGCCATCTTTGTCCCCGGCTACTACACCGAATCCGCGCTCATCGTCCGGCAGGCGCGCGACCTCGGCATCACGGTGCCGTTCATCGGCGGCGACGGTTGGGAGGACGAGCAGCTCCTCAAAATCGCGGGCGACGCACTCAACGGTTGCTACTACTCGACACACTTCTCGCCTGAGAATACCGACCCCGCGGTCGGCAAATTTGTCGGCAAATACAAAACACGCTGGAACGGCGAGATTCCCGGTGCCTTCTCCGCACTAGGCTACGACGCCGTCTATGTCCTCGCCGATGCGCTCAAACGCGCCGGCACCACCGATGGCGCCAAACTCCGCGACGCCCTCGCCGCCACCAAAGATTTTGCCGGAGCCAGCGGTGTGACCACCATCGACCAGGACCGCAACGCGACGAAGCCCGCCACCATCATCGCGATCAAGGGCGGCAAACTGCAGTTCCACAAAACCGTCGCGCCGTGATTGACTCCGCCCGCGCCTACCTTCGCCGCTTCGGCCTGCACGTCGCACTCGGGCTCGCTGCCGCCCTTACGCTCGCCTCCTGCGCCCGCCGCGAAGACACGATCAAGTTCGGCCACTACGCCTCGCTCACGGGCAAAGATGCCGCGTTTGGCGTCGCGAGCCGCAAGGGCATTCTCATCGCGGTCGAGGAGATCAACGCCGCCGGTGGCATTCTCGGCCGCAAGGTCGAATACCTCGTCGAGGACATCCAGTCGAAGCAGGGCGAGTCCGCCACCGCCGTGAAGAAACTGATCTCACGCGACAAGGTCGTCGCGATTCTCGGCGGCAATCCGTCCACCAATTCGCTCGAAGCCGCACCCATCTGCCAGAATGCCGGCATCCCGATGATGGCGATCTCCTCGACCAATCCCAAGGTCACTGAAATCGGCGATTACATTTTCCGCATCTGCTTCATCGATCCGTTTCAGGGCGCGGTGCTCGCCAAGTTCGCACACTCGAAACTCAAGGCGCAGCGGGTGGCGCTTCTTACCTCGGCCTCGGCCCCCTACAGCGTCGGCCTGTCGAACGTGTTTCGCACGACCTTCACCGGCCTCGGCGGCGAAATCGTCGGCGAGCAAAAATACTCTGAAGGCGACAAGGACTTCAACGCCCAGCTCACCACGATCCGCGCGCTCAAGCCCGATGTGATCGCCGCGACCGGCTACTACGCCGAGGCCGCGCTCATCTGCATCCAGGCCCGCGCCCTCGGTCTCACGATTCCGATCATTGGTGGCGACGGTTGGGAAGCGCCGCAGCTCACCGAACTCGGTGGCAAGGCCGTCGAGGGCACCTACTACTCGACGCACTACTCGGCCAACAACGAGGCCCCCGAGGTGAAGGCCTTCGTCCAAAAATTCCGCGCGCGCTGGCAAAACGAAACCCCCGAGGGCGTCGCCGCGCTCGGCTACGACGCGATGATGCTTTACGCCGACGCGATGCGCCGCGCCGGCACGACCGACGGCCCTAAAGTCCGCGCCGC
>JANOAF010000551.1:0-11736 GCA_031411015.1 Opitutaceae bacterium | reverse complement strand
GCGGACGGATTCTGGCGCGGAATTTCCGAATTTAGCTGGGCGTATGCGACGGGTGTGCGCGCGAAACTGGCGCTGACGCCGGCGCAGGTGCCGGAGTTCACCGCGTGGGTGCGTGGGCAGTCGGGCGCGCGCGGCTGGATCGGCGCGGGCGGAAATGTCGGCTACATTTCCCTTCCGGCCGGAGGCCGGCTGGCGGACAGTCGCTGGCCGGGCGTGACGCTGCGCGGCGATGGGCCGCTCTGGCTGGGGTCGAAACCGAGGTTTGAAATCATGGGCACGGTGAAAGCGGCGCTCGATCCGCAAGGGCGGTTTCCGGGCTTGGACGAATAGGAGCCAAATGAATTCAGAAACCAGAAAGCCATGAATCGACCAACTGGGATGATTGCTCCTGGATTCGTGGCTTTTGAATTAATTTCTCAGATCATATTTCATGCTCCACGCGATTAAACCCCACGAACACGGTCCGCTCGGCGATCCGATGGCGCATGCCGTGCAGGCGTGCGTGCACTGCGGATTTTGTCTCGCGGCGTGTCCGACCTACCAGGAACTCGGGCAGGAGATGGATTCGCCGCGCGGGCGGATTGTGCTGATGAAGCAGGTGCTGGAAGGCACGATGCCCGCCGCTGCCGCGCAGCCGCATATCGATCGTTGCCTCGGCTGCCTGGCGTGCGAACCAGCCTGCCCCAGCGGTGTGCCGTATCGCGATCTGATCAGTCCCTATCGCGCGACGGTGGCGGCGACGACGCCACGGACGACGGCCGAAAAAGTTCGCCGCTGGCTCGCGGCGCAGACGATTCCGTTTCCGGCGCGCTTCCGGTTCGCGCTGCGCGGCGCGAAACTCGGGCGCAGGTTGGGCGCGCTCGTGCCCGCGGCGTTGCGTCCGATGCTGGCGCTCGCGCCGCGTGACGTGCCACCCGCGGTGAATCTGCCGCACGTGTCTCCCGCGAAGGGCGAACGCCGCGCGCGGGTAGCGTTGCTCGCGGGTTGCGCGCAGCAGGTGCTCGAGCCCGACATCAATGTCGCGACGATCGAGGTGCTCACGCGCAACGGCGTGGAGGTCATCGTGCCGGAGGCGCAGGGCTGTTGTGGCGGGCTGGCGTGGCACACGGGCGATTTGCGCGCGGCCCAGGCGTTCGCGCGGAAAAATCTCGCGGCGTTTCCCTCCGACGTGGATGCGATTCTCACCAACGCCGCGGGCTGTGGTTCGGCGATGCACGAGTATCACCTGATCTTGCGCGGCACACCGGACGAGGCGCGCGCAGAAAGCTTCCGCAAGCGCGTGATCGATGTGAGCGCGTTTCTCGCCCAACTCGGGCTGCGGGAAAAACCGGCCGGCTGGACCACGCCGCAGGCAGTCGCGTATCACGACGCCTGCCATCTCGCCAACGCGCAGGGTGTGCGCGCCGAACCGCGCGGCTTGTTGCGCGGCATTCCCGGCGTGGAGTTGCGCGAGATTGCGAATGCCCATCTGTGCTGCGGCAGCGCCGGCACCTACAATCTCGACCAGCCCGACATCGCGAATTCGCTCGGTGCGCAGAAGGCGCAGGCGGCGATCGCGACCGGTGCGACCGTGGTGGCAACGGGCAACATCGGGTGCCTCACGCAAGTGCGCGCGCACCTCGAAAAACTCGGCTCGCCCGTGCGCGTCCGGCACACGATGCAGGTATTGCGTGATGCGTATCGGACGTGAGCGGGGGCGTTTCCAACCACGAATGAGATTCCCCAGAAATCTGCCGCCGTTCGGGTGTCTGGGAGTAGGGCGGGTCTATGACCCGCTCTTTCAAGCGCCCAAGGCGGGTCAGAGACCCGCCCTACTTTCAAACCTTTCCGCCATGAAACGATTTTTGCTTTGGGTGATTTTTGCCGGGCTCACGGTGTGCGCGGCGCACGGTGCGGCGCTGCCGGTGCTCGCCGCTCGACAGGCGGACAACGCGCGGCTGGCCGCAATGATGGCGGGTGACGCCCCGGCGCTTGGCAATCTCATGTCGGATCAATTGCGCTTTGTGCATTCCGACGGGCGCGTGGAGTCGAAGGCGGACTACGTTAAAAATCTCCTCGCGGGCGACACCGCCTACGCCGACGTCAAAACGTCGGCGGTCGAGATGATGCAGGTCACGCCCGACTCGGTGGTGATTCTCGGCGTGCAGACGATGCGCAAGCGACTCGGTCCCGAATGGTCTGAGATCACGCTGCGTTATCTCTCGGTCTGGCGCAACGAAGCCGGCGCGTGGCGCATGATTGCGTGGCAGTCGGCGCGGCCCTCAGGCAACAGCGTGGTGCCTTCGAAGAAGTAGCAATGCCTGTTCGGCGCGAAACCGCGCCGTTAGTGGTGGAGTGCGTTGACCTCAACGCGCTGGTTTGCGAGTGGGGCGACGGACGCGCCTTGAGGTCAAGTCGCTCCACCCGCATCGCGGTTTCTTTCGCGAGGGAAAACGTTTTGATCGCCCGTTTCCGTTGCAGACGGACAAACCTTCTCAGCGCGACGCGGCGCGAGCCGGCGCTTGGGGCAGCGCCCGCAACCGATCGCGCTCCGCCATCGCCTCGGGAAAATTCGGGCGCAGCCGCAGGGCGGTTTCGATGCTCGCGAGCGCCTCGGCCTTCAGACCATTTGTTGCGAGGAAACGTGCGTAGTAGAGAAAGGCCGCCGGATCGGGTTTGCGGCGCAGCGCCTCGGCGAAGTAAGTGCGGGCCCGCGTCAGGTCTCCGGCGCGGGCGAGTGCGAGCCCGAGGTTGTAGTGCGCAGCCGGTGATTCGGGCTGCTGTCTGACGACACGCTCGTAGTGCGCGGCAGCCTCGCCGAAGCGTCCCAGAGCAAACAAGGCGCGGCCGGCGTTGCGGTGGGCGGGGACATGATTCGGATCGAGGGCGAGCGCGGCGCGATCGTGCGCCAGGGCGCCCTCGGCATCGCCCAATTCCAAACGCGTGGCCCCGAGGTTGGCGTGGGCATCGGTCAGCTTGGGATCGAGCGCGAGTGCGGCGCGGAGGTGCGCCTCGGCTTGGCGGAAATCTCCGAGTTCGAAATACGTGGTGCCGAGATTGGTCTCGGTCGAGCCCGACTTCGGATCGAGCGCGAGCGCTCTCTGAAATCCAGGCAGGGCGTCCGCGGTCCGGCCCCGTTGGGAGAGGACGAGGGCGTGGTTGCCGTAAGCGCGGGCGTTGCGGGGACGTTTCGCGATCGTGTCGGCCCAAATTGTGAGATCGTCCTGCATCAGGCGATTGCGCGCGGCCGTGGTTGCGGCGAGCGCAACGGACAAACCGGCGACGGCGAGCGGCAGCTGCGCGCCGAGCCCGCGATGCGCCGCGATCACCGCGCCGATCATCACGGCCGCCAGCGGAAGATACATGCGGTGCTCTGCCATCGTTTGCGTGATGAGGGGCACGACGCTCGAACTCGGCGCGAGGATGGCGAAAAACCAAAACGCGAGAAACCCCAGCATCGGTCGCCAGCGCAACGCGGCGAAGGTGAGCGCGACGAGCGCGAGCAACAGCAGGCCGCCGGGCAGAACACTCCACGGATCCGTCACGAGGTCGGTGCCGTAGTCGAGAACGAGCGGGTGGGGCCATGCGGCGAGACCAAGGTAGGCGGGAATCGCTTCGCATTGCCGGAGCGCGTAGGACCACCACGGCACGCCGAGGCCGAGGCCGGCGGCCTGACCACGACTGCCGCCCATCGCGATGAGGAGCGCAATCAGGACGAGCCATGTGGCGGCGAGAGCGAGATAGTGGTGGCGCCGCTGCCGCCACGCCGCGGCCCACGTGCCGGCGACGAAGGTCCGGTCGTAGAGTAGCACGAGCAGGGGCGCGGAGACCATGACCTCCTTGCTCGCCATGCCGAGCGCGCAGGCGGCGATGGAAAGCGCGCGCCATTTCGCGGATACGGCTGCAGGTTCGAGACTGCGCACGAACGCGTAGAACGTGAGGAGATAGAAAACGCCGACGAGGAGTTCGGTGCGTTGAATGACGCACGTCACCGATTCCGTTTGCAGCGGATGCAGCGCCCACAGCGTCGCACTGGAGAGCGCGATCGAAAACGCGGCGGCTCCGAAGCGCGCCCGCAGCGCGGGGAGCAGCAGCGTGCGTCGGACCACGCCGAACAAGGCGAGCGCGGACACGACGTGCATAATAAGATTCAGCCCGTGGTAGCCGCGCGGGTTGAGCCCGCTGAAAGCATAGTTGAGCGCGAGCGAGAGGTTGACGACCGGACGGCCCGCCATGCCGTTGCCGCCGACGGGCGGCCATAGCACGTCACCGATCCGCGTGAGGTCGCGGATGGAGGAGTTGTTCACGATCGCGCCGAGATCGTCGAAGAGGAACGGGACCGAAAAGCTCCCGCGATACGCCACGAGCGCGGCGCTACCGATCACCGCGCTCGCGATGAGGCGATGCGTGGTGGGGTTCGGTGGGGCGTCAGCCGGGCGGGCGCGCATGCGGCGAGTAGAGGGCGCCTGTCCGCGCGGGAAAGCGCAAAGCTGCGGCGCTTACTTGGCGCCCGGCACCATCCACGGCCAGAGGTAAGTCTGGCAGGTGATGAACACGCCCATCAGCAGCGCGAGCGCGAGGCTGTGCCAGAACACCGAGCGCAGCACTGTGCCAGCGTCGGGGCTGTCCGCGTGGCCGCCGGTGGCGACGGCCGCCACCACGATGCTCTGCGCATCGATCATCTTGCCCATAACGCCGCCGGAGCTGTTCGCTGCGCACATGATCAGCGGCGGGAAGCCGAGGGCTTCGGCGGAGACTTTTTGCAGGTTGCCGAAGAGGACGTTGGACGCGGTGTCGCTGCCATGAGCGCGACGCCGAGCCAGCCGATGAGCGGCGAGAAGAACGGGAAGAGGACGCCCGTGCCCGCCATCGCGAGGCCCATCGTGGTGTCGGTCCCGCTGTAGCGGGTCAGGAAGCCGAGCGCCATCATCACGGAAATCGTGAGCAGCGAGATGCGCACGCGCAGCAGCGTCTGCCAATAAATCGTGAGCGCGCGGCGCAGGCCGACGCCGAGGCCGATAGCGGAGGCGACGCCCGCGAGTAGCAGCGCGGTGCCGGTGGCCGAGAGGAGGTTGAAGTTGAAGACCGCCTTTTCGAGCGTGGGCACGGGCGCGACCGGCGGCACTTTTTCCACCTTCAGGTGGAGGACCGGAACTTCGAGCTGCGGGGCGTAGAGGCCGTTGAGCTTGGCCTTCACGGCCGGCATGCCCCAGGCAAAGACGAAGCCGGTGAGAAAAATCCACGGCAGCCAGGCCTTCCACGCTGGGCCGGTGGTGCCGGCGGATTGCGGCGCGGCGGCCGCCGCAGGGTTGGCGGAGACTTCCTTCGGTTGCCAGAACCGCATCAGCACGACGACGGAGAGCATCGAGACCGCGCCGGCGATGATATCCACGAGCCACGGTCCGTGAAAATTGCTCACCAGATATTGCACGATGCCGAAGCTCCCGCCCGCGACGAGACACGCCGGCCAGATGCCGACCATACCGCGCCAGCCGACTTGCGCCGCCACCAGCCAGAACGGGACGATGAGGGAAAAGAAGGGGAGCTGCCGACCGACCATCGCGCTGAGGTCCTGGAGATCGAGGCCGGTGAGCGGCGCGAGCGTGACGAGCGGCGTGCCGAGCGAGCCGAAGGCGACTGGCGCGGTGTTGCCGATCAGCGCGAGCTTGGCCGCCTCGAGCGGCCGGAAGCCGAGCCCGATCATCAGCGCGCCGCTAATTGCCACGGGCGCGCCGAAGCCCGCCGCGCCCTCGATGAACGCCCCGAACGAAAACGCGATCAGCAGCGCCTGGATGCGCCTGTCACCGGAGACGCCGGCGATTTGTTTTTGCAGCACTGTGAACTGCCCGGTTTCAACCGAGAGTTGGTAGATGAAGATCGCGTTGAGAATCAGCCATCCGATGGGCAGCAGCCCGAACGCTGCGCCGTAGCCTGCCGCGGCCGCCGCGAGCGAGATCGGCATGCCATAAACACCGACCGCGACCGCGCCCGCCACGAGCAGGGCGATGATGGCTGCGATGTGCGCGCGCACATGCCAGAACGCCAGCAGCCCGAGCAGGACTACGACTGGAATCGCCGCGATGAGGGCAGAGGTGAGGATGCCGCCGACAGGGGCGTAGACTTGGGACCAGGTCATGGGGTGGGGGGAAGTTGGGGAACGATAGACGGGAGACGGAGGGAAGGGGGAAGCGCGGGGGAAATCGCAGAGTAGCGCGTGGGCGAAGCGGAGGCAGCCACGCGCGGCGGAACGTGGCGAGTGGTTTTTTTTGGCGGAACCGCCGCTTCTGGCGACTCGAATGCGGCCGGTTGTGCGTCACGCCCCGCGCTTCGGCCCGCCGATGGTGCGCGGCGCACGGCCCGCTTGACTCGACACGTGTCTCTCGCGAAAACACGTGCATGAAGCAAAAACTCACGCTGACTGTGGAGCGCGCCGCCGTGCAGGCCGCCCGCCGCGCCGCCCGTAGTCAGGGCACCAGCATCTCGGCGATCTTTGAAAAGACGTTCGCCACCCCGGCCCCAACCAAGCCCGGTTTTGCCGAGCGCTGGCTCAAGAAGCATCCGCCAGCTAAACTCCCCACGGCGGCCGAATTGGCGGGCGACCACCGCTACGCCTACCTGCTCGCCAAATATGTTAAGCCCGCTCCCCATGCGCGTGCTGGTTGATTCCGACGTGCTGCTCGACGTCGCGCTGGAGCGCACCGAGTTTGTGACCGAAAGCACCGCCGTGGTCGCATGGTGCGAGCAACACGCGGACAGTGGCTGGGTGGCTTGGCATTCCCTGTCCAACATTCACTACGTCGGCCGCCTGATGCGGGGAAACGCCGCAGTCCGTGATTTTCTGGGCGAGATTCTCAGTTTCCTCGCCGTGCCATCGACGGACCACGCCGCGGCGCGCCAGGCGCTGGGGTTGCCCATCGCCGATTTTGAAGATGCGCTCCAAGTAGTCAGTGCGCTCGCCGCCAAGGCCGACTTCATTGTCACGCGCAACACCGCCGACTACCGCCGCTCACCCGTGCCGTCAGTCACGCCGGCGGATTTCTTGCGCCGCGTGCGGGCGTGAAACCCATTTCGCGTGCGGCCCTCACGCCTCGCACTTCAGCACATACACCGCGCCCTTTTCCGAGCCGATGGCGAGCTGGCGGTCGTCGGGGGACCACGCGAGCTTGGTCGCAGCGCCGGGCATACGCACGGTGGCGCGGAGGGGTTGTTTGCGCTCGGGGCTCCAGAGTTGCACGGTGCCGTCCTGCGCGGCGGTGGCGAGGAGGCCGTGGGTGTTTTGAAACGCGACGGCGCACACGGGGGCCTCGTGCGGGAGCATCGCGGGCTCGCGGCCCTCTGGGCCTTCGCCCGTGCAATCCCAGATGCAGGCCTCGCGGCCGCCGCTCGTCGCCAACCAGCGCGAGGAATGATCGAAGGAGAGAAACTTCACCTTGCCTTCGTAGCCGCTCATGTGGAGCTCGATGTCCTTTTCGGGAATCCAGAGATGAACGCTCGGGTCCTGATTGCCGGAGACGAGCCACTTGGCGTCGGGCGACCACACGAGCGCGTGGATGCCGTTGGCGTAGGGGAGTTCCTTTTGCGCGAGAAAATCGTCGGAGTCCCAGAGGGTGACGCTGCCGTAACACGCCGCGGCGACGACCCCGCCCGCGACTGGCGCGGCGAGGGCGGTGATCGTTTTCGGCGCGGGCTTGAAGGTGTGGGCGACGGAACCATCGGCGCGCACGGCCGCGAGCGTGCGGCCGGCGGCAGCAAAGAGTAAGGCAGGGGTCGGAGGCCGGAGGTCAGAGGTCAGAGGTGTGGGTTCGGCCGCTGACTTCTGAGCTCTGACATCTGGTTTCTGACCCGGGACCCACGCGAGATGTTCGACCCATGCGGAACCAAGCTTGGCGGTAGCAGTGTGCTGACCGGCGGCGGCATCCCAGAATTTCACCGCACCGTCCTGGCCGCCGGTGGCGAGGATTGTAGCCGGGCTCGCTGAGCCCGGAGTGCCGGGGTCACCGACTCCGGCTACAGCGCGCCGCCACGCGAGGCAGTTCGTGCCGTTCTCATGGCCAGGCAGCTCGTGGCGCCGAGCGCCTTCCGCGGCGGAGAAAAGCGTGACGGGTCCGGCCGCACTGGCGGCGGCGAGCAGCGCTCCATCCGGCGACCACGCGAGATCGATCGTGTAGTCGTCGAGCGCGGCGGCCCAGTGCTTGGTGAGTTGCATTCGGAAATTCGTAGCTGTGACGGAAGCGACTGCCACTCTGAAAGCGCGCCCCGTGGGAGCGGACCGCAGATTTCCGGAAACTAATCGGTTGCATGCGATGCGGCTTTCCAGAAAAACTTCGCGCAACCCCGTCTTCGCGGGAGCGTCTCGCTTAGTCCGGTCGATCTATTTAACTCCCCATGTCACAAACCAACCTCACTCGTCGCGACTTCGTCGCGTTTTCCGCCGCTGTCGCCGCGTTGCTCGCGTTTCCAGGCTGCCAAACCCTCGCCAAGACGCCTCGCAAGCCACGCCCGATCGCAGCCGGCGCCAAGGTCCGCGTCGCGCAGATCGGCTGCGGGGGCAAAGGCTTCAGCGATATCATGGCGCATCAGGCCGAAGAGGTCGTCGCGATCTGCGACATCGATTGGTCGCGGCCCAACGTGAAGAAACTCTTCGAGACTTTCCCGAATGCGAAACGCTACACCGATTTTCGGAAGATGCTCGTCGAGATGGACAATGAGATCGACGCGGTGGGCGTAGCAACGCCCGACCACATGCACTTCCTGCCGGCCTACATGGCGATCATGCTCGGCAAACACGTTTATATCCAGAAGCCGCTCACGCAGACCGTCGGCGAGGCGCGCGAACTCCTGCGTCTGGCCCGCCTCAACGGCGTCTGCACTCAGATGGGCAACCAAGGTCACTCCATGGAAGGCATCCGCTTGGTAAAGGAGTGGATCGATGCCGGCCTCCTGGGCGAGGTGCGCGAGGCGAACATCTGGACGAATCGTTCGGCCGCGAACGTGATGCGGAATGGTGTGCAGGTATACAACGTGGTCTGGCCGCAGGGCATAACGGAATGGCCCAAAGCCGAAACTCCGCCGGAGGGATTCTCCCAGGACCTGTTCCTCGGTCGCGCTCAAGAGCGTCCCTACAGCAGTGCCATCCATCCGTTCAAATGGCGCGGCTATATCGACTATGGCTGCGGTGCGTTGGGCGACATGGCGTGCCACTTGATGGACGCCGCCTATTGGGGGCTTCAGCTCGGGGCGCCGACCAGCGTCGAACTCAAAAAAATCGACGGCGCCAACAAGGTCACCTACCCGAAGTCCGCTGTCGTGGAATACCAGTTCCCCGCCCGCGGCAAGATGCCCCCGGTCAAGCTCACGTGGCACGAGGGCGGCGAGAAACCCGCGAAACCCGCCCAAATGGAAGATCGCGTGCTTTCCCATGGTGGCCAGTTGCTCATGGGGAGCAAGGGGTCGGTCTACGACGGCAACGACTACTGCAACAGCCCCCGCTTCATCCCGGAGTCCTTCCACAAGGAACTCGTGGAAGGGGGCAAGCTGCCGCCGAAGACGATCCCACGCCCCGACCCGATCGGCAATCCGCACATCGAGTGGATCAAGGCCATCCGCGCGAACAACCCGCTCGCGGCCGGTTCCAATTTCGAATACTCCGTGCCCTTCACCGAGATGGTCTGCCTCGGCACCGTGTCGATCCTCGTCGGCAAGAAATTCACGTGGGACTCGGTTGCTATGCGGACCAGCCTGCCCGAAGCCGACGCGTTGCTTTACCCGACCTATCGCCGCGGCTGGGGCATGGGCGACGTGGCGTGAGCGGGGAGCACGACTAACGAATTGCGCCGAGATTATCGGGCGGCGAAGGGCGGACCGAAGGGTCCGCCCTTTTTGTGGCCCGTTGCATCAATGGGAAAGAGCCGAGAGAAACTACATCTGAACAATCGGCGACCGATGGCGATCCGTGTTTACCGAGGTGGCGTCAGAAGCCTTCGCGAGGGTCGCGGACGAAAGTAGATGGTGAAATTAGCGATGTCCGTCGTGATCACTGGCAGTTTCGGATGATCATCGCTGAGAATCACGATGCAGGCATCGGCGAAACTGACGCGGCGATCCCGATAGCGCGCGATCTCGGTATGCACGCGCGTCAATTGCTCGGGCAGCAAATGTTGCGACAACAGTGTGCCTGACTGAAGCAGTTGGTAGAGCCAGTGGGACAGCGGAGGCTTGATGTAGTCGAGCAAGTGATCGGCTTCGGCGACACAGGCTTCGCAGGTGAGCCAAGGTCCGCGCATCGAGCGCATTTGTTCCAGTGCCCATGTGTGCCGGGCATCGCGGCGGTCGCCGAGTGCGACCAACAGGCCGGCATCAACGAGAGCGCCGGCGTCCGATATCACGGAAGTATTCTTTGTTGGTTGAGAGGTCACCGGGGCCTTCGCCCGCGCCGATGAAATCTTTGAGCGCTTCGGCCATGTCGATGCCTTTGGGCGATTCGAGGCCTCGGGCGATGGCTTCGCGCATTACGGTAGAATAGGTGCGCTTGTTCGCCTTAGCCGCACGACGGATGCGGGCGTCGAGCGCGTGAGGGAGCTTGATGGTTTTGGCGACCATAGAACGGTAATACGTGGGGGTATTACCGGGCGTCAAGCTTGCGAACTCACGGGCGCGTGGCCCGACTTTAGAAACCTACCCCCTCACCTGCCCGGTGCCCTCGATCAGATATTTATAGCTGCACAGCTCGGGCAGGCCCATCGGGCCGCGGGCGTGGAGGCGGTCGGTGCTGATGCCGATCTCGGCGCCGAAGCCGAACTCAAAGCCGTCGTTGAAGCGGGTGCTCGCGTTCCAGAAAACCGTCGCGCTGTCGATCTCGGCGAGGAAGCGGCGGGCGGCGGGCTCGTCGTCGGTCACGATCGCGTCGCTGTGGTTGGAGCTGTCGCGGTTGATCGTGGCGATGGCGGTGTCGATCGAATCGACGACACGGATGGCGATTACGTAGTCGAGAAACTCCGCGGTGTAGTCGGCGGGTGCGGCGGGCGTGGTTTCGACTCCGGCGCGTTCGAGAATGGCGGCGCTGGCGGCATCGCAGCGGAGCTGGACATTTTTTGCTACGAGCGCTCGGGCGACCGCCGGCAGGAATTTTTCCGCGACAGCACGGTGCACGAGGAGTTGCTCTGCGGCATTGCACGCGCTGGGGCGCGCGACCTTGGCGTTGACGGTGATGGCTTCGGCCATCGCGAGGTCGGCGGCTTGGTCGACGTAAACGAAGCACACGCCCTTGAAATGTTTGATGACCGGGATCGTGGAATTTTCCGCGACGTGCCGGATGAGCGCCTCGCCGCCGCGCGGGATGATGCAGTGGATCAACGTGTCGAGCTTGAGGAGAATGGTGAGTGCGGTGCGGTCGGTCGTGGGCACGAGTTGCACGGCGTCGGCGGGGAGGCCGGCGGCGGTGAGCGCGCGGCGGATCAATTCGGCGAGCGTGGTGTTGGTGTGGAAGCACTCCTTGCCGCCGCGCAGGATCGAGGCGTTGCCGCTCTTCAGGCAGAGGATGGCGCAATCGACGGTCACGTTGGGCCGCGACTCGTAGATGATGCCGATGACGCCGATGGGCACGCGGACCTTGCGGATGTGGAGGCCGTTCGGGCGCGTGGTTTCCTCCAGCACGGTGCCGACGGGATCCGGGAGGGCGATGACCTCGCGCACAGAAGCGGCCAGATGGCGGAGGCGGTCCTCATCCAGTGTGAGCCGGTCGCGCGAGGCTGCACTTAA
>JANOAF010000550.1:0-5854 GCA_031411015.1 Opitutaceae bacterium | reverse complement strand
GCGCCGGGCGCGAGGGCGTTGATGTCGAGGGCGCGACCGCGCTCCTCCTCGGCAATAGTTTCGACGAGGCGAACCACGCCGGTCTTGGCGACGCCGTAGGCGGAAAAATTGGCGCGTGGCTTCGTCGCGCCGCCGCCGCTGAAGCACACGATTTTTTGGCGGTCGGGTGCGCGCGCGAGCAGGGCCTCGAAGGCGCGTAGTGTGTAGTAAGTGCCGTCGAGATTGGCGCGGACCGTCGCGCTCCATTTTGCGGGTTCGGCGGCGAGGGCGCGGCCGATTTCACCCTGCACGCCGGCGCACGCGATGATGGCGTCGACGTGCGGCCACGCCGCGGCGACTTCGGCGGCGGCGCGTGAAACATTGTCCCAGTTGGCGACGTCGCAGCGCGACGCGCGAAAATTTCCGCCATGTTGCGCGGCGAACCCGGATTGATCGGAGCGGGCAAGACCCCACACGCGGTGACCACGGGATAGCAGGCGTTCCGCAAGGGCGCGGCCGATGCCGGTGCTGGAGCCGGTGAGGACGATGTTCATGCTGAGATCAGGTTGATTGCCGCGTCGCTTTGCCCCTCGCAATGCCAAGGAACAAATGCGCGTCTCAAGGGAACGGAATCTCGCGGCGCTGGTAAAGCACCATGCGGCGGCCGAAGAGCGTGAAACGCTCCGCCATGCGGAGGTTGGCCTCGCACCACGCGCGGAGCTTCGGGCGCAGTGCCGTGAGCTTTTGGTCGAAGGGAAAGCCACCGGCCGGCGCTTCCTCGGTGAGGAAAACAAAATCGCTGAGCGCGAGGCGCGCGAAGACTTCCTCCTCAGTAGGCGCGGCGATGCCGGTGGGCAGCGTCATGTTGAACGGCAGCCACACGCGATGGCGCTCGTAGCAAATCAGGCGCACCACCTGCGCATCGAGGCAGTCGGTGACGTAGTCCACCGCGACCCGGGTTTCGGGCAGATGCGCCGTCTGACTGCGGGTGAAGATGGAATCGGCCAGCGTGTTGACTTGGCGAAATTCGTCGAGCTGTCCGGGCGCGAAGGCCGGCGGAATCTGTTTTTGAGCGAAAAAAACGATCGCGATGACCGCGATTGCGGTGGCGAATCGTGCGACGGCCTTCGCCGTGGCGTGACGCGAGGCGAACATCCATAGCGCGGCGATCAGGGTGACGGCTCCCGGCACGAGAGCGCTGACGACAACCTCGGATTTTTGCTGGTGGAGCGTGAGCACGAGCGCGGGCGCGAGGAGGAAGAGTGCGCCAATGATAAATGAGTCGCGGCTGGCTGGCTGGCGCTCGCCGCGGCGAAACAGCGCGAGGCACACCGCACCGGCGCCGCCGAGCACGAGGATAAAAATCCCGAGGTGGCGTTGCACCAGCTCGCTGCCGACAAACGCGAGCGATCGGCCGAGCCCCAGGTGCGAGTTTCGGATGGCGCTCTCCGGTCCGACGTAGTGCCCGATCCAGTAGTAGTCGCGCACGGTGTCGAAGTTCAGCCACAGCACCGACCCTGTAATCAGGGCGGCGACGAGTGCCGCGAGGAGCACATTGCGCGTGCGGGTTTTCCGGTCGTCGCTGCGCAGCGTCCAGCCGAGCAATCCGAGCAGAATTAGAACGAAATAGGTGCCGGTGAGGAAACGAGTGAGCAACGTGACGCCGGTCGCGACACCGAAGGTCAGCGAAGCGCGCCGCGAACGAAAGCCATCGCTGAGCAGTGCAGTCGCCGCCGCCATCCCGAGTGAGCACATCGCGAGGTGATCGAGGCGGAAATCGTAGGCGGAACCGGGGATGTTCTGCCACGGGCCCGCGAGCGCGCGCGGCAGAAGCGCCACCGCGAATGCGAGCGAAGCGGAGCGCCGGACGCGGAGCACGGCGGCAAAGAGCACGGCCTGCCACGTGATGAGCGCGAGCATGTTGATCGCCAACGCGGCGCTGCGGGAGGGCCCGGCCAGCGTGAAAACGATGGTCGCGTAGACATCGTGCAGCGTGCCTTGCGCGGAGCGATTGGTGAGCGTGTGCCAGAGTCCCGCGAAGAAACCGTGCGCCCGGGCGAACTCGTAACCGGTGTAGCTTTCGGAGAGGTATTGGATCTGGTCGTTCCAACGCGGGTAGATCGGCGTAAAGCGCCGTGCGCCGAAATGATCGAACAGGAAAAATTCCAGCGCAAAAACCGCGACAAGCAGCCAGAGGGCGGGGCGGCAGAGGTTTTCCCGGATTGTCATTCTGAGCGGAGCGAAGAATCCAGCGGCGCTTTCGTCCGTGGTTTCGATGAGTGAGTCCAAGTGGATTCTTCGCTCCGCTCAGAATGACAGGCGCTGTGGCGCGCGCGCGGTCGTTTTCATTTCCGCGCGTCGTAAACCCAGCGGTTCGCCTCGAGCCAGCGCAGGGTCGCGATGATGCCCTGTTCGATCGTTAGCTTCGGCTTCCAGCCCGTGGCTTGGATTTTTTTTGTGTCGAGGAAGATGAAGGGGTTGTCGCCGATCCAGCCCTTGTTGCCGCCGGTGTATTCGAGTTTCGGCGCGAGGCCCAGGGCTTTGCAGATCGCGGCGATGCTGGCGTTGACCTGCACGAATTCGGCGGTGCCGAGGTTGTAGATTTGAGTGTGGTGCTTGGCGTCGCGGGCCGTGTGGGCGCGGGTCACGTGGAGCAGAGCCTCGACGCAGTCCTGCACGTAGAGGTAGCTCTTGCGCTGCTGGCCGTCGCCGAGGACCCGGAGGCGGTCGGGGTGCTCGACGAGCTGTTTGTAGAAGTCGAAGACGTGGCCGTGCGTGTAGCGTTCGCCGAGGATGGAGACGAAGCGGAAGATGTAGGCTTCGTCGATTTGGTTACCCTCGGCGTAGGCGGCGAGCAGGCCTTCGCCCGCGGCCTTGGACGCGCCGTAGAGGGACGTTTGAATCGGGAAGGAATCGGTCTCCGGCGTGGGGCGCTCGGGGGTGACGAGGGCTTCGCCGTAGACGGAACCGGTCGAGGAAAACGCGATGCGCTTCACGCCGTTGGCGCGCATGGCCTCGAGGACGTTGAAGGTCGCGATGGTGTTTTGCTCGAGATCCTTTCGCGGATGCTGCCAGCCGTCCTTGATGTCGGCGTTGGCCGCGAAGTGGAACACGAAGTCGGCTCCCTTCATCGCGGCGGTGAGCGCGGGGAGATCGAGGTTGTCGCCGCGGACGAGCTTAAATCTCGGACTTTTTAGCGCGCCGTCGAGGAAACGGATTTGGCCGGTGGACAGATTGTCCCAGCCCGTGACCGTGACGCCATCGGCGAGGAGGCGATCGATGAGATTGGAACCGATGAAACCGGCGGCGCCGGTGACGAAGACGTGGTGCATGCGCAGAAAAGGAGTGAGGGAAGCGAGAGTGACGGTGCAGTGCAACGCGCGAAGGCGGCTAGCGATCGACGTCGGTCCGCGGTGGCGGAGGCGGCGCGGGTGTGGGCGCGGGCAGGCCGAAGAACGCGTCCACGCTGCGGCGGATATTTTGGTAGCGCACGCGCGCTTCCTCGGGCACGCCCCAGAGGTAGGCGCCTTGGTATTGGAGGGTGATGGCAAGAGTGATGGCGACGCTGGCCGCCGTGAAAAAGGCGGTGAGGCTTCGCGCCACGGTGCGCCAGCGCGTCGCGATTTCCTCCACGGCGGCGAGCCCGAACACCGCGGCGCAAATCAGAAATGGGCAAAAGTCACCTGTGTAACGCTGCGCGGTCGCGATGGCGGCGAAGAGTGCGAGTGTCATGGGCAACACCGCGGCCCACAGCACCGCGAGCCCAGCGCGGGTTGCCGGTCGCGTGAGGGCCGCCAGCAGCGAGCCGAGCGTGGCCAGCGCAAAGAGGCTCGGCATCGCATAGGGGACCGCGAGGGTGTGATCGGGGAGATCAATTTTGGCGTGCGGGAAATCGCGTCGGGGCGTGTTAGAGCCCAAGTAGATCCAAGGAAACCGCGCCTCGACCCGGAAGTTGGGGCGCAGCACGTAGGAGTCGAAATTGTGCGGCACGTTTACCAGGTGAAAACTTTTGCCGTCGATATGGGCGAGGCGCGCCGGATCGGCGTAGGGCCGACTCAGCCGCAGCGGCGCGGGATCGAAGGTGGCGAATTTCAGGTAGGCGAGGCCGTTCAGCGAGAGCTGGCCGGCGATACAAAGCACGCCGACGCCCACGTGCCGCCAGAGATTGGGCGGCAGGATATTCTTCCGCTCCGCGGACTCGGGCCGATTGCACCAGTCGCGCCAAGCCGCCGCGACGACCACGCAGCCGAGCAGCGTAAGGGCGAACAAACCCGTGGGCGGCCGGCAGTGTAGCGACAGGACGCCGCCGACGAGGGCGCCGATCCACCAACGACGGGCGGGCGTGTGCAGGTGCCGCAGGGAACACCACGCCGACCACAGCGCGAACGCGATGCCCGCGAGAATCGCCTCGTGAAAAATCAGGCCGCGGCTGCCGAGAAAAAATAGCGTGCTCCCCAAACCAGCGCTCGCAACGAGTGTGGTGATGGCGAACGGCGTTGGCTCGGCGGGACTGGCGAGCGTGCCGTGGCGCGTAAGTTTAGTGGCATCACGGACCAGCTGGTAGGCCGCGAGCAGGCTCGCAACGAAGTAAAGCAGCATGAAGCCGCGACTAAGCCGGGCGAAACCGAGGTCAAAAAAAACGAAGGGTAACCGCAGCAGCGCGGGCGTGGGACCGAAGTAGCCGTAGAGTTTGCCGTGCACCTCAAACGCCTCGCCGAGAATCGCCGCTTCCGGCACATCGAGCCGGCCCTGCAAAAAACTTTGCGCCTGATAGTCGTAGAACGAACCGAAGTTTTCCGGAAAAATGAAGTCGAAGCTCCCCAGTGTGACCAGCCAAGCATAGCCGATAGTGGCGACGAGCGTGAGAGCGATGAAACACCGAGACCCTTGGGTGCGTCGCCGTGCGTCGGCCGGCGTGATCGCGGGCACTAGAACCGGGGCGCGCGGCGGGCGGGGTGGTCGCACGGCGGGCGGGTGCGCGAGTCGCCAGCGCACCAGCCAAGCGACCGCGAATCCGAGCCCGAGGCTCGCCACGAGCACAGCCGACAGGTGCCACGGTTTCGCGCGCAGCCAGCTGGATAATTTTTCAGTCGTCGTGAAATACGATTCCGGTCCACCGCGAACCATGTTTCCGTTGGGGCGGCGAATCGTGCCAAGAAAAGCCGGCGCCGCCGATCCGCCGATGGAATTTTCGCCGAAGAAAATCTGTTTGGGTTGGCGCCCGTGGTAGCGCACGTCAGTGCCGAGGAGTTCACGTCCGTCCAGCGTCACGCGCAGCGGAGCGCGTGAATCCGGCTTGGGTTTGCTGAAACTGGTGAATGCCGGCATTTCGATCCGCAGTTTGCGGGGCGTCCCCACGGCCAGGGCGAAGGGCGGTGAAGCCGGGCCGCCGTGGCCCCAATGGTCGTAACGAAACTCCGCCGTGGCCTCGTCGAGGTAGCGAATGATGAGCAAATCGCCTTCACCCCACATGCCGGTGCAGACGATCGGTTCGGTTTTGCCGGGTTCGCCGCGGGGAAACGTTACGTCGAGACGCAGCACTGCCGGCAGGGGCGGATAGCTGTGGCGCGCGCTAAAAATCGAAAGCGCGACCAGCGCGGCGAGGCTCACGATCAGCCCAGACCACCGCGGCCGCGGCGAGGGCGCCATGCGTCGGAGGGCTGCGGGGGCCGCGGCCATCGTCACGATTTCTCGACCGGCCACGGCATCACGGAGGATTTCTTCTCGGAGTGGCGGTGGGTGTTGGCGAGCAACGTGGTCAGCGTCGGCAGCGGGCGCACGACCATCAGTATCTGGTAGGCGAAGAGTCCGCGGGAGACGCGGATGAGCCCGCCCTGGGTTTTCATCAGCACTTTTTGCCAGAACGGACTCTTCA
>JANOAF010000549.1:0-1561 GCA_031411015.1 Opitutaceae bacterium | reverse complement strand
TCCCGACCGAAAATTTTCAACGACGGCACTTCGGCACGCTGACGTTTACGCCTTTCAAGAAGACGAGTATCCGGGGCAGCTATGAAAAAGGCCTCATCAACGCACCGGCCGTCCGCCCTTGGCCAGACTACGACGGCGTATCGCCGTGGATCGCGGCCGGCCGGCCGCTGATTCCGACCTATTCCAACACCGCCGGCGGCAAGCCCGCGGGCACCCAGAATTTCACGTTCACCGGCCTCGTCTCAACCGCGCTGTCGCCGGCCGGCACGCAGATTGCGCCGCAGAACTTGAACAACCAGGGCCAGAGCGCACTCCCCAGTTTCGCGAACGGCTTCCCGGTCAACGGGACCAATTTTCGTTCGCTCGTCAACGATGCCATCTATCCGACTTTCGCCTCGAACTTCGGCAACACCGCCTTCCGCCTGACGGACTACAGTATCGCCTCCGCATTTCTAGAACAGGAGATCACGCGGGACTTTCACATTGAGGCGGCCGTCAATCGGGTTCGCAGCAAGTTGATCGCGTTGAACGGATTTGTCGGCCAGTCCACGCAGATTTTCGCGGACCCGAACGTGCAGCTGCCCAACGGCCAGCCGAACCCGAACGTCGGCATGCTCTACAGCCAGGCGCAGTCCACGCTGATCGACGCGCCGAACGAGGCGGAAAATTTCCGCGTGATGGCTTCCTACAATCTCGATTTCACGCGGCGCCCTGCGAGTTGGCTCCGCTACCTCGGGCGCCATCAGGCCGCAGTCTTCATGGAGCACAGCGATTCCTCCGGTTGGTCCAGCAACAATAATCTCTTCAACGTCACCCCGCTCGCCACCACCGGCGCCGCCGCCACGATCAACAACGGCGCGAACCTGCTCCAATACCGTTACTATTTCGAACCCGCCAAGGGCAAGGTCGGCACCAACGCCGGCCAGACGTTCCTGACCTATCCCGTGCTCTACGCCGGCGACAAGCTCCCCGCCCGCGATCCGAGCGGCGTCACACCCGGCTATGTTTCGCAGCAGGGCACCAATGCGAGCGAGTCCGTCGTCACCACGCGCGCCCTCGCGACGCAGAGTTTCTTTTGGAACGACCGCATCGTCGTCACCAACGGGCTGCGCCACGATATCCAGACCGGCTGGACAGCCGCGCCCGCCGATTTCAACCCGTTGCGCGATGCCAACGGCTTCGCTCCGCGCGGCACCGGCGTAAATCTCCGCACCTTCAAGCCCAGCAGCCGCCTGAGCCGCGGCGGCCACACCTACTCCCGCGGGATCGTCGTCCACGCCCTCCCGTGGCTCAGCGTCAGCTACAACACGTCGAACAATTTTCAGGTCAACGCCGCGGGCAAGGACATCTACGGCGATCTGCTCCCCAATCCCAACGGCGAGGGCAAGGACTACGGCCTCAAGTTCGCCTTCTTCGATCGGAAACTCTTTTTCGACGTCACCTACTACACGAACAGCAACGTGAACGCCTCCGACAGCATCTCCAGCAACGCCGCCGGAAACTTCAAGCAGGTGGACGACGTGTGGAACGCGATCGCCGTGGCCACTGGCGACAACAAATA
>JANOAF010000548.1:0-20055 GCA_031411015.1 Opitutaceae bacterium | reverse complement strand
ACTTCGACGAGGTTGCGCGTCGGGTTCACGCCGCTGACCATCAGCCCCGCGCGCTGGATCTGGCCGACGTAGGCGTTGTTCACCTCGTAGCGGTGGCGGTGGCGCTCATGCACCAAGTCGGCGCCGTAGGCTTTGTGCGCGAGTGAACCGGGCGTGAGCGCACAGTCGTAGCTGCCGAGCCGCATCGTCGCGCCCTTGTCGTGAATCTGCTTCTGCTCCTCCATCATGTTGATCACGGGATGGGCGGGCTGCGGATCGAACTCGGTGCTGTTGGCGCCCGCGAGCTTGAGCACGTTGCGCGCAAACTCGATCACCGCGATCTGGAGGCCGAGGCACAGGCCGAAATACGGCACCTTGTTTTCGCGCGCGAATTTCGCCGCGGCGATTTTTCCTTCGGTGCCGCGATCACCGAAACCACCCGGGACGAGGATGCCATCGAGGCCCTTCAGCAGCGCGAGGCCGCCCTTCTTCTCCACCTCCTCGGCGTCGATGCGGCGGATGTTAACCTTGGCATTGTTGGCGATGCCGGCGTGCGTGATCGACTCGTAGACGGATTTATAGGCGTCCTGCAGCTCGATATATTTCCCGACGACGCCGATGGTGACCTCGTGCTTCGGGTTGAGCAGGCGCGCGACGATGTCGCGCCAGATATTTTTTGTCGGCGGCGGATTGGTGAGCCCGAGCAAATCGATCACGAGCTGGTCCATGCCCTCCTGCTGCAACGCGAGCGGCAGCTCGTAGATCGAGTGGTCGACATCGCGGCACTCGATCACACCCTTCACGGGCACGTTGCAAAACATCGAGAGCTTGTCGCGCAGATCGCGGTCGAGCGGGTGATCAGTGCGGCACACGAGCACATGCGGCTGGATGCCGATCTCACGGAGCTTGGCGACCGATTGCTGCGTGGGCTTCGTCTTGAGTTCGCCCGCGGCCTTGAGAAACGGCACGAGCGTCACGTGGATGAAGACCACGTCGTTGCGGCCCACCTCGAGCGCAAACTGCCGCATCGCCTCGAGAAACGGCAGGCCCTCGATGTCGCCGGTCGTGCCGCCAATTTCGGTGATGAGCACATCGGCCCCCTTCCCGCCGGCGTAGATGCGGTCCTTGATTTCGTTGGTCACGTGCGGAATCACCTGCACGGTCTTGCCGAGGTAATCGCCGCGCCGCTCCTTCTGGATCACCGCCTCATAAACCTGGCCGGACGAGAGGCTGTTGAGCTTGGAGAGTTTTCCACTCGTGAACCGCTCGTAATGCCCGAGATCGAGATCGGTCTCCGCGCCATCCTCCAGCACATAGACCTCGCCGTGCTGAAATGGACTCATCGTGCCCGGATCGACGTTGAGGTAAGGGTCGAATTTCTGGATGCGGACCACCAGCCCGCGCATCTCCAGCAACGCCCCCAACGATGCTGCCGTGAGACCCTTGCCCAACGACGAAACAACCCCACCCGTGACGAAAATGTATTTCACGGGGGAGCAGGTGAACGCCGCCGTTTTCCACGCGCAAGACAAAGTTCGCCGCGCGGCGCGAAATCGCACTGAGAGCGGGAGTGCCCGAAGTAGGGCGAGGTCTGTGACCCGCCCTCGGTTCGTATGCTCAACGCGCGAAAGGGCGGGTCTCTGACCGCCCTACTCCAAACATCCCGAAAGCTAGCTCTCCCCTCACCTCACCAACAGCCAGAGCGCCCAGCCAATCCCGCCGAACAGCACGACGAAAAACAACAGCCACAGCGCGACCTTCAGCAACTTCATCGCAATCCAGATGACGAGCGCGGCCCCCAGCGTGCCGACGAACACGACGAGCCACTGGGGATACTGACTCAAATCAACATCCCACGTTTTCTGAAACATCACTTCGGCCAGCAACACTCCGCCACGAAGCCGCGCCCACGAATCGACTCCAAGAAAAATCGTTTGCGCCGCGCGGACGTGCCCGCCCTGCTTCCGCCGTGCATTCCAAACCTCAGCTTCTCGCCTGGCTTACCTGTGACGGTGTTCACATCGATCCCGGCTCGGGCAAGCACACGATTCTCGGCATTTTTTCGAACATCCAGGCGCGGCAGTTTCCCGTCACACACCCGTTCATGATTTGGTTTCTGACCATCTCCGACTGCGCGCCGGGCCAGCATAAATTGAAGATCGCGATGGGGCTCGACGCGACGAATCCGCAGCCGCTGCTGGAGCGGCCGTTCGAGTCGCAGAGCCCGCTGCATCGCATCAACCTCATCAACGAAATCCGCAATCTGAGTTTCCCGCAGCCCGGCGAATACTCGCTCATCATCGAAATCGACGACGAGCCGATCCTCGCGACGAGTATGACGGTGTCAGGTTAAACCTCTTCGCGATTCTCCCATGCCCACTTTCGATCTCATCGGCGTCGGTTCCCCCATCATGGATTTGCTCGCCCGAGTGCCGGACGAGTTCTTGAAAAAGAATATCAGCGGCGAAAAGGGCGGCATGGTCCTGGTCGACGATCCCGAGATCGAGCGCATCTCCGCCCTACTCGACCACGCCCCGGCGCATGCCACCGGCGGCTCCGCGGCCAACACCACCTACAACGCCGCGCGGCTCGGCCTGAGCACCACCTTCCTTGGTAAACTCGGCAACGACGCCATCGCCCGGAGCTACCGCGAGACCTTCGAGCGCGTGGGTGTCGATGGCTCGCGCTTCAAGTCCGCCGCGCAGCCCAACGCCCGCAGCATGATCATGGTCACGCCCGATGCGCAGCGGACGATGCGCACCTGTCTGGGGGCCGCGATGACGCTCGCGCCGGAGGAAATCTCGCCCGCGGATTTTGCCGGCTGCCAGCACGCGCATATCGAGGGCTACCTCGTGTTCAACCAGGCGCTCGCCGACAAGGTGCTCGCCAGCGCGCGCACCGCCGGCTGCAGCACGAGCCTCGACCTCGCGTCGTTCGAAGTCGTGAACGCGTCGCGCGATTGGCTCTTCGAGCACTTCCGCCGCGGCATCGACATCGTCTTCGCCAACGAGGACGAGATACGCACGCTGTTTCAGGACACCACCTCCAGCTTCGCCACCCTCGCGCAGCGGCTCGCCGGTTACGGCGTGCTCGCCGCGGTGAAAGTCGGCCAGGATGGCGCTTGGATCGCGCACGGCCCGGCGCTCCACCGCATCGCGCCGGTGTCGGCGGCCAAAATCGTCGATACCAACGGCGCCGGCGATGCGTGGGCCGCGGGTTTGCTCTTCGGCCATCTGCGTGGCTGGTCGCTGCTCGACGCCGGCGCCCTCGCCTCACTGCTCGGTTCCGAGACCGTGACGCACATGGGGCCGATCATCCCGCCGGAGCATTTCGCCAGCCTGCATCCGCGGGCGCTGGCGTTGGGTTCGAAAAAGTAACGGCGGATGCGCCTCCTGACACCGGCGCTGAGTCCAGGCGACTCGGCGCTGGCGTGCCTTCCCGTCTGGCTAAGAAAGCCGTTGGCGCTCCCCGCGCCGGACGCAATGTTGGACCCTTACGCCAACTATTTTCCCCGACGCCGCGATCTCGCCTGAACCTTCGCGGCAAAAAATTGTCCCCGTTTTAACCTCCGTGAACACCCTGCCTGCCCGCTAACCACCCACCAAAAATGAACCTTAATAAACTCCTCCGTATCCTGACGTGTGTCAGTTTCGCGCTGGGCGGCCTGCTGGCCGTCGGCGTGGCCCGCGCGCAAACCGTCGCCACCGGGACCATCGAAGGCCGCGTGCTCAACGTCGCCACCGGTAGCTATATCAACAACGCCCGCGTCACCATCGACGGCACGAAGGTTGAAACCTTCACCAACCAGTCCGGTGAATTTCGCCTCATAAATGTCCCGCCCGGTGCGACCAAACTCCGCGTCCTCTTCTCCGGCCTCCCGCCGCAGATCGAGACCGTGACTGTTTCCGCCGGCCAGACCGTGCAGCAGGATTTTTTTCTCACCGTCTCGCAGTCCTCCGCGAATCAAACCGCCAAGGACATCGGTGACGTCATCAAACTCGATGCTTTCACCGTCGGCACCACCCGGGAAACCAACGCCACAAACATCGCCACGAACGAACAGCGTTTCGCCGCGAATATCAAAAACGTCGTCTCCTCCGACGCGTTCGGCGATGTCACCGAGGGCAACGTCGGTGAGTTCGTGAAATACCTCCCCGGCGTCACCGTCGACTACGTGGCCGCCGATGTGCGCACGATCTCCGTGCGCGGCTTCGCCGATAATTTCACGAACGTCACCTCCGACGGCGCCCGCATGGCCAGCTCCGCTTCCGGCAGCACCATCCGCACCTTTGAGCTTGAGCAGGTTTCGATCAACAACGTCTCCCGCGTCGAGGTCACCAAGGTTCCGACGCCCGACCAAGCCGCCGACAGCCTTGGCGGTTCCGTGAATATGGTCAGCCGCAGCGCGTTCGAGTCCGCCACGACGCAGTTCAAATACCGCATCTACACCAGCTTCAACAGCGAGGATTACCAAGTCTTCAAGCGCACCCCGGGCCCCGGCAATAAGGACACCTTCAAGGTTCTCCCCGGTTTCGATTTCAACTACATCGCCCCGCTCTCGAAGACCTTCGGCCTTGTCGTCAACGGCCTCTCCTCGAATCAATTTAACGAGCAGCACCGCTCGCAGCCCACCTGGCGCTTCGTCGGGGCCGGCGCGACCGTCACCAATCCCTACCTCCGCCAATATCAGGTGCAGGACGGCCCGAAGAATACCTTCCGCGATTCCTTCAGCGTCAAAGCCGATTGGAAACCCCTCCGTGATCACGTCATCTCCGCCAGCGCCCAAGTGAACTATTATCATTCGTTCTTCGCCAACCGGAACACGAACTTCGACGTCGGCAGCAGCGAAGTCCCCACGCCCGCCACGGGCACGCCGCTCACGTTCGGCCGCGACTTCGCCTACGGTGCCACCGGCCGCGGCACCGTCACGCAGGGCGGATCGTTCCGCGACAAATACGGCGCGACCCGCGCCGCCAATCTCAACCACACCTACAAGGGCCGGGAATGGGAAATCGATTCCGGGCTCAACGCCTCCATCTCCAAGACGTGGTATCGCACCAGCGAGCGCGGGCACTTCTCCGGCGTGAACACCAGCCTCCAAGGCGTCTCGCGCGTCCTCTACGACGGCATCACCTATCCCGTGCCCGCGAAATTCACCGCCGTCGACGCCGCCGGTGCCGCCATCGACTACAACAATCCCGCCAACTACCGCCTCACCACGCTCGGCAACACGCCCGTCGATGCCCGCGACGAGTTTCGCGCCGGCCGGCTCAACGCCAAGCACGCCATCCCGTTCCTGCCCTTCGAGGCCAGCCTCAAACTCGGCGGCCTCGTGCAAAAGCAAAAGCGCGACATCAAAAACATCAACGAGAGCACCACCTTCGTCGGCAAGGACGGCCTCGCCAACACCGCCGACGACAGTCTCACCCCGTATGTGGACACCAAGTATTTTGGCCAAGACAACGGCTACGGCTTCCGTCTCCCGTTCGGCGATGCCTATAGACTCTGGGAGGAAACCAAGGCCAATCCCTCCTACTTCAGCACGACGCCCGCCCAAGCCGTGACGAATGAGACCAACCGCATCAACGGCTCGCTCCAGTTCTCGGAAAAAATCAGCGCCGCCTACGCGCAATTCGAAAGCCGCCTCTTGAATAACCGCCTCGGCATCGTCACCGGCGTGCGCTTCGAAAAGACCGACGATACCGGTCGCGGTCCGCTCATCGATCCCGACGCGCCCTTCGTCCGCGGCGCCGACGGGAAGTTCACGCTCGTGAACGGTGCCCGCGTCCGCAAAGCCGAGGCCGGTGCCGCCGGTTCGCTCCAGGAGCTCGGCCTCGTCCGCAAGGAGCGCGCCGCCTATGCTGAGCGCACCTACGATGGCTACTACCCGAGCCTCCACACCACGTTCAACGTCACCGACAACCTGCTGTTTCGCGCCGCGTTCGCCAAGACCTTCGGCCGCCCCGACCTCGGCTCGATCATCCCCAACACCACCATCGACGAGAACGACAATCCGAATCCTCCCGCGGGTTCGCCCCCGGGCACGATTACGTTTACAAACTCCGGCCTGAAGCCCTACTCGGCGAAAAACTACGACCTCTCGCTTGAGTATTATTTCCCCTCGGGCGGCCTCATCTCCGCCGGCGTGTTCCGCAAGGATCTCCGCGACTTCTTCGGGTCCATCAACTCGGTCGCCACGCCCGCCATCCTCGACCAACTCGGCCTCGACCAGCGCTACGTCGGCTGGACCGTCAACAGCCGCCTCAACGTCGGCAGCGCCCGGATCGACGGCGCCGAATTCAACTACATGCAACCTCTCAAGGCCATCGCCGCCCTCGGCGAATGGGGTAAATATTTCAATTTCTCCGCGAGCGGTTCCATGCTCCACCTGCAGGGCGCCAACGGTGCCGACTTCAACCGGTTCATTCCGAAGAGCGGCAGCATGGGCCTCACCTTCAGCCGCAAGGCCGTCATCTTGATGGCGAAATACAATTACCGCGGCCGGCAGCGCAATTCCGCCCAAACCGGCACAGCCCCCAACGCCTTCGAATACTACGACTCCCGCTACAACATCGATCTCAACGCCGAATACCGTTTCAGCAAGCGCGTCACCCTCTTCGCCAACGCGCGCAACGTGCTCAACACGCCGCAGGATCTCGAGCGCTACTCGCCCGAGACTCCCGGCTACACGCACACCTACCGCAGCGAAGAATTCGGCGTGCAGTTCGCCGTCGGCGTGAAGGGCACGTTCTGACCCTCAGAGGGCAAGCGTCCGTCCACTCCTGGAAATAACCTCGACTGCCGGTGGCTTTTTCCGGCGACTTGATCCGTGCCGGTCAAAGCCACCCTGCAGGATGTCGCGACCCGCGCCGGCGTGCATCGCACGACCGTGTCGCTCGCGCTCCGCGATCACGCCCGCATCCCGGTCGCGACCCGCGAACGCATCAAGGCGATTGCGGCCAAGCTGGGCTATCGGAGCAACCCGCTCATCTCGGCGTTGATGCAGTCGCGCCGCAGCGGGCGGACGGTGAAGCACGTCACGCTCGCCTACGTCACGAATTACCCGACCCGTTACGGCTGGCGACCGCCCCACCACGATCGGCCGGATTTTTTTCCCGGTGCCGTCGAGCGCGCCCGTGACTTCGGCTACAAGCTCGATCACTTCTGGCTGGCCGAGCCGGGTATGACGCCGGAGCGGTTTTGCGACATCCTCTCGGCCCGCGGCATCAATGGCCTGATCGTCGGCCGCCTGCCTCCCGGGCAGCACGCGCTGCCCCTCGCGTGGGGGCGCTTCTCGTGCGTCGCGCTCGGCCTTACGTTGCGCGCGCCGCTGCTGCACCACGTGACTGAAAATCATTTCGATGCCGCGTGGCAGGCCATGCAGCGCTGCCGGGAGCGCGGCTACCGGCGCGTGGGCTTCGTGTTTTCCGAGGCCAACGACAGCCCGCGCGTCGGTGATCGCTGGCTCGGCACCTTCCTCGCGCAACAACAACTGTTCCCGCCCGCCGACCGGCTCCCTCCGTGCCCCGCCGTGCCGGCGGACGAGCGCACGTTTCGCGCTTGGTTCGAGGAAGTGCGCCCGGATGCGCTGCTCGCCAACCACGGCGGCCCCGTCCTTCGCTGGCTCGATCGCATGGGCCTTCGGGCGCCCCGCGACGTGGGCTTGATCGATCTGGCGGGAGATCATCCCGAGTTGGAATGCGCCGGCGTCTGCACTAATCCCGCGAAGCTCGGCGCGCTGGCGGTCGAGATGCTCATCGGCCTCCTGCACCGGAACGAAACCGGCGCCCCCGACTATCAGCACGAGATTTTGCTCACGGGCGAATGGCGCGAGGGGAAGACGCTGCCGCCCCGCCACTGATCGCGGGGCACCGGGATTTTTAGTCAACGATGAGCGCAGAGCGGGGCTCGGACGCTCCCAGGGCCCGCCCATGATGACAACACCTGCGCCCGCCAACCAGCGGGGCCTCACCCCACCAAACCGTCATGACTTCCCTGTCACCCTTGCTCCGTCGGCGTGTCGCAATCCTCGCGCCCACCTGCCTGCTCGCCTTCGTCACTCCGCTCGTTCGCGCGCAAGTTGCACCGGCCGCTGTCGTCAGCGCCGCGGCGCTCGCCAAATACGACGTCAACAAGAACGGCAAACTCGACCCGGATGAGTTGGCCGCGATGGATGCGGCCAACAAGTCTGCGCCACCCGCGATCGGCGGCGCAGCCGCGAAGCCCGCCGCGCCCGAGGAGGTCATCTCGCTGTCGCCGTTCGAAGTGGTCTCCGACAACAAGGGCTACTTCCAGTCGAACACGATGTCCGGCACCCGCCTCAATTCAAAGATCGAGGACTTGGGCCAGTCGATCACGGTCATGACCAAGGAGCAGATGACCGACTTCGCGATGCTCAATATCAATGACATCTTCGACTACATGGCGAGCACCGAGGGCACCAACTCCTACTCCCTTTTCGAGACAGACCGCACCGGCGCAGTGGTCGACCAAGTGAGCCTCAATCCGAACAACGCTAATCGCGTGCGCGGCATCGGCAACGCCAACATCGCGTTCAACAACATCCAGATGACCGGGCGCGTGCCCGTGGACCCGCTCTGGATGGACTCGCTGGAGCTGAGCCGCGGCCCGAACGCCAACATCTTCGGCCTGGGCAACGCCTCCGGCACGGTGAATCAAACGCCGGCCACGGCGAACCTCAGCCGGAATTTCACCAAGGTGGACTTGCGCGCCGACAGCTACGACGGCTGGCGCGTCTCACTCGACGTGAACCGCAAGCTGACGGACAAGCTGGCCTTCCGCGTGAGCTACGCCAACCAGCACACCGGCTTCGTCCGCAAACCTTCCGGCGAAGACGCCCGCCGGCTCAGCGCGCAGCTCAAGGTCCGGCCCTTCAAGAACACCACCATTTCTGCGTCTTGGTATAATTACAAGAATGCGTCCGTCCGGCCGAACTTCACGACCCCGCGCGATTATTTCACCGATTGGATCAGGGCCGGCAGACCGGGTTGGAATGCCGTCACCGGCTTGGTCACGCTCGCGAACGGGCAGGTCTATGGCAATGGCAACGTCCTCGGCTCCACCACGCCCTATACGGCCGCGCCGCTCACCTTCATCACCGGTGGCGCGGAGAGTCGCTCGATGTTTCAGATCGGCGGCCCGGGCCAGGCTTCCTACTGGGCCATGCCGCGCTATACCTCGGGCGCCTTGGCCACGAGCGATCCCTTTGGCGCCACCGCCACGGGTATCGGCCTTTTGACCACGGGGCCGTCGGACACTTACACGGCCACGCAACAGCCGCTCTACAATTCCGTGGTCCGCCCCATCAACGACCGGTCCATCTACGATTGGACCAGCCTCAATCTGGCGGGCAACAGCAAGGCTTGGGACAACAACAACACCTACATGGTCCAGCTCGACCAAGTCATTCTCAACACCTCCAAGCAGACCTTGGCCGCCCAGTTCACCTTTATGCGCGAGGATGCCAAGCGGTTTGAAAACCAGCCCATGGGCCCCGCGAGCGTGAACAGCAATGTAGGTCAGCTCCAAGTGGACGTGAACCAAGTTTATCTTGATGGCACCCCCAACCCCTACTTCGGCCATCCCTACCTGCGGGCCAGCGAACCATTCCTGCGGAACAAGCCCCAAGTGTGGGATACCGACCGGGCCCAAGCCGTCTATCGGATCGATTTCTCCCGCGATGAGGGTTGGAGCAAGTGGCTCGGCACCCAGCAGCTTCTCGGCTACTATGAATACAAGAATCAGAAGAACTACACTTGGACCTATCGGCATACCGCGCTGGGCAAGGACAAGGCTTGGGAGCAAAAATACGCCAACACGCTGCTGGCCCTCCAGACGGTGACCAACACCGATCCCCGGTATCTGATCAACGGCACGGCCATTACCCCCAGCAACTTTACCCGGCTCAACGAGCAATACTATGTCGGCAACACCCCCGGCGGCGGCATTCAATATGCCCCGAGTTATTTCCCGGAAAACGCCAGCGTGGCCTATGTCTGGGGCCCTTCGGCGGGCGCGATGATCAAGGATGTTTCTCCTGTCGGCTTTACGCCGGGTCAGGGCGGCGGTCTCAACAATCTCAATGAAGTCGTCAAGACCCCGGGTGCTGTGATTCAGAGCACCTTCCTGGGTGGTCGCTTGGTCGGCACCTTTGGCCTGCGTCGGGACAAAGTGTATGACCGCAATTCCCCGCTCGCCACGATGACCGCGGACCTGCGGGACTACGACTTCGGGCCGTCCAAACAATGGGTCGGGCCCTGGCGTCTCGCCGAAGGCAAGACCAAGACCGCTTCACTGGTGGCCCGTCCGTTTCGCGACCTGAACTTCCTCCAATCCGCGGTCACCAAGGGGACCGGGGTCAGGAAGTTTCTGGCCGAGGCAGTCACCAACCTCAGCCTCACCTACAATAAATCGGATAACTTCATTGCGCAGGGCCCGGCCTACGACCTGTTCCTCAAGCAACTGCCCAACCAATCCGGCACGAGCAAAGATCTGGGTTTGTGGATGACGATGCTCGATGGCCGGCTCTCCGTCCGCTACACTCACTTTGTCACCCAGCAAAATGATCTTCGTAACGGCGACATCTCCACGATGGCGCAACGCATCCTGCGGTATGAGGGCTTTATCGCGACCGACTCGTATAACCTGAGGACCCAGACCACCGCGTGGTTGAACGGTCTCGCCACCGGTGGCACCGCCACCAACGCGCAGATTGCCGCGGCCATCAAGATGTCACCCGAGCAATATAGCGGGTTGGCGGCCATCGCCGCCAACGGCACCTATGCCGCGGTGCAGGACGCGGAGTCGAAGGGTCACGAGTTGGAAATAAATCTCAACCCCACCAGGAATTGGACCATCAGTGCGTCGGTCACCAAGACACAGGCGCTCACCACGCGGGCCGGCTACGCCGTGGATGATTACATCGCCGCGCGCATGCCCGTCTGGACCACACTCGAGGATCCGCGCTTCACCAACACCACGCAGACCATCAACGGGGTGACCACGCCACTTACCGCCCTTCCCGCGACTCCACTTCCTACCGGCGCCACCGGCCACTTGCTCTGGTGGAATATCCTGGGCACGCCCTTTAGCACCATCTCCGGCTACAACGGCACTCAGTCGCCGGCATTGAACTACGCTGCGAATGTCGATGCACCGATGGCCGTGTTCCGGGCCCAGATCGGTCGCCCTCGCCCGCAAGTCCGCGAATACTCCGCCAAGTTCAACACCCGGTATAACCTCTCGGGCATCACCGAAAACCGGTTCCTCAAGAACATGACCGTCGGCGGTTCGCTGCGCTGGGCGAGCAAGGGAGCGATTGGTTTCCACGGCAAAGGGTATACCCCGGGCATGAACCTCACGCTCGCGGCGAACAAGATCCTGGCGCTCGACCCCAACCGGCCGATCTACTCGTCCTACGACGCCAACGTTGATGTTTTCGTCAGCTATCGGATGAAGCTGTTCGCGGACAAAGTTCGGGCGAACTTCCAACTCAACGTGAAGAACGTGCAGGAAGACGGCGGTCGATTGCAAAAGACCGCAGCCTTCTTTGACGGGAGGGCCTCCACCTACCGCATCGTCGACCCGCGGCAGTTTATTCTGTCGGCCTCGTTTGATTTGTAGCGTTTGCGTCCGACAACCGCGCGATCGAATTTTTCCATCGCCGTCGCTCCCCAGAGCGGCGGCGCTTTTTCGCCACGAAACCAGCCAGTGTCCTGATCTCCGGCTCGCGGCCAGGGTCGGACGCAACCTTCAGCGGCGGCGCGAATCGTTAGCCGTCCTGTGATTGAGGAAGCCACCGATATCCGAAGAACGCCGGTAGATATCCCCCATTACCATCACGTCTCCGACACTCATCTACGGTCGCTGCTCGCGCGGCGGTTGCTCGCGGAGCGACTCAAGCCCAGCGCCACGATTGGACGATGGCCGACTTCGATTTCTTTCGCGTGAGGCCCTGGCGAAATAATCTGTGTCCATCCGGGCGCATCCCTGGTTAAGATTTTTCGTTCGATGCAACACCACTATTTTCCCACGCCCGAGGCGACCAACACGCTCCCGACCGACGAACTGCGCGCGCGTTTTCTCCTCATCGGGCTTTTCCGCCCCGGCGAAATCACCGCTCATTACACCGACCTCGATCGCATGATCGTCGGGGCGGCGCTGCCGGACGGCGACCCGCTCTTGCTCCCGGCGTTGAAGGACACCGGCACGGCGTTCTTCCTCGAGCGCCGCGAGATTGGAATTCTCAACCTCGGTGCTCCGGGTCTCGTGCGCGTTGGCCGCCAACCTTACGAGGTCGGGCACCTCGATTGCCTCTACATCGGCCAGGGGGAACAAGAGGTTCTCTTCATCAACGGCGGCGCGGGCCGCACGGAATTTTTTTTCATCAGCACGCCCGCGCACGCCAAGCACCCGACCGCCCTCGTGCGCCACGCCGATCTCCGCACCGATCCCATCGGCGATCCGGCGACCGCCAACCGCCGCCGGATTAACAAACTGATTCACCCCGCAGGCGTGAAGAGCAGTCAGCTCGTGATGGGCTTCACCGAGTTTGAGCCCGGTAGCGTCTGGAACACGATGCCGCCGCATACGCACAGCCGCCGCACCGAAATTTACCTCTACTTCGATCTTGGGAAGCACTCCGTCGTCCACCTCATGGGTCAGCCGCAGGCCACGCGCCACCTCATGGTCCGCGACCGCGAGGCCGTGCTCTCACCCGCGTGGTCGATTCACTGCGGCGTCGGCACCGGGGCGTATCGCTTTGTCTGGGCCATGGGTGGCGATAACCAGACCTTAGCCGACATGGACGCCGTGCCGATCGCGGAGCTGCGGTAGGGCGAATTTTCAAAATGGTGTTTGCGTAGGCCAGCGCGCTTGCGCGCGCCCAATCAGCGCTCGCAAGCGAGCTGACCTACGCGAATCCGATTCGATAAAAATGGCATTTCGAAGACACGCGCTAGCCAAACAGCGAAACGGGCTTGAGGGCGTAGTCTGGAAACACCGCCGCGAGCGCTGTCGCATCGGCACCGTGGCGCGCGAGCACCGGCGCGAGCACGTCGCGATAATTGTTCAGCACCGGCAGATCTCCGTAGCCTTCGAACAACCCCCGCTTTTCGAGCACATCGGGATTCAGCCCGCGCCACGCGCCGTGCATCCGGCCGCCGCGCACGCCCCCGCCAAGCACCATCATCGCCGAGCCGCGCCCGTGATCGGTGCCAAACGAAGAGTTCTCCTCCACCGTGCGGCCAAACTCCGTCATCACCACCACCGTCGTCGTCGCCATCCGCACGCCGAGGTCGCGACGAAATGCCTCCAACCCGCCGGCCAGCCGTGCTGCGAGCGATTCGACCTGCGACTGCTGCGCGAAATGCGAATCCCAACCCGGCAAATCGATCGAGGCGGCTTCGAGGCCGACCTCGCCCTTGATCAACCGTGCAATCTGAGCGAGGCCGGCGGAAAATTCGTCGCGACCATAGGTCGCGCCATTGGCCGGCTCGTATTTGGTCGTCCGCATCGCCTCGATCCGCACGAGTGCATCAAAGGTATCGCGGGCCGCGGCCCCGAGCTGCCCGCGCTCCATCGCGTAGAGTTTTTCCAACTGCGAGCGAAACGCCGGCGTCTTTCCACCGAGCGTAAATTCATCGACGCTCTGCATCACCGTGACCGACGGCGCGCCGAGCAGGCACTCCGGCAGCGCCTTGCCCACCGCCACGCAAGCGAGCGCGCCTCGCGCGGAAGCCGGCCGCGTGCGCAAAAAACGCCCGAGCCAGCCGCCCGCGACCACGCCGCCGTGCTCCATCAGATCCTGCGCCTCGAAATGCGACCGCGTCTGGTCCTCCGTGCCGCACGCCTGCACAATCGCGAGCTCGCCCTCGCGCCAAGCCGCCTCAAGCGGCGCCAGTTTCGGATGCAGGCCAAAGCGTTCGTCGAGGCGCACGGCGTCGCGCTTCGCAATGCCCAGCCGCGGCCGCGCGCGATAGTAGTGTTCGTCCTCCAGTGGCGGCACGAGCGCGAGCCCGTCGGCCGCCCCGCGCAAAAAAACAACGATCAGCGTGCGCCGCTGGTCGCTGGTGCCGTTGATGATCGCTTCGGTCGCCATGAAAATTCTCTCCGGCTCAACAACGCTGAAACATCGGTGCCGCCAGCAACACTGCGAGATCGGAACCGGCCTCGCGATACGCCGCGCGTTCCGCCGCCGTGGGGAGCCGGCCGAAGAGCGTCGCCATCAACGGTTCGTCACCGCCGAGACTCGCCCGCAGTTCGTCGGCCGCGATCCGCGTGCCCTTGATCCGGTTGGCGGCGAGCGCGGTCGAAAAATTCCAGCGCCACAGGAGCGTGCTCTGCCAGTGTGTCGCCTCCTCCGGATAGCCGTCGGGCGTCGAGTAACGGAAAGGCGCGTGGCCCATGCGCAGGAGATAATCGACGAGCGGCCGCGCCGCATCCGTCTCGGCGTTGGTCGCGCGCAACGCCGACACCACGAAGTGAAACGGCCGCTTAAATTTTTCGCCGCGCACGGCCGGCGCGCGAAACTGCTCCGTCGCAAACAGCGCGCGCAGCGTCGCCGCGATTTCGCCGCGCGATTCCACAAACGCCGCCGCCGTCGCCCTCACCGCCGCCGCCGGCGGTTCGTCCGCGATAAAGCGCCGGCAGAGTTTCCACGCGACGTGGTGCGCCGTGCTCGGATGCGCGACGACGATCTCCAGCACGCGGTCGAGATCGAGCGCGCCGAGGCCGGGCGGGATTTCCTGACCGAGCACGCGTTTCGCCCCATCGTCGTGCTGGCGGACGTTGAATTCGACGCGGCCTTTGAAAAACTTCTTTTTGTCGCGCACGGTCCAGCCCGTCAGGCAGCGCGCGACTTCCATCACGTCCTGCTGGGTGTAACCGCCGTGCACTCCGAGCGTGTGCAGTTCCAGCAGTTCGCGCGCGTAGTTCTCGTTGGGTTTTTCGCCGGCCTTGGCGACTTGGTTCACGCGTCCGTCGAGATACCACAACATCGCGGGGCTCACCGCGCTGGCACGCAGCATCTCGCGGAAATTCCCCAAGGCGTGCGTGCGAATCACATCGCGGTCATCGGCGGCCTTGAGCCACTTCGCCTCCGCCTTCGAGGGGTCGATGTTGAAGTGGTCGCTCCAGAAATTAACCATCACCTCGTAGAGCTGGCGCTCGCTTAACACGGCCCGCAGCAGGGTCGCGCGCGTGAGTTCGTCGAGGAGCACCTTGTCCTTAAACTCGTAGAGATCGCCGACGCGCGCGCCGCCGTCCTTCATCGCCGGGAAGAGTTTTTTCAACGGATCGTTACCGTTGTCGCGGCGCGGGAAGAGCGTGCTCTCCGGGTCGGCAAGGCTGTCGCATTCGTGCCGAATTACGCGCTCACAGAGCCAGTCGTCGATTTTTGCCGGCGCGAGTTGCGCTGCGATGAAGGCGTCGAGACCCATCGCAGTCACTCGCGCATGGTCGCCGGGGCGCGCGCCGAACGTGAGCCGATTAAGCGCGTGCGAAGCCGCATCGATTTCCGCGGACGCTGGCGCGGTGAGTTTTTCCGCCAACGGCGGCGCGGTCGGTTTGCCGATCCACCGCCGCGCATCCGTCGCGACGTCCCGCACTCGCCCGCAGCCACTGCCCGCGGCGATGACTGCCCCGGCCCCTGCAATCAAAAACTCGCGCCGCGTGGGATTCACGAAGTCACCGTTGCCGCTGACGTTCGATTGAGCAGCGTCAGCACCAGCGCGCCAAATCCGGCCACGAGCGTGACCGGCAGCAACACGACGGTGAGATAGGTGAAGGCGAGCACGATTGCCCCGCGGCGGACGCGCAACCACGGCGCCTCATCATCACGCGCCGAACGCAATCCCTGCCCAATCCGCAATGCCAGCCCCGCCGTGCCGACGAGCGCGGTGAGAATCGTCGAGACGATGATCACGAAACTCAGCAGCTTGACCGCCGCGTTGGGCGCAACGTTACCGATCGCAATCCCGGCCGCTAATAGAGGGACGACGCCCGCAATTCCGACGAAAAAACTTTTCACCGGCGAGGTCCCGAACCGTTCGGCGCAGCGCCCGACCGCGACCGGAAAAAGCCCCGCCGCCGCCAGCCAGACCGCGACGAAAAGCATGAGCAGGCCCAGAATGATGAGCACCACGGTGGAAACATCGGCGAGGTTCATGGGAAAATAGGGTGCGGTCGATGATTGGCGGCGGACGGTCGGTAGGGTTGAGAGCGAACTACACGACCCGCGCACGATTAGTTACACCGAACTCGCAAACATCAATCTCGCCCTACCGAAGCCGATTTCGTGTTACCAAACGATTCCAGTCGAGTTTCCCTCGCCGCCGGCCACAACGTCCCGTTCCGGCCTCAACTGATTTCATGCTCCAACTCCGCTCCGTCACCAAGCGCTACGGCGCGCTCACGGCGCTCGACGGCGTCTCCCTCGATCTCGCCCGCGGCGAATTTTTCGGTCTGCTCGGGCCCAACGGCGCCGGCAAGTCCACCACGATGTCGCTCATCGCCGGCCTGCGCGCTCCCGACTCGGGTTCGCTCACGCTCGACGGCGAGCCGTTGACCGCCATCAACGCCACCGCGCGCCTCGCCCTCGGCCTCGTGCCGCAGCACATCGCCCTCTACCCTGAGCTGAACGCGATCGAGAACCTCAGTATCTTCGGGCAACTCTACGGGCTGCGCGGTGCCGATCTCCGCGCCCGCATCGACGCCGCCCTCGAAGCGGTCCAACTCACCGACCGCCGCAAGGACCCGATCAAGAAATTTTCCGGCGGCATGCAACGCCGGCTCAACCTCGTCGCCGCGCTGCTTCATCGCCCCAAGCTCCTCCTCTGCGACGAGCCCACCGTCGGCATCGATCCCCAGTCGCGGAACGCCATCTTCGAATACCTTGAGCGCCTCAACCGCGAGGGACTCACCGTCATCTACTCCACGCACTATATGGAAGAGGCCACGCGGCTCTGCTCGCGCATCGGCATCATCGACCACGGCAAACTCCACGCCCTCGGCACGATTGACGAGCTGCTCGCGCAGCTGCCTTTCGAAGAGGAGATCCGTTTCGCCGCCACGGCCGCCACCGCCGCACTGGCCGCGCAGCTGGGCTCGCGCGGGGAACTCTCCACGGCTGACGGGGCCCATCGCTTCCGGCCGCGCGCCGACGTCAAACTCTCGGAATTTTTCGCGCTGGCCGAATCTCACGGCCTGCCGGGCCGCTTCTTCACCAGCCAGCGGCCCACTCTTGAGGCGCTCTTCCTCCATCTCACCGGCCGCAGCCTGCGAGATGCTTGAGTCGAATCCAAACTCGCGCCCCTAAAATCGAACATGAATCCCATTCGAGCCCTGCTTCGCAAAGATTTCCTGAATTTTTTCCGCAACAAGGCCGCCGTCTCGCTCACGTTCGCCGTTCCCTTCGCGATGATCTATTTGTTCGGCCAGATCTTTGGCGTTAACCGCAAAGACTCCGGACCCAATGGCATTCCGGTCGCCATCGTCAACGCCAGTGACAATCCCGCGGCGGCGAAACTCGTCGAAGTGCTCAAGGGCGAAAAAAGTTTCCGCGTGATCACTCAATTCGTGAATCCCGACAAAACGACCCGCCCGCTCGTCGAGGCCGATCTGCGTCCGCTTATGCAGAAACCAGGCGCGGATTTCCGTTTTGCGCTCGTGCTTCCCCTCGATCTCATCGGCAAGTCGGAACTAGGCCTGCACCTCAAGTTCCTCTCCAACCCCCGGAACGAGATCGAGACGCAAACCGTCAACGGCCTCCTGCAAAAAGCAATTTTCTCCAACGTCCCCGAGCTGCTCAGCCAGTCATTGCAGGCGCGGGCCAAAGACTTCCTCGGCGATGCCCGCTTCGATCGGTTCAACGATTCCATGGCGGCTGCCATCAGCGCGGCGTTCGGGGGCGACCAGGAGAAAATTCGCCAGCGGATTTCCTCCGGGGATTTTGGCTTCGGTGGCCCCGCCAAGTCTGCGCCGCCCGCGGGCGCTGGCGAAGTGGCCAAGCCCGCCGCCCCCGACATCTTCTCCAAAATCGTGCGCATCGAGACCGAACAGGTCGTCGGCGCGAAGGTGAAGAGCCCAATGGCGACCAGCCTCGTGGGCGGTTGGGCAATTCAATTTCTGCTTTTCGCTTTGAGCGCCTCGGCGACGAGTCTCTTTCGCGAGCGCGACGCCGGGATTTTCCAGCGCATCCTCGCCTCGCCCGTCACCCGCGCGCACATCCTCTGGAGCAAATTCATCTACGGCGTGACGCTCGGGCTGGTGCAACTGGTCGTGCTCTTCGTCGCCTCCAGTGCACTCTACGGCATCGAAGTGCTGCCGCACCTCGGCCTGCTCGCCATCGTGTGCGTGTTTGCCGCGGCGGCCTGCACGTCGTTCGGCATGCTGCTCGCCGCAGTGTCGAGTTCGCCCGAGGCGGCGAGCGGGCTGGCGACGTTTCTCATCATGCTGATGAGCGCGATTGGCGGAGCGTGGTTTCCGATCAGCCTAATGCCGCAAGTCATCCAGCAGTTCAGCAAGCTCACGCTCGTTTACTGGTCGATGGAGGGTTTCAGCGCGGTGCTCTGGGCCGGCCAGAGTTTCGTCCAAGTGCTGCCGATCCTCGGCATCCTCGCCGGCATCACCGCGGTCGTGATGAGCCTCGCCATTTGGCAGTTCAATCGCGGGAAAATTTTCGAGTGACCGCGCGCCGCAAACCTGCGCCATACTGGGAGGGTGTCACCTTCGATTCACGCACCAGCCCGGTTCTCTCTGCTTTCGGTGCTCGCGTTCATGGTCGCAGCGTTTGCGTTGGAGACCGTCGCCGAGTTGCTGGTCAGCCAAGCCTACTCGCTCGGGACGATCACGGGCCTCTACGTCTGGGCCGGGGATGATCCGGCGGTCGAGGCGACCCAGACCCTCATCGCCAAGTTGATCGCCTACGGTGCGCTGCTATTACTCGCGTGCCAGTGGTCCCGCGAAACCCCGCGCGCGTTCGGCCGCGCCGGATTTTCGCCGGTCGCGCTGCCGTTGGCCTTCGTGCCGATTGTCGCCGGCATCACGGTTTTTCTCTCCGAACTCGACAACGTGATGCGCGCCCTCCTGCCGCAGTCGTTTATGGAGGCGTGGAATTTCTCGCCGTCGCTCGACCGCATCATTGATGCATCGTGGCAGGGCCCGGTGCTGGCCGTCGTCATCGCGCCGCTCACCGAGGAGTTTCTCTTCCGCGGCGTCATTCTCCGCGGCCTGCTCGGCCGCTGGAGACCCTCGGCGGCGATCGCGATCTCCGCCGTGCTCTTCGGCGTGATGCACCTGAACCCCGCTCAGCTGCCCGTCGCGCTCGCCACCGGCCTCGTGCTCGGTTGGGTCTACGTGCGCACGCGCTCGCTCGGTCTCTGCATGCTCGGCCACGGGATCAACAACGCCTTCACGTTCATCCCACTCGATAAATTTTTCCTGGTGCCGGGTTTCAACCAAGTGCCGGAGGGCTTCGATGAGACCTCGGTGATTTTCCATCCTTGGTGGTTCGATCTTGCGGGCCTGAGCCTGTTTGCCGGCGGGATTTATCTGCTTCACCGACTGGCGCCCGCGGCGCAGTCGTGGCTCCTGCCGCCGCCCGTTGCCCCCACGACGGACGCGCCGGTGTCCGCCCCCCCGCTGCTTACGCCACCCATCCTCACTGGCGAAACCGCCGCACTTGGCCATTGTCAGCCTTCCGTCGCTGCCAACACTGCCACGCCCATGTCCGCCGAACTCGTCCAACTCGTCACGTCTCTCGCTCAGCGCGCGCGCGCCGCGTCGCTCGTGCTCGCGACGGCCCCGCGGGCGAAGAAGGACGTCGCGCTCGCGGCACTCGCCGACTTGATCGACGCGTCGCACGCAATCCTCCTCGATGCCAACGCCCGCGATCTCGCATCGCCGGAAGCGGCGGCCTTAAGTGCAGCCTCGCGCGACCGGCTCACACTGGATGAGGACCGCCTCCGCCATCTGGCCGCTTCTGTGCGCGAGGTCATCGCCCTCCCGGATCCCGTCGGCACCGTGCTGGAGGAAACCACGCGCCCGAACGGCCTCCAC
>JANOAF010000547.1:0-7983 GCA_031411015.1 Opitutaceae bacterium | reverse complement strand
CCGCCCTACTTCCGAAGCGTCCGGTCGCGCCTCTCGCCGGCAAGCGCAGCCTATTTTTCCTCTCGCCCGCGGCGCGTGCTTTGCTGCACGCTCACCGTTCCCTTCGCCTCTGACACTCTTCTTTCTCTCCACATGAACACCACGATCACCGCCATCACCGCCCGCGAAATCATCGACTCGCGCGGCAATCCGACCGTTGAAGTCGACGTGCGCCTCGCTTGCGGCACGCTTGGCCGCGCCGCCGTGCCTTCCGGCGCCTCGACCGGCGAGCACGAGGCCATCGAACTCCGCGACGGCGACAAGGCCCGCTACGGCGGCAAGGGCACGCTCAAGGCCGTCGCCAACGTCAAAACCAAGATCGCCCCGGCGCTCATCGGTCACGACGCCTGCGACCAGATCGGCATCGATCGCGCGATGATCAAACTCGATGGCACCTCGACGAAGTCGAAGCTTGGCGCCAACGCCATCCTCGGCGTTTCGATGGCAACGGCGAAGGCCGCCGCCGGTTCCCTCGGCCAGCCTCTCTACAAATATCTCGGCGGCCCGAACGCGAAAGTCATCCCCGTGCCGATGATGAACATCATGAACGGCGGCGCGCACTCCGACGCCCCGATTGATTTCCAGGAATTCATGATTATGCCCACGGGCGCGAAGACCTTCTCCGAGGCTCTCCGCATGGGCTGCGAGGTTTTCCATTCGCTCAAGAAGGTTTTGAAGGAAAAGGGTCTCGCGACCGCCGTCGGTGACGAAGGCGGCTTCGCCCCCAAGCTCGAGTCGGCCGAAGCCGCGCTCGACGCCATCGCCCTCGCGGTGAAGAACGCCGGCTACAAGCTCGGCAAGGAAATCAACCTCGCGCTCGATGTCGCCGCCTCCGAGTTCTACGTGAAGGAGAAGAAGCACTATGTCTTCAAGAAATCCTCCGGCCAGATCCTCAGCGGCGACGAGCTCGTCGCCTTCTACAAAAAGCTAACCGCGAAATACCCGATCATCTCGATCGAGGATGGTTGCGCCAAGGGCGATTGGGTGACGTGGAAGAAACTCACCGACGCCATCGGCGATCGCGTGCAGCTCGTGGGCGACGATCTCTTCGTGACGAACACCGCGTTCCTCAAGAAGGGCATCGAGACCAAGACCGCGAACTCGATTCTTGTGAAGGTTAACCAAATCGGCTCGCTCACCGAGACGTTCGACGCCGTCGAAATGGCGAAGGAAGCGAACTACACCGCCGTCATCTCGCACCGTTCGGGCGAGACCGAGGATGTCACCATCGCCGACATCGCCGTCGCGACGAACGCCGGCCAGATCAAGACCGGCTCGCTCTGCCGCACCGACCGCGTCGCGAAATACAACCAGCTCCTCCGCATCGAGGAAGAGCTCGGCGCCAGCGCGATTTACGGCGGGAAGATGAAAGGGCTCTGAGCCGAATCGTCCGCAACATTACCCGAAAAGGCCGGTCACTTGACCGGCCTTTTCTTTTGCGCCCTCGACACACCTCGACGCGCAGTTACCTTCCTGCCTGATCCCACCGATGCCGACCCGCGCCATTTTTTTGATTAGCCTCGCAGCCTTCGCTGCGACCGTCGCGCGCGCGGCCGACGAGCCTGAACCCAAGCCCACCCCGCGCGAACTCCTCCGCGCAAAGGTCGCGGAGGATGCGAAAAAGAAATCGGCTACGCCGGCCGCGAAATCCGCCGCCCCGGCCGCCACATCCTCACCCACCCCGCTCGCCCCGACCGCACCGCCGCCGCCCAACGAGTCGGCGAAAGCCGAGGTCGCCAAGACCGCGAAGGAAGCCGCCACCGTGCTTCCCAAGGTCGAGGTAAAGAAGGAGCGCATCACCGTCCTCGACGTCGAGATCGCCAAGCAAGAGGAAGCCATCGCGCGCGAGCGCAAGAATCTCAAACCCTCCGAAACCGATCTCGCCCTCAACGACAGCGCGATCGCAAAGCCGCTGGCTATCTTCGGCGGCGAGTCGGCCCAGTTTCGCAAACGCGTCGCCAGCGAGCGCGTGGAACTGATGGAGGCCGAGAAGGATATTCTCGAAGCGATGAAGCGGGCGCGGACGAAAGAGGAAAAAGCCCTGCTGCAAAAGCAGGTCGACGAACTCCGCGCCGTCCGCCGCGAGTTGGAAAAGACTCTGCGTTAGGTTGCTTCGCCGTCCCCGTCGTCCATCGACTCAAGCAGTTCGCGGATGGACGCGAGGGCCTCGGATTTTGGCGCTTGTTTCAGAATGTAACCGGACGCGCCGAGCCGCATCGCCTCCTTCACGGTTTGAATCAGGCTCTCCGCCGTGACCATCACCACCGGAAGATCCGGATCAATTACGGCGATTTTCGCGAGCACTTCGAGGCCACTCATCCCCGGCATATTGACGTCGAGCAGCACCAACCCCGGCGGCTGGTTCGCCATGAGAGCAAGCGCCGTGGCACCATCGGCGGCCTCCTGGCAGGACTCGATGCCGGCTTCACGCAGCAGCAGCCGAAAATAGGTTCTGACATGCGACTCGTCGTCGACAATCAGCGCGGTGGTTGGGCGTCCCATGAGGACACTTTGATGAGAACCGATAATCCGACACAAGCTCGCGCTGCGCCGGGCCGCGAGACGCGCCCTACTCCGCCCGCAAAATATACCCGCGCAGATATTCGCTCTCCATCATCGTCACGAGCACGGGATGATCCGGGGGTTGGTGGCTCCACTCGACGACGCGCACCTTGCGCTTCGCGTCCGTCGCCGCGCCGGCGATCACACTGCGAATTTCCGCGTCCTGCATGTGATGCGAACAAGAGTAGGTCGCCAGCACGCCGCCGGGCGCCAGCCGCTGGAGCGCGCGCAGGTTGATCTCCTTGTAGCCGCGCAACGCCCCTTCGAGCGCGCTCTTCGATTTCGCAAACGGCGGCGGGTCGAGCACGATCACGTCCCACAACCCGTCGCCCGCGCGCACCGGGTCGTTGAACCAGTCGAAGACGTTCGCGACCTCGAATTTCGCCGCCACACGGTTCTGCACCGCATTCCGCTTCGCCGCCGCAATCGCGTCCTCAGCGCTGTCGAGTCCGAGCACTTCGCGCGCGCCCGCCCGGGCGGCGTGTAGGGCGAACGCGCCCTGGTTGCAGAACGCGTCCAGCACGCGCTTCCCGGCACAATACTTCGCCACCGCCGCGTGCTGCGGTCGCTGATCGAGGTAAAATCCGGTTTTCTGCCCTTGCTGCAAATCGAGCCAGTAGTCGAACCCGTCAATCGTCACCCAACGCGGTTCCCACGTTTTCCCCGAGCGCGTATGCACCTCCATCGGCAAGCCTTCCAGCCGCCGGATCGGCGCGTCGTTGCGGAAAATAATCTCGGCCGGCTTGACGACTTCCGCGAGCACATCGCCGACGAGGCTCGCGCGTTTCTCCATCGCCGCCGACTGAATCTGCACGACGAGCGCGTCGCCAAATTGGTCCACCACGAGACCGGGCAAATCGTCCGACTCCGACCACACGATCCGACGATTCCGCTCGTCCGCGCGGCGCGCCATGGCCCGCTCAATCGCTCCGCGCAAAAACGCCGCGTTCAGCGCCGTGTGCTCGCGGCTGAATCGCCGCCACAGGATCTGCGATTTGGAATTGTAGATGCCACTCCCGAGAAACCGGTCCGCTCGATCACGGCACTCAACCACCTCGCCGTCATGTTCCGCGGGCAGCAGCGCTTCGACTTCGTTCGCAAACACCCACGGGTGTCCGCTGAGGACGCGGGGCTTGGCGTTGGGTTTGAGCTTGAGGAAAGGAAGGGCGGCCACGCGGCCCACCTTTACGCGAATACTTCATGCCGCCAGAAAAATGTGCGGCGCCGCCTCCGCCTCGACGCGTGGTTCGGCCGCATCTCGTTACTTGCACGCTACAGAGAAAGGAAACACGCCGTAGCGTAGCACGGGCAGCCTGCCCGTGCTGGTTCGGAAACCGCGGTCAGGCTGACCGCGCTACGCCCGAGGCCGGCTGCTCCGATGGACGTGAGGTGCATCCCCGTGGTTCGCACCCGCGAATTCGCACTTCCCTCACCCGCGCATTCCCTGTTGGTTCTCCCTTCGCCCATGTCTCCCGCCGAAGAAATCTCCCGCCGTCGCACCTTTGCGATCATCTCGCACCCCGATGCGGGCAAGACGACGCTGACCGAGAAGTTCCTCCTTTACGGCAACGCCATCCACCTCGCCGGCACCGTCACCGCCCGCAAGAACCAGCGCGCCACCGCCTCCGACTGGATGGAACTGGAGAAACAACGCGGCATCTCGATCAGTTCGACCGTTCTTCAGTTCGACTACTCCGGTTTCGCCGTGAACCTGCTCGATACCCCGGGCCACAAGGATTTTTCCGAGGACACCTACCGCGTCCTCACCGCGGTCGACGCCGTCATCATGGTTATCGACGCCGCCAAAGGCATCGAGGCGCAGACGCGCAAACTCTTCGAAGTCTGCCGCCGTCGCGGCGTGCCGATCTTCACGTTCATGAACAAGTGCGACCGGCCGACGCGCAACGCGCTTGAGCTGCTCGATGAGCTTGAGACCGTGCTTGGGCTGCAATCGTCACCCGTGATCTGGCCCCTCGGCAACGGCCCCGGCTTCCGCGGCGTTTTCGATCGCCGCACGCGGGAGGTTCATCTTTTCGAGCGCACGCCCGGCGGCAAATATCAGGCACCCGTCAACGTGACCTCACTCGAAGATCCCATCGTGCGCTCGAAGCTCGACAACTACACCTTCGATCAGGTGACCGAGCAGCTCGCCATGCTCGACGGTGCCGGCCATCCCTTCGATCTCGCCGCCGTGCGCGCCGGCCAGCAAACGCCCGTCTACTTCGGCAGCGCCGTGAATAATTTCGGCATTCAGCTGCTCCTCGACGGATTTCTGAAGGACTCGGTCCCGCCCGCGCCCCGCCGCGCCGCGCCGCCCGTGACGATCCACGCCGAACCGGCTGCGCCCAAAACGGTCATTCCCGTGGCCCACCCGAAATTCTCCGGCTTCGTCTTCAAGATTCAGGCGAACATGGATCCGAAGCACCGCGATCGCATCGCGTTTGTGCGCGTCTGCTCCGGCAAATTTGAGCGCGACATGATGGTCACGCACCAGCAGTCGGGGAAAACCATCCGCCTCTCCTCGTCCCAAAAGCTCTTCGGTCAGGAACGCGAGACGGTCGACGTTGCCTGGCCCGGCGATGTGATCGGTCTCGTCGGTCACGACGTGCTGGGCATCGGCGACACCCTCACGGAAGACAAGGCGATCACCTACGACGAGATTCCGCGCTTTCCCTCCGAGGTCTTCACCTACATCTCGAATCCCAACGCGGGCGAGGCGAAGAAGTATCGCGCCGGTATTGAGCAGCTCCTGCAAGAGGGCGTCGTCCAGTCCTTCACCGCCAAGAACGCCCCGCCCGGCGCCACGCTGCTCGCTGCGGTCGGCCCACTGCAATTTGAAGTCGTGCAGTGGCGCCTGCAGGCCGAATATGGCGCCGCGTCGCGCCTTACGCCCACGCCGTGGTCGCTGCTCCGTTGGCTCGAACCGCATCCCTCGCTCAAGGATTCCTCGCGCCTCATCGTCGCGAGCGGCGTCAGTTTCGGCACCGACAAGTTCGACCAGCCCATCGCGCTTTTTCCCAATGAATGGACGATGCGCTATTTCCTCGAAAAGAATCCCGAGCTGAAGTTGCACGAGCTGCCGATCGAGCAGACGCGGTAACGCGAGTTCACAAACCCGGCTCCCTGGAGGCAAAATGCCCGAGCGCAGCGGAAGAAAATTTGGCCGCGCCAAGCCGGTGCATCCGCACCAGTGGCTGTGGGAGCCGCTGGAGGCCGACCCGACGTTTGTGCTCCGCTCGATGTTTGGCGCGAAGGCCGCCTACCTCGGCGGCAAACTCATGCTCTGTTTTTGCGCGAAGGCGGAGCCGTGGCGCGGCGTGCTCGTCTGCACGGAACGCGCGCATCACCCGGCACTTTGCGTCGAGTTCCCCGAGCTCACGTCCCACTCCATTCTGCCGAAATGGCTGTATCTAGCTGAAGCCGCCGACACCTTTGAACGCACGGCCGCACACTTGGTGTCGCTCGCCCGCCGCCGCGATCCGCGGCTCGGCGTGACGCCGCAGGCAAAAAGGAAGAAATCTCCGCCCAAAGATGCGCCGCCTTCCTTCTCGCGCCGTCGGCCGCCAAAATCACGTCCATGAAAGTCGTCCACTTTACCGGCCCCGCCGAGTTTCACGTTTGGCTGGAGAAAAATCACGCCAGGGCGACCGAACTTCAGGTCGGCCTCTACAAAAAGGCCGCCAGCAAAACCGGTATTACCTACCAAGAAGCCGTCGATGAGGCGCTGTGCTTCGGCTGGATCGACGGCATCGTTCGCCGCCTTGATGCCGAGAGCTACACGCACCGCTTCACGCCGCGAAAGCCGCGCAGCATCTGGAGCCGCGTCAATGTCGCGCACGCCGAGCGTCTCATCGCGGCGGGAAAAATGCACGCGGCCGGGATGGCGGCATTCGCCGCGCGCAATGTCGCGAAGACCGGCACCTATGCGTTTGAACGCAAGACGCCGCCGAAACTCACCGCGGCTCAGGCCAGACAATTTCGCGCCAACCAAGCCGCATGGGCGTTTTTCTCCGCCCAAGCTCCGTGGTATCGGCGCACGGCGCTGCATCTGGTCGTCAGCGCCAAACAGGAGGCCACGCGCGTGCGCCGGTTGAAGCAATTGATCGCCGACTCCGCCGCCGGCCGGAGGATCGGCGAGCTGCGGCCCAGGCCGTAGCGCCGGGCCGCAGCGCAAAAAGTCCGCGAACTATTCACAATCGCCGGATTCAACTCGCCGCGCGTGGAAAAAATTCCCTTTCTCGCGCGCATGATTTTCGCGCGCCGCGGCTTCCTCATTTTCTTCGTCACCCTGGGCATGCCGCTCTTCGGCGCCGCCAACCGCGCCAAGCCCACCTCGCCCGACAACGCCACCGCCTACAAGGGCGCGATCGTGGTCGACGCCGCGACGGGCAACGTCCTCTACGAGGACCGCGCCGACGTCGTGAACCCGCCCGCGAGCATGACCAAGCTCATGACGTTTGCCGTCGTGCACGATCGGATCGCGAGCGGCGGGCTGGCGCTGACCACGCCGGTGAAAATCACCACCGAGGATTCGAAGAAGGGTGGCACGCAGGTCTGGCTCGATCCACGCGAGACGTTTCCCGTCGAGGAGCTGATCTACGCGATGATGATCCAATCGGCCAACGACGCCGCCAATGCCCTCGCCCGCGCTACGGCCGGATCGGCGCCGGCGTTTGTCGAGCTCATGAACGCGAAAGCGAAGCAACTGGGCATGACGCACACGACCTTCCGCACGCCGCACGGCCTGCCGCCCACCAGCCGCCAGGTCGCGGATGGCGATCTCACCACGCCGCGCGACTTTGCCCTCCTTTGCCGCCACGTCATCGCGAAGACCGACGTCCTCAAATATACGTCGATCCGCGAACGCGCCTTCGGCACCGGCACCCGGGCCAAGCCGCAGGATATGAAAAACCACAACAATCTCCTCGGCAAAGTCGCTGGCGTCGACGGCCTGAAAACCGGCTACACGGCCGGCGCCGGCTACTGCCTCAGCGCCACCGCTCAGCGCAACGGTCGCCGCGTCATCACCGTAATCATGGGCTCCTTCGGCCCCGGCGGCCAAATCGACAAAGGGGTGACCCGCGACCTCAAGGCCGTCGAGCTGCTCGAACGGGGCTTCACGGCGTTGCCCGCCGTAGCCGTGCCCCCCACCATCGCAACGGCCGCGAGCGACATTTCACCGATCGTGCCCGCACCGCGCAAACCAGTGACGCCCGAGGCGCCCGCCGAACCGATGGTGAAGTTCTCGCTGCCCAAAAAATAATCGGGCGGCGGACCGCCACCGATCCGTTGTATGGGGGGGGGGGGGGACACCCCCCACCCGCCCCACCGAAACAAATTCAAAGACCGCGGGGGTGGGCGACCCCCCCCCACAAAATATAA
>JANOAF010000546.1:0-9049 GCA_031411015.1 Opitutaceae bacterium | reverse complement strand
TCGGCGATCGGTGCGGCCCGCACGCGGTCGACGATGGTGCGGATCGTCTTGGCCTCGTTGTAACAGGGAATGACGATGGAGAGCTTCATGCGGGCGAAAGCGGCACGGTAGGACGCGCGGGGGCGAACGGAAGCCGATTTTCTGGCGGGAGGTGAAACGGTTAGCCAAACCTTGACCGCCCGTGGCGTTGACCTGAGCGAGGTGTTGGCGCGAAACTCCCCACGCCGCATGCCGTCTAGCGACAACCTCCCCGCGTTCCTCCGCCGCCATCTCGCGGGCCGGGACACGTTGCAGCGCGCGATGGGGAATTCCTTCTGGCTCTTCTGTGATCAGATTTTGCGGATGGTCGCGGGGCTGCTCGTGGGCGTGTGGATGGCGCGCTCCCTCGGCCCGGAAAATTTCGGCTGGCTCAACTACGCGCTCGCGACCGTCGGCGTCGTGGGTTCGCTGACGGCGCTCGGAATTGGACCGATCGTGGTGCGCGAATTGGTGCGTGCGCCCGCGGAGAGGGTGGGGTGGATCGGCACGGCGCTGTTATTGCGGGCGGCGGGCGCAGCCGTGGGATTCCTCGCGTGCGTGGCGCTCGCCGCCCGCCAATCCGCGCCGGCCAGCACTCTGGTTGTAATCGTGGCGGCGGGGATGATTTTCCAGATCCCCGATGTGGTGGACCTGCTTTTCCAGGCGCGCGGTGAATCGAAGATCTCGGCGTGGGTGCGGATGACGGCGTGTGTCGCCGCCAATCTCCTCAAGGTCGCCTTGATACTTTCCGAGGCGCCGCTGGCGGCCTTTGCTGCGGCCGGCGTGGCGGAGCTCGCCTTCGCCGGGATCGGATGGTGGTGGGGCGCGCGGCGCGCGGACTGCTCGCTGTCGCCGTGGCGAGCGGAGCGCGGACGCGTAGGTGCCCTGCTGCGGGAAAGCTGGCCGCTCACCATTTCAGGCTTCGCGATCTCGACGCAGGCGTATGCCGATCAGCTCGTGCTCGGGCTGATGCTCGGCGGCGACGAGCTGGGGCAATACGCCGCGGCGCTGCGGATTGTGAGCGTGTTCGCCTTCGTGCCGATGGTGGTGCAGACCGTAGCCGCGCCGGAGATCACCCGGGCGAAGCGCGACGACGAAACGCTTTACCAGCGCCGCCTCCACAGCCTGTATCGGCTGATGTTCGGAATTTTTGCGATCACGGCGGTCCCGTTGATCCTCCTCGGGCCGTGGGCGACAGGGCTGCTCTACGGCGCGTCGTATGCGGGCGCGGCGGCCTTGATCCCGTGGCTGGCGTTCCGGCTTTTCTTCACGAACTACGGTGTGGCGCGGAGCATCTTTATCACCAACGAGGGTCTTTTCCGTTTTGCGCTCATCACCTCCGTTGCGGGTGCGGTGTTGAACCTCGCGCTCAACCTCGTGCTCGTGCCCCACTGGGGCGCGCGGGGTGCAATTGCGGCGTCACTGGCGTCGTTCGCGCTCACGATTTTTGGACTCGAAGGTTTTGAAGCACGGGCGCGAAACAATCTCCGCTTGATGGTGCGCGCGATTACGCTGCCGTGGCGGCCGTTTTCCACGGGATAACTTATGGGACTTTATCGCATGGGCCCTCCGGCGGACCTCATCCTCGCCCTGCAGCGCCAGTTGCGGCTGGAGGACTTTGTCGAAACCGGCACCTATCGCGGCGACACGGCGGCGTGGGCGGCGGCGCACTTCGCGCGCGTCGCGACGATTGAGCTTTCGCCGGAGTATCATGCGGCGGCGACCGCACGTTTTCGCGCCCAGCCGCAGGTCCGCGTCCTGCTCGGCGACTCCGGTGCGATGCTGCGCCAGGTCGCGGCGGATTTGGGGGGACCGGCGGTGTTCTGGCTCGACGCGCACTGGAGCGGACTCGATACCGCCGGTCGGGAAACCGAATGTCCGCTGCTCGCCGAACTCGCTATTCTCAATGCCGTCCCGACCACGCACACGCTGCTAGTGGACGATGCACGGCACTTCGCCGCGCCGCCGCCGCGTCCACACCGCGCGGAGCTTTGGCCGGATCTCGGCGCGGTGCTCGATGCGCTGCGCATAGGCGGGCGGCGGCACGTCGTGATGTTTGAGGATGTGCTCATCGCCGTGCCTGTGGCCGAGCGGACCTTCCTCACGGACTGGGTGCAAAACACCCTCGCGATGCCGCGCACGGAGGGCGGCCTCGTGCGCTGGCGGAAAAAAATCCGCCGGGCGATGCGGGAGTTTCGTTCCGCCTGATGATTATGAAACCCAAGCTCCAGTCTCCGCTCTGGCGCCGCGTCGTCCGCACCCTCGGGCGGCAACTCTTCCGGCTCGCCGAAAACAACGACGATCCGCGAATGGAGCAGAACGGCGAGCGCTGGCTCCTGCGCGAGCTGCTGATCACGCATCGTGCCGCGGGCGCGGGGCGGAGCCGGCCTTTCGTCGTGGTCGATGGCGGCGTGAATCGCGGCTATTACAGCCGCTGCGTGCTCGCGCTGGCGCGCGAGATTGGCGTCGCGGTGGAGGTGCATGCGTTCGAGCCGGCACCGACGTGCGTCGTAAAGCTGCGCGCGGCGTTTGCGGGCGAGCCGTCCTTTCGGCTCACGCCCAACGCACTCAGTGATCGGGTGGGCGAGGCGTTGCTCTATGACGGGCAGAGCGGGAGCAGTCTGGCCTCGTTGGTCCCGCGCGCCGAACACAGCGGTGAAAAAGGCGCGGCGGTGTCGGTGCCGCTGTTGCGGCTCGACGACTACCTCGCGCAGCACGGCGTCGCGCGCGTCGATCTGCTGAAGCTCGATGTGGAGGGCCACGAAGTGGCCGCGCTGCGCGGCCTCGGCGAACGGCTGCGGCCCGAAACCGTCGACGTGATTCAATTCGAGTATGGCGGCGCCGCACTCGATGCCGGCACGACGTTGCGCGATCTCTATCGATTACTCGAGGGCCGCGGCTACGTGCTCGCGAAACTTTTTCCGCGTGCGCTGGAGTTGCGCAACTACCGGCCGTGGATGGATCACTTCTCCTACGCCAACTATGTCGCGCTCGCCCCGCACTGGCGCGAGGGTCGGGCGCGCGAATGATCCGTCCATGCTGCCCCAAGTAATCTACACGCATGGCGGCGGGCGATTGGGCAACCAAGTGCTGCGGTTCGCGCACTGGATCGCGTGGGCGCTGGAGCACGCGGGCGAGGTCGAGGTGCTCAACTTCGCGTTCTGGCCCTATGCTCGCCACTTCAACGCGTGGCACGGGCATCTCGGCGCTGTTTTTCCGCAGCGCGGCGGGCGCGCCGACCGGCTGGCCGAACGGCACGCGGCGCGCCCGACGTGGCTGCTCGCAGCTTGCGCAAGGAAAACCCGTTTGTCGCGCGTCGTGCAGGCGGCGGGTCACGTGTGGCCGGGCTGGCAGGCCGTCGAGCTCGACATCGTGCACGAAGAGAGCCTCGCGCTCGATGCGGACTTCCTTGCGCGGGTGAAGCGCCGCGCCGTGACGACCTGCTGCGGCTGGAAAATCGCCAACTGGCCGCTGGTCGAGAAGCACGAGGATGCGGTGCGCGAACTCTTCCGGCCTGCCGCCGAGCATGCCACGCCCGCAGCGGAGTTCATCGCCGGAGTGCGGCGCGGGCACGAGCTGGTGATCGGGGTGTTTCTCCGCCAGTCGGACTATCGCGAGTGGCACGGCGGCCGTTTCTTTTTTCCGGCCACGCAATACGCGATTTGGATGCGCCAGATGATCGCGCTGTATCCCGGCCGGCGAATCGCGTTCGTCCTGGCGTCAGAATGGTGGCACGAGCCCGGGCTGTTTTCCGATCTGCCGGTTTACTTCGCGACCGGCTCGGCCAACGCCGGCGGCCACTGGATGCGCAGTTGGTCCGAGCTGTCGCTCTGCGATCTGATCGTGAGCCCGCCGAGCACGTTCTCGGCGACCGCGGCGTTTCTCGGCCAAGTGCCGCTGTGGCCGGTGGCGGCGTGGAACCAAGTCATGGCGTTGGATCAGATTTTTTCCGGTGGGATGGTCGCGGGGGCGCGGCATCCGGTCTTTTCGCTTAGCGTGCAATGAATAAAGCCCCGGTCGTTTTCATCGTCTTCAACCGCCTCGAATGCACGCGGCAGGTGTGGGCGCGCATTCGCGAGGCGAAGCCGCGGACGCTGTTGCTTGTCGCCGATGGTCCGCGTCGTGATCGGCCGGGCGAGGCTGAGCGATGCGCCGAGGTGCGACGAGTGGTAGCCGAGGTGGATTGGCCCTGCGACGTGCACCGGAATTTTTCCGAGACAAACCTCGGTGCGGCAAAGCGCATTTCGTCCGCGCTCGACTGGGCGTTTACGTTAGTCGAGGAGGCAATCATTTTGGAGGATGACTGTTTGCCCGATCCGACTTTTTTCCCTTTTTGCGCGGAGCTGCTCGACCGGTATCGCGATCACGCCGGCATCGCCCAGATTGCCGGCTGCAGTTTTCAACTCCCGCCGGGGCCGGATCGGCCCAGCTATTTTTTTTCCCGCTACACCCATGGTTGGGGCTGGGCCACATGGCGGCGCGCGTGGCGGCTTTACGACCACGAGATGCAGGTCTGGCGCGACGAGCGCGAAGGCGGTTGGCTTGGCTCCGTGATCGAGAACGACTCTGAGCGGGCGGTCTGGGCGCGTTGCTTCGACGAAACTTTGGCGGGTGACGTTGATGCTTGGGATTACCGCTGGACGCTGGCGGTCTGGCGGCATGGCATGACGAGCATCCTGTCCTACCGAAACTTGATTTCGAACATTGGCTTCGGGGCGGACGCGACGCACACGCGCCGCGCCAGCCCGTGGGCCGCCCTGCCCTTGGCCGCCATGCCGTTTCCTCTGGTGCATCCCGACAGCCTCGCTTGTGACGAGGCGGCGGATGAGCGCACCAGCCGGCTCGTGTTTCGGCCGCCCTCGCTCGCGACCCGAGTCGGGCGCAAGCTCCGCAGGCTTTTTCGATGAGCGGACCTTATCATCCGCGCGGACTTTGGTGGGGGCTGGTTCGGCAGCCGGCTTGGCATTTACGTGAATTGGCCCGCAGTCCCGCCTATCGGGCGTTACACCGCTTTGCCCGCCAGCTCCGACGCCGCCCGCGCTTTACGCCGGCGACCGTTGTCTTCGCGAAGCGCCAGATTCACCTCTGTGATGCGGCGAGTTTTCTGAGCGCGTGGGATGAGATTTTCGTCAACCGCATCTATGAAATTGCCGGCAGGGACGGAGCGGTCCCGTGCTTGGTCGATGCGGGCGCAAACATCGGGCTCGCGGCATTGTTTTGGAAGTGGCGGTATGGGAACTTCCGTTATCTCGGAATCGAGCCCGATCCCGGCGTGGCGGCTTGCTGTCGCCGCAACCTGCTGGAGTGGGGCATCGAAGGTGAGTTGATCGAGGCGGCGGTGGCGGGAAACGATGGCCAGTCCTTGTTTGCGCCGGATGGCGCCGACGGCGGCCGGCTGCTCGCCGCCGCACCGGCGGAAGCACGATCAATTTCTGTCACGCAGACGCGGCTTTCGCGACTGTTGCCCGAACGCGTGGATCTGCTGAAGATCGACATCGAGGGCGCCGAGGGCGAGGTGCTAGTCGAAATCGCTCCCGTCCTGTCGCGGGTGCGGGCCTTGTTTGTCGAATGGCATGGAGGAGCGCGGCCCGGGCTCGGGGCCGCGATTGCGCTGCTTGAATCGGCGGGTTTCAACTGCTTCGTGCAAGTCGCGCACGGTCCCGCTCAGCCGTTCCTTGCCGCCAAACCTGCGGATGGGTTTGACCAACAGCTCAACCTCTACGCCGTGCGCCCGTGACTCTCGTCAATATTGGCTGTGGAGAAGTCCACCATCCCGCTTGGATCAACCTCGACGTTGCGCCGTCCGCGCCGGACGTGCGGCGTTACGATGCACGGCGGCCGCTGCCGTTCGCGACCGGGACCGTCGATGGCGTCTATCATGCGCATTTGTTGGAACACCTTTCGGCGGACGACGCGCAGATTTTCCTTGGTGAATGCCGGCGGGTGCTCCGTGCGGGCGGCGTGATGCGGGTCGTCGTGCCAGACTTGGAAGGAATCGCGCAAGCCTACCTGCGTTCTTTGGCGGAGGCGCGCGGCGGGGCGGAGCCGACGCTGTGGAAGTGGACGCGACTGGAGCTGGCCGATCAGCTCGGCCGGGAAGTGTCCGGCGGAGAGATGGCCGGCTTTGCGCGGCAGTTGACGGCCGGGCAAATCGCCCGGGTGCGGGAACGCGCCGGTGGCGAGATCGACGGCATGCGCAGGGTGCCCGACCCGCAGCGCAGGCACATCACTCTCGGGAAAATTGCGCGCCGCGCCCATCGCGAGTTCGCGCGAGCGCTGATGTTTTTGATCGGCGGCCGGCCCATGCGGCGGATGTTTGACGTCGGCTGGTTTCGCCAGAGCGGAGAGGTGCATCGCGTCATGTATGATGCGCTGTCGCTCTCCCAGCTGTTGCTCGAAGGCGGGTTCGTCGATCCGCAACGGGTCTCGGCCACCGAGAGCCGGATGCCTGGGTTTGCGGCGTATGGACTCGATGCCGTCGATGGTCGCGTGAGAAAGCCGGACTCGCTTTTCATGGAGGCGATCCGGCCGTGAGAGTCGTGCATCTCAGCGCTTACGATCTGTTCGGAGGGGCGGGGCAGGCGGCTTTCCGGTTGCATGTTGCGTTGCGCGAGAGCGGGGTGGATTCGCGCATGATGGTCAGGCGGCGCGATTCGGATCGGGACGACATTACGGCGCCCGGCGGTGCGCTCATGAAACTCTGGCTGCGCGTTCAGCGCCGCTGCGATCGGCTGGCGCTGGCGGGGAATCGCGCAGCCGCGGCCAATTTTTCCGTCGGCTGGGTGCCGGATGGGCTCAGCCATCATCTCGGCGTCCTAAAGCCCGACATCGTGCATCTGCACTGGGTGGCGCATGGTTTCCTTCGGCTCGAATCGCTCGCGAAGATTCCGGCCCCCGTGGTTTGGACGATGCACGACATGTGGACGTTCACGGGGGGGTGCCACTACGCCGGCACTTGCGGCCGGTTTGCCGAATCATGTGGCCGGTGCCCGCTGCTTGGCGCGCGCCGCGACCACGATCTATCGCGTTCCGGCTGGGGGCGTCGGCAGCGGATCTTTGCCAGCAAGCCTATTACCCATGTCTCGCCCAGTCGCTGGCTGGCAGAGCGGGCACGGGAGAGCGCGCTGCTCCGTTCGGCGGACGTGCGGGTCATTCCGAACGGAATCGATGCCGCCCGGTTTGGGCCGCGGGATCGCAGGGCGCAGCGGCGGCGGTGGGGCTTGCCGGAGGATCGGCTGCTCATCTTGGCGGGCTCGGCCCAGCTGCGCGGCAATCCCCGGAAAGGTTTTCCTGACCTGGTGCAAAGCCTCGATTGGCTGGGCCGCTTGGGGGTGAAGCGTGCGGTGGAACTCGTCTTGTTTGGCAGCGCCGCGCCGGTCACCGGCGAGTTGAGCGGGTTCAAGGTCCATCGGCTCGGTGAAATCGCGGGAGAGGACGCAATGGCGTCGTTGTATGCGGCGGCCGATGTTTTTGTGGCGCCTTCGCTGGAAGATAATTTGCCCAACACGGTCATTGAAGCGATGGCAGTCGGCACGCCCGTGGTCGCTTATGCGACCGGAGGGATTCCGGAGATCATCGATCATCGCGTCAACGGGTTGATGGCGCCCACGGGAGAGCCAGCGCGGCTTGCCGCTGAGCTACACGCGATGGTGAGTGACACGGCGCTTCGTGCGGCGCTGGGCCGTCGCGCAAGGGAGAAGGTGCTGCGCGTGTTCACCCGCGAGCTTGCGGCTGAGGCTTACCGCGAACTCTACAGCGACGTCCTGCGCGGCGCATGAAACTCCTCGTCGTCACGCCCACGCTCGGCAAATCGCCGTGGCTCGCGGAAACGGTCGCGAGCGTCGCCGCGTGCGCGGTGCCTTGTGAGCATGTGCTCGTCACTCCCGCGGTGGCGGTGCGATCGCTCGCGATAAGTTTTCCCCACCTGCGCGTGGTGACCGAGCTTGGCGGTGGCATGTATGCCGCGATCAATGCCGGGCTTTCGGCGGTGGGCGATTGGGAGGCATTCACGTATCTCAACGACGACGATCTTCTGTTGCCGCAGTATTCGAAGGTGATGCAGGCAGCTGCAGGCGCTGGACAGCCGCAAGCGCTCATCGCCTACGGCGGCGTGCGTCTGATCGGCGCGACGGGCAAACGGCTCGGCGCGATTTCGATCTCGCCGTCACCTGTGCTCAATCGCGCCCTCTATGCCCAGCGGCTCGAGCCAGTCTATCAACACGGCACCGTCGTGACGCGCGCGGTGTTCGAGGCAATGGGCGGCTTCGATGCGACGCTGCGGTTCTGCGGCGACTCGGAGTTTCTCGCGCGGGCCTGTGTGCGGGGGATTCCGTTTGTGTGCGCGACACGCCGGGAGGTCGCGGCGTTCCGGTTGCGTCCCGGACAGGCGACGAAGAACCGTCCCGCGATGATCGCCGAGCGAGCGCGCGTCGATGAAAAGCTCGGGCTGCTCGCGCCACGGCCCGCGGCGGAGTTACGGCGTGCGCGCTGGCGGTTCCGCCTCGCCAACCTCGCGATCTACGCGGAGCGCGTCGCGCGGCACGGGTTTCTCACTTTCGACGAATTACTGGAGCACGCCGGTTAGTCGTAAGTGTTCGTCGCAAACACCGGGCTCTCCGCCCGCATGAAGGCGAGGTCCATCTGCCACAGCGCGCCGTCGCGCGGCCGGCGCATGGGATCGGCGAGGTCGATGCAGCGGAAACCGTAGGCCTCGAGTCGCGCACAAAGTTCATGGAAGCGCGGGCAATCCGGCGTGAGCTGGAAATTGTAGGCCTCAATTACGAGCAGCGATGCGGTTGCGAGCGTGTGGGTCGCGCCTTCGAGCACGGCGAGTTCGTGCCCGTGAGTGTCGAGCTTGATCCCGAACGGCCCGTTGAAATGGTGGGTGGCTACGACCCCATCGATCGTTGCGACCGGCACGTGGCGGACATTGGTCGCGCCGGGCGCAGCAACACCACTGCCGTCGAGTTGCGGATCGATGGTGAACGCGATCGTGCCGGTATCCGCGCCCGCGGCGGCAGCGACCGGCTCG
>JANOAF010000545.1:0-4122 GCA_031411015.1 Opitutaceae bacterium | reverse complement strand
ACAAAGCAGCCCTTGCTCCCGAGCGTAACGATGAGCGTGGGCACGCCAAACTCGCGGCAGAGCGCGTGCAACGCTTCGCCGCGCAACGCGTGAAGCTCGGCCTCACTGAAAGAGGTCCGCCGCAACTGCGGCAACTGGCGGACGAGCGCGACAAATTCGCTCTCGTTTGGGATCAGAATATCGACGTGCTTCAGCAGCGACGCAGCGAAGTCGGGCCGCATCGGCGCCGGGTTGAAGATGGTCGTGACCCTCGCGCGGCGAGCGACCCGGAGCGCGTGCGCGGTGGTGGCGAGGTTGGATTCCAGCTGCGTCAGCACCACCTGGGCGCCGCGCAACGCGGCCAACGGCACGTCGGCCGCTGCGAGCCGCGCGTTCGCGCCAGGATCGATGACGATCTCATTTTCACCGGAACGGTTCAGTAGAATGATAGCCGTGCCGGTCGGCTGTCTGAGTTTGCGCGCAATCCGGCAGCCGATCTTTTCGGCGCGATAGAATTTTTCGGCCTGGTCGGCATATCCGTCGCGGCCCATCGCGCCGATGAAGAGCGTCCGCGCCCCGGCCCGGCCGGCCGCGATGGCTTGATTGGAACCTTTGCCACCTTGGCCGCTCCGCATACGTCCGACCACAGTCTCTCCGCTGCGGGGGAACTCCGCGCAAACCAGCGTCAGATCCTGCATGATGCTGCCGACGACGACGACCTCGGGGGAAGATGCCATGAAACAAGTTGAGTTCTGCTCGGTGCCTGGGTCGCAACGGACCATGCGCAGGCAAACGTTTGCCCCCATTGGGCGTCAAGCGAATCCTCGACAAGCGACGGTGCCGGCTCAGCACGACTTCCGCACGATGAGTTCCGGCAGCAGCCGCAAGCTCGTCGCCGGCCGCGTGCTATCTTCAATGCGCTTGAGCAGCAACTCCGCCGCGCTGCGGCCCACTTCATAGGCGGGCTGGCGCACGATGGTGAGGGGAGGGTTGAACACGTCGGCCAGCGGCAGATCGTCGAAGCCGACGATGCCGATTTGCTTCGGGATTTTCAGGCCCCGCTCGGCGATGGCTTCCAGCGCGCCGGCCATCATCAGCCCATTGCACGCGAAGAGCGCCGTGGGCGGTTTCGCCAGCCCCAGCAAGTCGTGCGCAATGGTGCGTCCGCTCGGCTGCTTGAAATCGCCGAAGCGCACGAGCTCCGGCTTCACCGCGAGTCCGGCTTGGACGTGCGCCTCTTTGTAGCCGCGCAAGCGCTCGCGGCCGGTCGAGGAGTCGGCCGGTCCGCCGATGAGGCCGATGCGTTTGTGGCCCTGCGCAATGATGTGCTCGACCGCTTTCAGCGCGCCCATGTGGTTGTCGACTTCCACCTTGTCGAGGTTGCCGCTCGAGAGACTGCGATCGACGCACACGACCGGCGTGCCGCTGCGGACGACGTTCAGCACCGCGGGATCGTTTTCGTGGATGGGCGGCAGGATAATGCCGTCCACGGACTCGGCCTGCATCACGTCGAGGTAGAATCGCTCCTTCGCCTCGTCCTCGTCGTAGTTACAGAGGAGCACCGCGAAGTTATGCCGATAGGCGACGTCCTCGACGCCACGCGCCAGATCGGCGAAAAAAACATTTTGGATGTTGGGGATGATGAGACCGAGCAGGTGGGTGGAGGACTGGCTGGCGCGCAGGCGGCGGGCGACGCGATTGGGTTTGTAACCCAGCTCCCGCATCGCCTTCTGCACCCGCGCCTGGGTTTCCGCGCCAATCTTGCCAGTCTGATTGATCGTGCGGGAGACGGTGGAAATGTTCACCCCCGCGCGACGTGCGACGTCCACCAAGCTGGATGTTTTCTTCATGGGACGATGGCGCCAGCGGGAGCAAAAGGAGAGGGCATTTTTTGAGCGCGATGAGACAAGGCACCGTCGCACGGTGCGATTTGCATAGACAGGGAAAAATAGGGACGCAAACGTTTGCTTTGCCAATCCCGCCTTTCCCCCGATGAGCAAAACGCCCCGCGCCCCTTCTCCTCGCATCGTCGAGTTTCAGCTTTCGCACGCGCGCAACGGCCCGCACCTGCCGCTGCCGGTCTCGATGCCGGGCTGGCCGATGCAGACCATCGGCCAGTGGAAACAGGACGTGAACGCCGCGGCCTCCGCGTGGGTGCGTGATTTTCGCGAGTGGCGCGTCGAGCACCTCACGCGCATGGGCTACAGCGGCGCGAACTACGAGCGGCCCGAGCTCACGTGGTCGCAGCGCAATTTCGTCCACGCGCAGATGATGGTCGAGGACCGGTTTTTCTACGACCCGGTGAAGCGCCGCTATACCGTTGATCGCTACCTTGACGATCTCGAGGCGCGCTACGGCGGCATCGACAGCGTGCTCATCTGGTATGTCTACCCCAACATCGGCATTGACGACCGCAACCAGTTCGACCTCGCCGCCGATTTGCCGGGCGGGCTCGCGGGCCTGAAGCGCGCGGTCGATGATTTTCACCGGCGCGGCGTGAAGGTTTTCATTCCGACCAAGCCTTGGGACAACGGCACGCGTCCCGCCGGCGCGCCCGATTGGGAGTGCATCGCGCGCCTCGCGAAGGCCATTGGCGCCGACGGCGTGAACGGCGACACCTACAGCGGCGTGCCGCGCGCGTTTCACGACGCAGCCGACGCGATCGGCCGCCCGCTCGTGCTCGAGCCCGAGGGCGTGCCGCTCTCCGACGAGGCGCTCGCGTGGAACCTCCAGAGCTGGGGTAAACTGCTCCCCGACCAAGTCGCGTTGCCCGTCGCCAAATTGAAGTGGCTCGAGCCGCGCCACATGACCAACACGGAGAATCGCTGGGGCCGCGATCGCACGAACGACTTCCACTACATTTTCTTCAACGGCACCGGCTACAACTCCTGGGAAAACATCTGGGGCCTCTTCAACCAGTTCACGCCGCGTGACGCCGCCGCGCTCCGCCGCATCGCACATCTCTATCGCAAATTTCCCGCGCACCTCGTCAGCGCCGACTGGGAACCTTACGCACACACCGAGCAGCACAACGTCTTCGCGTCGATGTTCCCTCAGGCGGCGTCCACGCTCTGGACCATCGTGAATCGCAACGACTACGCGCTCTCAGGCGACCAGCTTCGCGTGGCGCATCGTGACGGCCGCGCCTACTACGATGCTTGGACCGGCGCGCCGCTCACCCCGCGCATCCGCGCCGGCCACGCGACGCTCGCGTTTCCGCTCGAGCCGCGCGGCTTCGGCGCCGTGCTCGCCGTCGAGCGCGGCGCGAAAATCGCCGGACTCGCCGCCTTCCTGAAGGAGCGCCGCGCCCTCACGCGCACGCCGCTGCGCCGTCTCTCCGCCGAGTGGCGCGCGCTCCCGCAAACGATGACGCCCATCGCGCCGACGAAGCCCGTCGCCACCGCGCCCACCGGCATGCTCACGATTCCGGCCGGCGAGTTCGACTTCCGCGTCACCGGCGTCGAGATCGAGGGCTTCACGTGGGAGGGCCACGACGTGCAATTCCCGTGGGAGCCGTCCGCGCGGCGGTCGCACCTGCGGCGCATGAAGCTGCGCACGTTTCACCTCGACCGCTTTTCCGTTACGAACGCCGATTTCAAGAAGTTCATCGCCGCCACCCGTTATCGCCCGGCGGACGATCATAATTTTCTCCGCGACTGGAAACGTGGCGCGCCTCCCGTTGGCTGGGAAAAGAAACCGGTCACGTGGATCTCGCTCGAGGACGCGCGCGCCTACGCCGCGTGGGCCGGCAAGCGCCTGCCGCACTCGTGGGAGTGGCAATACGCCGCGCAGGGGACCGACGGCCGGCTCTTCCCGTGGGGCAACGACTGGCGCGCCGACGCCGTGCCCGCACCCAACCGCGTTCGCGCACTCGTGCCGCCCGCGGATGTCGATGCGCATCCGCTCGGCGCGAGCCCGTTCGGCGTGATGGATCTCGTCGGCAACGTTTGGCAATGGACCGACGAGTTTTCCGATGCGCATACGCGCACTGCGATCCTGCGCGGTGGCAGCAGCTACTGCCCGCAGACGTCGCACTGGTATTTCCCGCAGGCGTGGCAGCTCGATCAACATGGGAAATATCTCCTCATGGCGCCGGGCAAGGACCGCAGCGGCATGGTGGGCTTTCGCTGCGCGGCCGACGCC
>JANOAF010000544.1:0-25179 GCA_031411015.1 Opitutaceae bacterium | reverse complement strand
ATGACTTGGTCCTTCGAGGCGCCGCCGCCGACATCGAGGAAGTTGGCGGGCGTGCCGCCGTAGTGCTGGATGATGTCCATCGTGCTCATCGCGAGGCCGGCGCCGTTGACGAGGCAGGCGATGTTGCCGTCGAGCGCGATGTAGCTGAGCGAGAATTTCGAGGCCTCGATTTCCTTCGGATCTTCCTCGTTGAGGTCGCGGAGCGCGACGATTTCGGGGTGGCGGTAGAGGGCGTTGGAGTCGAAGGAGACCTTGGCGTCGAGTGCGAGCACCTCGCCCGTCGGCGTCGTGATGAGGGGGTTGACCTCGACCATCGCGGCGTCGGTTTCCCAAAACATCGTGTAGAGATTGCGGATGAGTTTGCCTGCATTCTTCGCCTCGACGCCGGTGAGGCCTAGTTTGGTGATGAGATCGCGCACTTGGAAATCGGCTAGCCCGTAGGCGGGATCGACGAGGACCTTGTGGATTTTTTCCGGCGAGTCGTGGGCGACCTTCTCGATCTCAACGCCGCCCTCGGTGGAGGCGACGATGACAGGTTTCGACGAGGCGCGGTCGAGGAGGATGGCGAGGTAGTATTCTTTTTTGATGTCGCTCGCGGCGGTGAAGTAGATCGTCTGGACCTTGCGGCCGGCGGGGCCGGTCTGGATCGTGACAAGGGTGTTGCCGAGCATCTTGCTGGCGATCTCCTTGGCGTCGTGCTTGGTTTTGCAGAATTTCACGCCGCCTTTGAAGCCGTCGGTGAACGTGCCCTTGCCGCGGCCGCCGGCGTGGATTTGCGACTTCACCATCGTCGGGCCCTCGGGCAGCTGGGCGAGGGCGTTGATGAACTCCTCCGGCGAAGTAGCGGCGGCACCCTTGGGGGCGGGCACGCCGAATTTCTCGAAGAGAGCCTTGGCCTGATACTCGTGGATGTTCATTTGAAAAAGTAAAAGTGAGAGGGAGCGCGGAGTAAGTCAGAACGGGAGCGGGGGACGCACGCAAAAAAAACCGCGCACCGGTTCGGCGGGGTGTAACAGGACGTGAGGTCAACGTTTGGAGTGGCACTGGCATCTTGCCCGTGGTCCTCAGCCCACGCGCGGAACGGCCGTGCCACCACTGGCACTGCGCTGACCTCACTTCCTGTTCCACCCGGTTTAGCGCATCATCGGACCGTGCGCCGTGCGCGGGATTGCGTTTCGGCGGCGCCTACCCACGGTCGCGGCTGATGCACTCGCACGAGGTGATGAGGGATGTCCTCAAGAAAACCAGCGCCAAGCAAATTGCGGCGGAGATGAATCTCTCGCTTTCGCTCATTTACAAGTGGGCGGAGCCGCCGGAGGACGACAGTGGCAGCGGTGCAAGCAGCCCGCTCGACCGCGTGGGTCACCTCATCCGAATCACGGGTGATGCGCACGTCGCGCAATGGGTGTGCGAGCAGGCCGACGGTTTCTTCATTCGCAATCCGCACAACTTGCCGCCGGCCGGGGTGATTCCAGCGACGAACGACATCGTGCAGGAATTCGCCGACATGCTCGCGACGATTGCGCGGGCCTCCGCGGACAACACGATCACCAAGGATGAGGCGAGGACCATCCGCCGGCGCTGGGAGGAGTTGAAGAGCGTGACCGAGGGTTTCGTGAAAGCCGCGGAGGGCGGAAGTTTCGGGGCGGTCGTCGCATCGAAACCAGTCGAGAGAAAATAGCCGTTGGCACCCAGTGGAGGTGGCTCGCCAGAAACGGAGAATAGTGTTGTCCGTGATGTTCTGACTCATCTCTAGTGAACCTCGTGCGGCATTATTCCCCAATGAGTGCATGACGTTCCGTGCCCGAATCGCCTGGTCCCTCGGCGCGGTTGGCGGCGTCATCGTCGGCGTCACATATCTGGTCCACGCGGTCCTGAGCCCCGAGGCCGCGTTGGTGTTGGCGGAGGGCGCGCCGGAGCAGGCGTTTTTGATGGCGGATCGTATTTTACTGGGCGGCGCCCTGGTGTCGTTGGGCGTGCTGGCGGGAGCTGGCGTCATAGTGTGGCGCAGCATGGGCGGTGACTCAGCGACCAAACGTGTCGAACGGATCGCTGCGGACCGGGCGGTGCACGAACGCGAGCAAGTGATGTCTTCGATCAACGCCAACTTGGAAGGCACCTGCGTCTACCGGATGGTTTATCATCGCGATGGCAGGATGGAATGCACCTATGTTAGCCCGAACGTGGAGAGTCTCATCGGCTTGCCCGCGTCACGATTCCTCAGCGACGCGGCGGCGGTTTTTTCGCTCGTGCATCCCGACGATCTTCCGGGTTTCCGGCAGGCAGTGGCGCAGGCGCTGGCCACGGGCGCTCCGGCTTCGATTCCGGTGCGATTGCGGCACCCGAACGGTGGCGAACTTTGGATGCAGTTTCGTTCGCACCTCTGCGAGCGCCGGGCCGACGGGGCCCAAGTGCGCGATGGTGTGGTGTCTGACATCACCGCGATTAAGTCGGCAGAAAGCGAAATTCGTGCGGTTCGGCAACGGCTCGAGCTGGCACTCAGTGCGTCACGGACGAGCATCTGGGAAAATTATGTTACCGCCAACCGCATCATGTTGGATGCCACTTGGGCGGAGATTCGCGGACTGCCGCCGGCGCCGCGCGTCGCGACCGGCCAGGCACTGCTGGCAATCGCCCATCCCGATGATCGCGCGGCGATGATGGCCGCCACACGGCGGACTTACCACGGCGAAACCGACGAATACCGCGTCGAACAACGGGTCGCGAGGGCCGACGGCAGTTGGGCCTGGATCTTGAGTGTGGGGCGGGTGACGGCCCGGGATGAAAATGGCCGGGCGGTGCGCGCGTTTGGAACCAACACCGACATCACCGCGCGTCGCCAGGCTGAGGAACAGGTGCGCGACCTCAATGCCAATTTGGAGCGGTTGGTAGTCGAGCGCACCGCCGAACTGGTGGCGGCAACCGACAAATTGGCGACGTCGGAGCGCATCTACCGAAATCTCATCGATAACCTCAATCAGGGTTTCTACGTGTCGGACCGGCGCAGCTTGTTTTCCTATTGTAACCCTGCCGTCGCCGCGGTGGCGGGAAAAACCGAGTGGGAGTTGCTTGGCACCTCCGTGTTTCGGCTGGTGGCCGCGGAGGATCGGAAGCGGGTAATCACCGCCTACCGGCAGTGGGAGCGGGAAGGCGTGCTCGAGGCGACGATTGAGTTTAGGACACCGACGCATTCGGGGCGAATAATCTGGGTCGAGCAGTCGACGGTCATTGTTCGGGCGGCGAACGGGGGAGTGGTTGAGTATCGGAATAGCATTCGCGACATTACGGAGCGAAAGGCGGCCGAAGCGCTGCTGCTGCAGAGCAACGAGCGGTTCCGCGCCGTGTTCGATCGCAGTCCGATCATGATCGGCCTCCTCACGGTTCCGGAAGGTCGCTTGGTGGAGTTCAACGCCTCGGGCGTGTCGACTTTCGGTTACACGCGGGAAGAGGCCCTGGGCCGCACCACGGTCGAGCTGGGCCTATGGGCAGATCCGGATGAACGCGCACGCTATGTGGCGGAATTGATCGCCAAGGGCCAGGTATCGAGCTTCGAGGCGAAGATGCGGCGCAAGAACGGCGAAATATTCTATGTGGCCTACACCGGCAGCATTATCGAAATTGGCGGGCAGCGATATAGTCTCAATTCCCTGCTGGATATTACTGCGCAGCGAGACAGCGAAGCGCGGTTGAGCCATGCGCTGGAGGCGACGAATGACGGTGTCTGGGACTGGAGTGTCAAAACCGGCGCCTTCTATTTTAGCCCGCAATGGGCGCGGCTTCTCGACTATCTTCCCGGGGAGGTGCCGGCGCGGGTCGAGTTCTATTTCTCCATCCTGCATCCCGACGATGTCGCCATCGTCCAGCATGCGTTGGCGGAACACATGGCGGGGCGACTTCCGGTGAAACAAAACGAAGTCCGCTTGCGAACGAAGTCCGGCGAATACCGCTGGTTTCTCGACCGAGGGAAGGTCGTCGTGCGCGACAGTTCCGGCGCCCCGGAGCGCATGGTCGGCACGATCACCGACATCACGGAGCGCAAGCGCGTGGAAGAATCCAATGCCCGCACGCTGGCATCGCTCCGGGCTACGCTTGAATCAACTGCGGACGGAATCATGACGATTGGGGCCGATCGCCGGATCGAATCGATGAACAGCGTCTTCGTTACGATGTGGCGGGTCCCGGCGGAGATTCTTGCCTCTCGTGACGACGATGCTGCCCTGCAATATGCCATGAGTCAGCTGGCCGCGCCCCAGAGATTTTTCGAGACGATGCGGTATTTGTATGACCATCCAATGGAGGAGAGTTTCGACACGCTCGATTTCAAAGATGGGCGTCTCTTCGAGCGATTTTCCCGCCCAATGGTTTCGGCCAGTGGCCAGCCGGTTGGCCGAGTCTGGAGTTTTCGCGATATCACGGAACGACGGCGCGCGGAGGAAGAGCGGGAGCAAATGCAGGGCAGGCTCCGCGCCACGCAGAAGATGGAGGCGATGGGCACGCTCGCCGGGGGCATCGCGCATGATTTCAACAACATCCTAACCGGCGTCATCAACTACTCGATGCTCGCCCGCGAGGAATGCCCGCCGGGGCACCCGCGTTTTGTGAAATACCTCGAGGCCGTGCTCGCGTGCGGTCATCGCGCCAAGGATCTCGTGCGGCAGATTCTTCTTTTCAGCCGCGCCGAGGAGAGCCGGCAGGAATCCGTTCAGGTGGGGGAGATCGTGGAGGAAGCCTTGGCTTTGCTGCGATCCACTCTCCCGGCTACGGTCAGCATCGAGTTCACGGTGGAGCCAAACGTGCCGCGGATCATCGGCAGTCCGACGCAATTGCATCAGGTCGTGATGAACCTTGGCATCAATGCGGCTCAGGCGTTGCCAAAACAGAGCGGACTGATCTCCGTGCGGTTGCAGGCGGTGGACGTGGATGCGGCCATCGTCCGTAATTTGCCCGACCTGCGCCCGGGCCCCCATGTGCGTTTGGAAGTGACGGACACGGGGTGTGGCATTGACGGGGCGGTTCTCCCCCGGATTTTCGATCCGTTTTTCACCACCAAGCCGGCGGGACAGGGCACCGGCTTGGGGCTTTCAGTCGTGCATGGGATCGTGGGCGGGCACCACGGTGCCATAGCCGTGCGCAGCCAGCCGGACGCGGGCGCGACATTCCAAGTTTATTTTCCCGCGCAAACGGCGAAGGCTGCTCCCGTCACGCCGCTGCTCACGCAGCAGCCGCGCGGCAAGGGCGAGCAGCTGCTGCTGGTCGAAGACGAGCCAATTGTGCTTGAGACGCTGAAGTTGATCCTGGAGGGCCTTGGCTATCACGTGACGGAATTCTCCAGTCCAAACGAAGCGCTGACCCGATTTACAGCGGGGGCTGACGATTTCGATTTGTTGCTCACCGACTACATGATGCCGGGTATGACTGGAATCCAACTCGCGGAAAAAATTGTGACCATCCGGCCGTCGCTGCCGGTGCTGATCACGAGTGGATTTTTCGGCGATCACACGCCCGAGGAACTCCAGCGTCTAAACGTCAAGGCCGTCGTCCCAAAACCCATCGAAATGAATGAGCTCGCGCTGGCGCTGGCGCGCGCGTTTGGCCGCTAGCTTTTGAGCAATTGCTGCACGAGAAAGGCGGATTGCAGCGCGGCGAGTTCTTTGAGGCCCTTTTGCGCGAGCCCTAGTAGCGCCTGCAATTGATCGCCCGAGAAAGTCGTCTCCTCGCCGCTGCCCTGCACCTCGACGAATTGCCCGCGACCGGTCATGACGATATTGGCGTCCACTTCGGCGTCCTTGTCCTCGACGTAGTTCAAATCGAGCAAAGCCTGGCCGCCAAAAATTCCCGCGCTGACCGCGGCGACGGAATCGGTGAGCGGGTTTTCCGGGATTTTTTTTGCATCGAGGAGCTTTTGCACGGCGAGGCGCGCGGCCAGGTAGGCGCCGGTGATCGAGGCGGTGCGGGTGCCGCCGTCGGCCTGCAACACATCACAGTCGATCCAGAGGGTGTTTTGTCCGAGCTTCTGGAGATCGAGCACGGCGCGGAGCGAGCGGCCGATGAGACGCTGGATCTCGATGTTGCGGCCGTCGGGTTTGCCCTTCGCGATCTCACGTGGCTTCCGATCGAGCGTGGAGTAGGGGAGCATCGAATATTCCGCCGTGAGCCAGCCGCCGGGGACGCGTTGTTGTTTCATCCACGTCGGCACGTTGGCCTCAATCGTCGCCGCGCAGATCACGCGCGTGAGGCCGAACGAAACGAGCACGGAGCCCGTGGCATGCGGCGCGATGTTGGCCTCGAATGAAATGGGGCGCAGCTGATCGGGTTTGCGTCCGTCGATGCGCAGGGCGGGAGAAGACATGGGCGCAAAACTGCGTGGCTCGGCCGGCTTGGCAAGAAGCAAGGCCGGAGGCCGGCGCTTGCGCCGGGCGTCTTTTTTGCATCCGCGCGCCGCGGAGCAGCGAACCACTTCCGCCTGCTCCCGTGTGGGTTCACCTCTTCCTAAATATGAAGCATCATCCTCTGTTCTCGTTTGGCCTTATTCTCGTCGGCAGTTCGTTCGCGGCCTCCGTGTATGCGCAGCAAGCGATCGCCCTCAGTGCCAATGGCGCCTTGGTCACCTTCAGTGTCACCGCTCCCGGCACCGCGCTGGCGACGGCGCCCCTCACGGGGTTGGCCGCGGGTGAGACGCTTGTGGGCCTCGATCACCGGCCGCTCACGCGCGCGCTGATCGGCGTCACCAACCAAAGCCGGCTCGTAACCCTCAACGCCACGACGGGTGCGGCCACGCCGCTGAGCACGCTCAGTGTGCCGCTGGCGGGCACGGCATTCGGCGTCGATTTCAATCCTGCGGCCGATCGGTTGCGCATCGTCTCCAACACCGGCCAGAGCCTGCGCGTCAATGTTGAGACCGGCGCGGTGACGGTCGACGGTGCGCTGGCCTATGCGGCTGGCGACGCGAATGCGGGGGCGACGCCGCAGGTTTCCAGCGCCGCCTACACGAACTCGATCGCGGGTCGCACGCCTGCGACCACCGTGCTTTTCGACATCGACTATGCCCGGGATGTGCTCGTGCGGCAGGATCCGCCGAACAACGGCACGCTGGTCACGGTGGGCCGGCTGGGTTTCGATTTTGGCGAGCAAAGCGGACTGGATATTTTCAGCCCGACCACGGCCTTTGCCTCCACTGTGGTGGGAGGAGGAGGCAGTAATTTTTACAGCGTGAGCCTGACCACGGGTGCCGCCACGCTGGTAGGGACGTTTCCCGCCGGAGTGACGGTGGTCGATTTCTCGCTCGTTCCGAAAGAGCCGGCGCAGGGGGTAATCAATACCTCCGTGCGCGGGCTGGTGGGTCCGGGAGAGGCTGCGCTCATCGCGGGTTTCGTCGTCGCCGGGCCCTCGCCGGTCAACGTTCTCGTGACGACGCGAGGTCCCTCACTCACGCAGTTCGGGGTGGCGGTTGCCCTCGTCGATCCGCAGCTGCGTATTTGGAACAGCGCCGGTCAGTCGATCGATCAGAATGATGACTGGCAGGCCCATCCGCGGGCGGTGGAGATCACTGCGACCGGATTTGCGCCGCTGAATGCGAAGGAGTCCGCATTGCTGCTGACGCTGCCGCCCGGCTCCTACACCGCGACGGTGTCCGGTGTCGGCACTTCGGCCAATGGCGTGGCGACCATCGAGGTCTACGAGCTGCCGTAACCACTGCGGTCCCCGCTCTTTTTTAAACTGCAGATCCTGAACTCGCTCAGGTCAGAGGTCGGCGGGCCACGCTACGGAAGCGGGGGGAACTGCCAGTGCGTGATCGCGCCAACAATCACTACGCGGCGGGACGCACCCATGCGCAGAGCTGACACCCGCTCAACTCCCCGGCGCCTTCTCCTCGCGATCCACCGGGCGGATTTTCGTGGGCTTCACCTGCGCGGCCTGCTCGGCCATGTGGGCAATGAGCCGGTTGTTGAAATCGCGCGCGGGATCGTGGCCCATTTTCTTGAGCGCTTGCGTGAGCGCGGCGACCTCGACCAGCCGGGCGATGTCGCGGCCGGGGCGGACGTAGAGTTCGACGTGGGGCAGGCTCTTTCCGAGCATTTCGTAGCGCGCTTCGTCGAGTCCCGTGCGTTCCTCGTCCACGCCTTCCTTCCACTCGCGGAGGGTAATCACCATGTCGATGCGCTTCTCAAGGCGGACGCACTTCACCCCGAACATTTCCGCGACGTTGATGATGCCGATACCGCGGCACTCCATGTAGCCGCGGTTGAGCGCACGGCTGGAGGCCATGAGTTCGCGCTCGTCGAGGAGCCGGACCAGCGTGAGATCGTCGGCGACGAGCGAGTGGCCGCGCTCGATGAGCGCGAGGGCGCACTCGCTTTTGCCGATGCCGGAATCGCCGCGGAGCATCACGCCGACGCCCTTGATATCGAGCGTGGTCGCATGCTCGCTGCCACGCGGCGCGAATTCATTGTCGAGGGCGATGGTCGCCAGATTGATCCAGTTCATCGTGATCATCGGCGTGCGGAGAATCGGGAGGTTCATCTCCTTCGCGACCGTGACCATCGGCGCGGTCGGGTGGTAGTTGCGCGTGAGGACGATGCACGGAATGCCCCGGCGCACCATTTCCTGGAGGGCGGCAATCTGGTTTTCCGGCGGCTGGGTCTTCAGAAAACTCCACTCGGCCGCACCGAGCACCTGCACGCGCCGGTGCGCGAAATACTTGAAAAATCCCGTGAGCGCCAGCGCCGGCCGGTTGATCGTGCCCTCGTGGATCATCCGGTGCAGGCCGCGTTCACCGACCTCCAACTGGAGCTTCAGCTTGTCGCGAAAGGTCTCGAAGAAATGTGCGACCGTGATCCCGTGAACGTCTTTTTGCATGGGGAATGAAAAGCTGAGAGCTGAGAGTTGAGAGCTGAGCGAACGAAGTCCTGAAGCGGCGGGCTGAGGCAGTTTCGGAAGGCTTGGCTCTCAGCTCCAAGCTCTCAACTCTCAACTATTCCGCCTCACAGATTGAATCCCTCGCCGAGGTAAAATTTCCGCGCCTGCTCGTCCTTGATCAGGAAATCGCCCGTGCCTTCGGTCAGCACCTTGCCCTGATGGATGAGGTAGGCGCGATCGACGATGCGGAGTGTTTCGCGGACGTTGTGGTCGGTGACGACGACACCGATGCCGCGCGACTTTAGGGCGAGGATGATCTTCTGCACCTCGGCGACTGAGATCGGATCGATGGCGGCGAACGGCTCGTCCATCAGGAGAAACTTCGGCCGCGTCACCAAGGCGCGCGCGATCTCGAGCCGGCGGCGCTCGCCTCCCGAGAGGGTGTAGGCTTTCTGTTTCGCGACATGCGTGAGCGAGAGCTCGTGGAGGTGCTCGTCGACCCGGGCGCGCCGCTCACTGCGGGGGATGTCCGACACCTCGACGATGGCCAAAATATTCTGCTCGACGGTGAGCTTGCGAAACACCGACGCCTCCTGCGGTAGGTAACCGATGCCGTGGCGCGCGCGTTCGTGCATGCGCAGCCGCGTAATGTCGGTGCCATCGAGTCGCACGCGGCCGGATGTGGCCGGCACCAGGCCGACGACCATGTAGAACGTCGTGGTCTTGCCGGCGCCGTTGGGGCCGAGCAGGCCGACGACTTCGCCGGCGCGAAAGTGCAGGCTCACGCCATTGACGACGGTGCGTTGGCCAAACGTTTTGACCAAGCCCTCGGTTTGAATCTCGGACGTCGCGGGAGTGGGGGCACTCATTTCGGCAATACGGGCAATGGCACCGTGAGCTTGGGCGCGGGAGCGGGTGGCTCCGCTTTCGGCGTTTCGGGCGCCGACGTGGCTCCCGTCGGCGCCGCTTTCTTTTTATCCGGCACCTTGTCGTAACCGAGATCCTTGAGAGCGGGCAGGGTGATGGTGGGACGCGCGGTGCCGTCGCCGATCATCTGGGCGCGGCGTTCGCCGCGGAGCAGCTCCATCTTCGGTCCGCTCGCCTGATAGAGGCCGTCGAGACTGCGCACGCGTGGGCTGCCGGTGAGCACGACCTTGTCGTCGCCGGGGAACACCTCCGCGCGGTCGCAGAAGGCCTCGCGGTCGTTCTGCAAAATGTGGACCCGGCCCGTTGCGACGAGCGACTTGAAGTTGTCCTGTTTGCCAATCGTCGCTGAGGGATCCCCCGAGCGCTTGGAAATGACGACGAGATCGGTGCAGGTGATCTTGAGGTTGGTGGCGGTGACCGTGACGCCCTTGGAAAAGGTGAACGTGGTTTCCTTGTCCGTGCTCACCATCTCGGCGGCGCCGCTGACGATTTCGGTCGGCACCAGCGGAGCCTTCGGTGGGGTCGGTGCGGGCGGGGGCTCCGCGCTGATGAGCGGGAGGGTGAAGGCGGCGAGGCCCGCGATGGCGAGGTGACGGAGGCGGGTCATTTCAAGATGTCGTTGATCTGGGCGCGGAACGTGACGCGGACGTTTTCCCGGAGCGAAACTTTTCGCGCGGCGTGATCGTAGGTCCAGCCGAAGCCGGTCACTTCCACGTCGTCGCGAATGAAGCGCACGGTTTTGTCGCCGCTCGCGCGATTCTCCTTGGGTGAAAAAACCGCGGTCGGGCTGAGCAGCATGCTGTCCACCTGGGCTTTCGCGTCCCCGGAAAAAATCGAAATGCTGAGATCGGTGACCGCGACGTTCTTGCCGACCGGGCGAACCTCGGAGCCGCGCAGGGTCATCGCGCGGTAGCCTTCCTTATCCGTGAAAATAGGCAGGACCCAATTCAAGGCGGGGGCGCCGGTCGTGGCCGTTGGGCCCGGCGAAACCGCGGCCGGCGCCTGCGCACGAGTGCAGCACAAGGGCAGCAACGCGAGGAAAAGGAGCGAGGGTTTCACCGGGATAGGAGCGTGCTAGACCCGCGACGCTAGAATCAGTTCGCAGATTTCACGAACGGCTCCGTGCCCGGCGGGGCGCGCAGGGACGATGGCGGCGGCGGCGAGTGCCGCGGGCATCGAGCCACGGGGAGCGATCCCAACTCCGGCCCAAGCGATCGCGGGCGCGTCGATATCGTCGTCGCCCATGTAGGCGCACTGCGCGGGCGAGAGGGAAAGTTCGGCCGCGAGTTCCTGGAGCGCCGCGAGCTTGTCGGTGCGGCCTTGGATCACGTGGGGAATCTTCAATTCATTCGCGCGGGCGGTCGTTGCACCCGAGGGCCGCCCGCTAATCCAGGCCACCGCGACGCCGGATTTTTCCAGTCGCTTCAAACCCATGCCGTCGAGGATGGAGAAGTTCTTCGCCTCAGTGCCATCGGAGTTGATTTGCACCGTGCCATCCGTGAGCACGCCATCGACGTCCATCGCAAAGAGGCGGACGCGCGCCCACGAGGCGCGGGGAATTTTCGATTTTGGATTCTCGATTTTGGATTTCAGCATCACAGTTGGAGAGATGTGGCCGGTGTTTGTGAATCGAAAATCGAGAATCCAAAATCGAAAATCCGCTCACTCCATCCACGCTGTGATGCGTTCGATGATTTTTTCTGTGGTCGGGCGGTATTCCTTTTCGAGCTCCGGCGCGAAGGGCACCGGCAGGTCGAGCGACGCGATGCGCAGCGGGGCGGCTTTAAGTTTTGCGAAATATTTCTCGGTCAGCCGAGCGACGAGTTCCGCGCCGAAGCCGTGGGTGCGGCGGCCTTCGTGCAGCACGATGAGGCGGCCCGTGCGCGCGAGGGAGGCCTCAATGGCGTCAAGTTGCAGCGGTGCGAGCGCGCGAAGATCGAAGAGGTCGAGCGCCGTCTCGTATTCCGCGGCGAGGTAGTCGGCGGCTTCGGTCGCGAGGTAGACCATTTCGCCGTAGGTGACGAAAGTCGCGTAGTCACCGCTCCGCAGTTTCTTCGGCGACCAGATGTCGCGGTAGTTCGGATCCCAGACGACGGGGGAGCGACCACGGCGGTAGAGCGCCTTGTGCTCGAAAAGCAGCACGGGGTTGTTGTCCTCGTAGGCGGCGAGAAGGGCGTTGAACGCATCCTGCGGTGTGCTCGGGTAAAGGCCCTTGATTCCGGGCATCGAAAGAAAAAGCGACTCGAGTTCCTGCGAGTGAAAAGAGCCGAACGTCAGCCCTCCGCCGCACGGCAGGCGCAGCACGAGCGGGCACGCGGAACCGGAACGGAAGTGCATCGTCGCTGCGTTGAGCGTGATTTGCGTCACCGCCTCGGTGGAGAAATCCGCAAATTGAAACTCCTCGATCGGCCGGTGGCCGTTGAGCCCGAGTCCAATGGCGTAGCCGGTGCACGCACTTTCGGCGAGCGGGGTGTTGAGCACGCGCGCGCGGCCGAATTCCTTAAGCAGGTTTTCGGTCACCTTGAACGCGCCGCCGTAGGTGCCGATGTCCTGACCCATCACGATTGATTCGGGGCGCTCGGAGAGAATCTTGTGCAACCCGAGGTTGATCGCCTGCGCGGAGTTGAGTTGCACGGGCGCGGCGGGCTCGGTTTTCCATGACTTCGGTGCCGTGGCCGGGGCGAAAACATCCGCGTCCATCCCGGCGGCGGTGGGCCGCGCGGTGGCGAGCGAGACTTGCACGCAGGCTTCGAGGTAGGCGTTGAGCTCGGCCTCAATTGCATCGACGCGCCCTGCGCCCGCCGCCGCCACGGCCTGAGCGCGGGCCAACGGCATCGGATCGCGGGCAAGTAACCCCTCGTTTTCGCCGGGCTTCAGATAATCGCAGGTGTCGTAGGCGGCGTGGCCGCGGAGGCGCAATACGTGGGCCTCGATGAGCAGCGGCCGGGAGGTGGTTCGCACTTTTTCGATTGCGGCGGCCAGAATGCGGGTGACGTGAGTGACATCACTGGTGCAATCGAGCGCAAATCCCTCGATCCCGTAGCCCGCGGCGCGCCGCCACAGCTCCGTGCCCGGGGCGAACTGCTCGGAGGTCGGCGTCGAGTAGGCGTAGCCGTTATTCTCGATCACAAAGATCACTGGCAAGGACAGCAGTGAAGCGAGGTTCATCGTCTCGTGGATGTCGCCCGTGCTGGATCCGCCATCGCCGAAGAACGCGAAACCCACGGCGGGTTTGCCCTGCCGCCGCTGCGAGTCGGTCGAGCCGGCGACGACCGAAAGCATCGCCCCGAGGTGGCTGATCATTGGGTAGGAGCGATTCCCCGGATCGCCGCGGTGGACATTGCCCTCGCGCGCCTTGGTCGGGCTGCCCGCGTTGGCGAAATACTGGTTGAGGTGCGTGCAGAGGTGCTGGCCCCAGATGAGATGCCCGCCGAGATCGCGGTGGGTGAACGAGGTGACGTCGAGTGCCTTGTTCGCGAGGAGCGCGAGCGGCACGATGAGCGCCTCGTTGCCCTGGCCACCGGTGACGGTGCCGCGCATCAACCCCTGCCGGAAGAGATCGAGGATACGATTGTCCGTGATCCGCGCGAGGTGCATCCAGGCGTAGATGCGCAGCAGCGCTTCAGCCGGGGCGGAATCGAGTTCCGGCCCGCTGAGATCGCGGGCCGCTAAAATCGCGGGAGAGGAAGGGAAGGCCATGAACTTAGGCGCGGACCGTGACGACGCGGCGTGGCGCGGGCAAGCGAGAGATTACAGCAATCCACCGGGCCTCACCGCGCGTGGTGCCGGGGCCTTAATCTTCAACCATTCAGGTTGCCAGCAACGCCAGTGCCAGGGCCTCGTCGGTGAGGAGCGATTTCAGCAATCCGCCGCGCATTGCAGCCGTAACCGCTGGCGCACGATCGGCCCCGGCGGCAATGCCGATGACTTGAGGGATTTTTTGGAGGTAATCCAGCTCGATGCTGATCGTGCGATCGCGCCAGCGGGATTTGCATTCGCGGCCGGACGCATCGAAGAAACGCCCGCAGATTTCACCGACGGCACCGCTGGCGCGAAGTTGCCCGATATCGGCGGCGCTGAGCACGCCCCGTTCAATATAGACGGAGTTGGCGAGGCCGCCGACCCCGACGAGGGCGGCATCGGCTCTTTTCATGCGCTGCCAGACAAACTTGATTTGCTCGGACGCGAGGAAGAAGTCGCGGGTCTTCTTATCGCTCACGAAAGCCGGGGTGCTGAGGGTGAGGAATTCGCCGCCCCACAGCTTCACCATCGCGCGCCCGAGTTCGAGCGCGTCGACGAGCGAGATACTGGAGTCGATGCTGCCCATGGCCTGCACGACGGTCAGCCGGCGTGCTTCGCCGCGGCGGAGGCGCTGCACGACCTCCGCGACGCTGCGGCCGCCGCCGACTGCGACGATTCCGGCGGTCGGGAAAAGCGAGGCGACATACGGCGCGCCGAAGTGACCGACGGTCTGCCGTGCCGCATCGCCGCTGGCGTGCTTCGCCGTCTTGATCACCGCGGCGGATTTGAGCCCGAAACGGCTGCAGAGGTCGTGCTCCAGCTTCGCGTTGCGCGAGTGATACTGATCGACCGAGATGCGGACGATGCCGCGCTCAAGAGCCGCGGTGAGCAGGCGGGAAATCTTCGTCTGGGAAACCCGCACGAGTTTTGCGACCTCGTGCTGGCCGAGGCCGTCGACGTGGTAGAGCGTGGCGGCCATCCGGAGCATATCGTCTGGGTAAGGCTCGTTCTTTGGCATCGGGGCGGGGGACGTGGCGCAAAAGTCACGTGAACGTGGCCTGAATGTCACTAGAATAACTATGCGAATAAACTTTCCACTCGCTCACCGCGATGGCGCCTCCCACATCCAAAGGCCCTTCCGATGAAAACCTTCCTGCCTCTCCGCCTGCTCTGTCTGCTCACCGTTGGCTGGCCTGTCTGGGCGCAGACGCCCCGGCCGTCCGCCCCAGGGGCACCGGCCGGCGATCAACCGATCACGCTCGAAGCATTTGCCGTGACCGGCTCGAACATCCGCCGGGTCGATGCCGAGACAGCCCTGCCTGTCACCGTGATCGATCGCACGGAGCTGGAGGCGCGTGGCGCGGCGACGATGGCCGAATTGTTCGAGACGCTCGGCGCGGCGGAGATTTCCGGCATCACCGAGATCAACAACGGCCCCCAACTCGCGCGCGGCGATGTCGCGTCGATCGATCTGCGCGGGATCGGCTCGGGCAGCACGCTCACGCTGCTGAACGGCCGCCGCATGGCGCCGCATCCGATTTCGATGGCGGAAAACGGCGTGCCTTCGCTGGCCGTGAACATCAACACCATCCCGCGCGCCCTCGTGGATCGCGTGGAGATTCTCCGCGATGGCGCATCGGCCATCTACGGGGCGGATGCAGCGGCCGGTGTCATTAACAGCCGGGTTTCACGCACCAGCAATGGCCGCGGGGTAACTTTCAAGGGCTCGATGACCCAGCACGGCGGTGCGAATGAGTTCAATGCGACGGCGTATGACGCCTTCAAGCGCGGGAAGACGCACCTCTCCGTTTCGATCGATTATTTTCACCGCGATGCGCTCGCGGCGCACGATCGCGATTGGGCGAAGAACTCTGATATGCGCGTGAATCGAAAGCTGCCGGCCCCGTGGAACGGGATTCCGCTCGTCGATCCGTCTTCGCCGACGGGGGCACTTTTCGCCCGCGACAACGATTTCCGCAATGCCAACGCCACTAACCAATGGGGCCAGTGGCAGCGTGGCACCATTCAGCCCGATTTCCTCACGTTCGTCGGCTCGCGCCCCGCGAACAATGTCGGCATCACGACGAGCACCACGCCGCCCACAGGCGTCGCCACGATGGCGGCCGACGGCATGTTTTACCTCTGGCCCGGCAACGGCGGCGTGAATTTTAAGCAGACCGCACCCTCGACCAACATCGACAACCCCGAAGTCGCGACCTTCTCGAACTGGAACAAGTGGAAGATGCTCGTGCCCGCGACCGACCGCGTGCAGTTCGCGGCGTTCATCGACCACCCCATCAACGAAAAACTGAGCGCGTTCGGCGACCTGCTTTTCTATCGCGCCTACAGCCGCACCGGCCGCGAGCCGGTGAATTTTAAGAACACCGACGATCAGGGAATCTATCTGCCCGCCTCGAATCCGTGGAATCCCTTCGGCGTGCGTTTCTACAGTCCGACGGGCTCGCCCAACGCCGATGGCACGCCGCGCCTCACGGGCACGCCGGCGGACGTTTCCCTCTGGACCGGTATCTCACCGGGACAAAACACCGGCGACGGCTTCAAGCCGCGGGTGACCGAGGTCGACACCTACTCGTGGCGCGTGCTCGGCGGTCTGCGGGGTAAATTCCGCGACACCTGGGAATGGGAATCCGCCTTCGTCGCGTCCGGTTCGCAGACGCACGAATACGAGCACTTCCAAGTGCGCGAGTCATTGCTCCGCCGGGCGCTGAACCGCACTGACTCCACGGCATTCAACCCGTTTCCCGTCACCTTCAAGATTGTGAACAACCAGATCGCCGTCGACCAGCTGTTCAAAAATCCGGCGTCGGTGATCGACGCCGTGCACGGCGACGAAGACCGTTTCGGTCGCACCGGACTTTTCATGTGGGATGCCAAGGTCAACGGCCAGTTAGGCCGGCTGTTCGGTGGCGGCCGGATCGGCGTGGCGACGGGCACGGAGGTGCGCTACGAAACCTACGCCGATAAACGCGCGAGCTACGTCGGCTTGAATCCGCCGGGCTCCGGCAGCGAGTTCCCCTTTCTGCGCGAAGGCGACAACGACTTTCTCGCGCTCAGCTCCAACGTCCCGATCAGCGCGCACCAGACGATTTACGCGGTGTATCTTGAAACGGCGTTTCCGTTTGTGACGCGCGAGAATCGCAAGCCGCTCATCGAAGCGCTGGAGCTCACGCTCGCGGGGCGCTTCGAACATTTTTCGATCTTCGGTCAGACGACGAAGCCGAAGGCCAGTCTCGTCTGGAAACCAGTTTCATTCCTCAAACTGCGCGCCTCGGCCGCGGAATCGTTTCGCGCCCCGAATCTCGTGCAGACCAACATTACGCCGTTGCGCCGTCAGGTGAGCGCCGATGATCCGTATCGCGCGGAAGTCACGGGCCTCGCCTCCGATGGCACCGCGCAGCGCACCTCTTACCGGCAAGGAAACCAAAACCTCAAACCCGAGGAGGCCAAGACGTGGGTCGCCGGCTTTGTGCTCGAAGTGCCCAAGGTGAGGGGGCTCTCGTTCTCGTTCGATTATTTCCACCTCAACCAAAACAAAGTGATCGAAAACTTCGGGGCCGCGGCCGCGATTGATCTCGACGAGGTCATCCTCGATCTCGCGACCAAGGCAGCGCTCGCGAAGGGCACGCCGGTCGACCAAATCGATCTCGGTTCCGGCACGGCCAACTATCAGGGCTCCAGCAAAATCATTCGCAAACCTGTGACCGCCGCGGACCGCGCCGCGTTTGCCGCCTACAACGCCCGCCAGACGAGCAACAACAGTCGCCGCGCGCCGGTCGGTGAGTTTATCAGTGTGATCGACGATTATCTCAATCTCAGCGGCCGCGATATCCAAGGCTACGAATTTGGGGTGCAGTGGCGTTCGCCGAAGACGAGGCTCGGACAGTTCAGTTTCAGCGGCGAGGCCACGCACTATGTGCTGCGTCGCTCGAAGGCCGATGAAGTCTCCCCACTTCTCGATGAGCTCAATCGCAACGGCCGGGCCAGCTGGCGCGCCAACGCCTCCGTCTCGTGGCGGCAGGGGCCCGTGGCGGTGGGCTGGTTCACGAGCTACTTTGGTTCGTTCGTCGATACCTCCGCCGCCACGACCCAGCCGATCTACGCGGCATTGGGCGGGCCCGGCTACATCAAGGTTTTCAATGACAACGGCGTCACTCGCTACCTGCTGCGCGTTGACCCCTCGTTCAGTCACAACGCCTGGATTTCTTATCGCTTCGCCAAAGGGTCGCGCGCGTGGCTGCGCGGTGTGACGGTGCGGGGCGGGATTAACAACGTTCTCGACCGCGAGCCGCAGCTCGCCGACGAGCAATACGGCTTCTTCACTGGCAGCGCCAATCCCCGCGGCCGGCAGTTCACGTTCGATATTACCCGGTCCTTTTGACGCCCGGTGGGTGTGTAGTCTCTGTCGCCGCAATCCGGCTCCGGTCCTTCCCTGCTTCATGAAAATAAAACTCCTCGTCGCCGTGTTGATCACGTTTGGCCTCTCGTCGACCGCACTGCGTGCCGTCGAACTCGTCGCGCATCGCGGGGCGTCGTATGACGCGCCGGAAAACACCGTTGTCGCGCAGGAACTCGCGTGGAAGCACGGGGCGGACGCCGCGGAGTTCGACGTGCGCGCGACGCAAGACGGCCAGCTCGCGATCATGCACGACACCACGACGAAGCGCACCGCGGGGCGCGACGCGAAGTTCGCCGATCTCACGCTCGCCGAGCTGCGGCTGCTCGACGCCGGCAGTTGGAAGGACGCGAGGTTCGCGGGCGAGAAGGTGCCGACCTTCGACGAGATGCTCGAGCACATCGCGCCCGGCAAGCGCGCGGTGATTCACAGCTACCTCGCGACCCTGCATGTGCCCGCGCTGGTGGAAACGGTGAAGCGCCATCGGCTCACGCCGAAGCAGGCGGCGATCATCAGCTTCGACTACGAGCCGCTCAAGGCGATCAAGCAAGGGTTGCCGGACTTCGAGTGTCTCTGGCTGGTCAACACGCCCTCGTCGGATCCGAAAAAGAAGAGCGAAAAAACCTACACGCTCGACGAACTCATCGCGCAGTGCCGCGCCGCGAACCTGAACGGCCTCAGCTTCAACATGAATTATCCGCTCGACCCCGAGGGCGTGAGAAAAATCAAAAACGCCGGGCTGCTGATTCACGTCTGGACGGTTGACCTCCCCCAGATCGCGCAACGCTGGATCGAGCTTGGCGTCGATTCGATTACCACGAACCGCGCCGGTTGGCTGCGCGAGCAATTGAAGCTATGAGCGGCCCGGCAGAAGTCCGGGATGTGTGCCTTCGCATTATTTTTCTCCCTTCCGCCGTGATGCCCTGCCGCTGACCCATTCTCCGCTGATGCAACGCGAATCCTGCCTGCAACGAATCCAGGCGAACGATGAGATCTTCGACGTCGTAGTCGTGGGTGGCGGCGCGAGCGGGCTCGGCGCCGCGGTCGATGCGGCCGCGCGCGGCCATCGCGTGGCACTGATCGAGCGGGACGATTTTGCGAAAGGCACTTCAAGCCGATCGACCAAGCTCGTGCATGGCGGCGTGCGCTACCTTGGGCAGGGTAATATCTCCTTGGTGAAGTCGGCCCTTCGCGAGCGTGGCCTGCTCTTGCGCAACGCACCCCACCTCGCGCACGCGACGGCCTTCGTCATTCCGAATTACTCGTGGTGGGGCGGCCCATATTACGCGTTCGGCCTGACGCTCTACGATCTGCTGGCGGGGCGATTGTCGCTCGGCCGCTCAAAATGGTTGTCCCGAGCCGAGACCGTGGAGCACCTGCCGACCGTTGAGACAAAAGAGCTCGCGAGTGGCGTCCTCTACTACGACGGCCAGTTCGACGACGCGCGTCTTGCGATCAACCTCGCGCAGACCGCCGTCGAAAAAGGTGCGAGCCTCGTTAATTACTGCGCGTGCGTCGGGCTGACCAAGAATCACGGTGTCGTGAACGGCGTGCTCGCGCGTGATCGCGAGACCGGGGTGGAGTTTGTGATTCGTGCGCGCGTCGTGATCAACGCAACGGGTGTGTTCGTGGACGAACTGCGCCGATTCGACGAACCCGCGGCCGCGCCAATGCTCACCGTGAGCCAGGGCGTGCACGTCGTGCTGCCGCGCGAATTCCTCCCGGGCACGAGCGCGCTGATGATTCCCAAGACGGCGGACGGCCGCGTGCTCTTTGCGATCCCGTGGCACGACAAAGTGGTGGTGGGCACGACCGACACGCCGGGAATCATTCCCTCGGCGGAACCCCGTGCGCTGCCCGACGAAATCGCGTTCATCATGGAGCACGCGCGTAAATATCTCACGCGCGATCCGGGGGAGCGTGACGTGTTGAGCGTGTTTGCGGGCTTGCGGCCGCTGGTCACGCGGCAAGGCGCAGGCAGCACGGCCGCGCTTTCCCGCGATCACACCATCGCAATCTCGCCCGGTAAACTGATCACGTTGACCGGGGGCAAATGGACCACCTATCGCAAAATGGCCGAGGATGTGATCGATCAGGCGGAGCGCGTGGCGGGTATGGCGCACACGCCTTCACCGACTGCCGAACTGCCGATCCACGGCGCGCCTGAAGTAGGGCGGGTCACAGACCCGACCTACCTTTCGATCTACGGCAGCGACGCAGCCGCAATCGCCGCGCTCACGCAGTCGGAATCCGGACTCGACGCTCCCCTCGTCGCCGGCCTGCCCAACCGCTGCGGTGAGGTTCTCTGGCACGCGCGGCACGAGATGGCGCGAACCGTCGAGGATGTGCTCGCGCGGCGCACGCGGGCGCTGCTGCTTGATGCGCGCGGTTCGATCGCAGCGGCTCCGGTCGTAGCGCGTTTGCTGGCGCTGGAGCTGGGCCGCGATACCGCGTGGATCGATGCGCAGGTGGCGACATACACGACGCTGGCGCGCGGCTATCTATTGCGCGATGCGGCGCGGCCGGAGCTTGTCGCTGCGCCGAAATTCTCCGCACACTCCGGCGCCCCGTGATATCTTTTCTAAAACCCGCCCCAAGCGTGTCCGCCTTGCCGGCTGACAAAATCGAGGCCGAATATCGGCGACTGCGCTGGCAGGTGTTTGCCGGAATTTTCGTCGGCTACGCGGCCTTTTACCTCGTGCGAAACAATTTTGCGCTCGCACTGCCCGCCATTCTTAAGGCGCACCCGGAATATTCGAAGGCGCAGCTCGGCGGCGCGATGACGGGGTTGGCCGTGGCCTACGGTCTCTCCAAGTTCGTGATGGGCTCAGTGTCGGATCGCAGCAATCCGCGCTGGTTCATGGCGCTGGGCCTCCTGCTGACCAGTGCGGTCACATTTTCGTTCGGTTTGGTTCCGGCGATCTACGGTTCGCTCTTTGCCATCATCGCACTGCAAACGCTCAACGGCTGGTTCAACGGCATGGGCTGGCCGCCGTGTGGCAAGACCATGGTGCACTGGTGGAGTGCGAAAGAGCGCGGGGTAATCGTCTCGATTTGGAACGTCGCGCACAACGTCGGCGGCGCACTCATTGCGGCTCTGGCCACGTGGGCCGTGGTGTTTTTTAACGACTGGGGGGCGACATTTTATTTCAATGCGGGCGTAGCTGCGGCGGTGGCCGGGTTGATCGCGGTGCTCTTGCGCGATACGCCCCAGAGTCAGGGACTGCCGACGATCGAGACGCACCGGAACGACTATCCGGCGAACTATTCCGCGGCGGATGAGCGCACGCTCACGTTTCGGGAAATCTTCCTCGGCTACGTGCTGAACAATAAATTTCTCTGGGCCATCGCCGTGGCCAACGCGTTTGTGTATTTCGTGCGCTATGGGGTCGTGAACTGGATTCCTACCTACCTGCAGACGGCGAAGGGATTTTCGTTTAAGGAATCGGGGCTGGCCTGGACGGCGTTCGAGCTGGCGGGAATTCCGGGCACGATTCTCTGCGGTTGGATTTCCGACCGGGTCTTCAAGGCGCGGCGCGCGCCGGCGACAATTTTGTTTATGCTGCTCACGCTGGCCGGGCTGGTGGTTTACGGGTTGAATTCCCACGGACCGCTCTGGATCGACATCGCCTCGTTGATCGCGATTGGGTTTTTTATCTATGGTCCGATCATGATGATTGGGTTGCACGCGCTGGACCTCGTGCCAAAAAAAGCCGCGGGCACCGCGGCGGGTTTCACGGGCTTTTTCGGCTACATCTTTGGTTCGGCGCCCTCGGGCGCGGGCGTCGGCTGGATTGCCGACACGTGGGGATGGGGTGGGGTGTTTGGGACGATGATCGTGTGCTGTGTGCTGACGATGGTGTTCAGCGCGATGACGCTCGGGCAGCGCGCGCCGGGCGGAGAAATTTCCCGATGAAAACGCTTGTTGCCTTCGTCATGCTCACCGTCGCTGTCTGGGCTCAGGAGACAAAGCCACTCGTCATCGCCCACCGCGGCGCGAGTGGCTACCTGCCAGAGCACACCCTCGCCGCGAAAGTCTTCGCGCACGCGCTCGGCGCGGATTTTCTGGAGCAGGACCTCGTGCTGACGAAGGACGATGTGCCGGTCGTCCTGCACGATATTTACCTCGATACCGTGACCGATGTCGCGAAACGCTTCCCGGACCGCAAGCGCGCCGATGGCCGCTACTACGCGCTCGACCTCACGCTCGCCGAGTTGAAACAACTGCGCGTTGCGGAGCGGTTCAATGCGAAGACCGGCGCTCCGGTTTATGCGCAACGTTACCCGTCGGGAACCTCGCCCGCGGAGTTCCGCATCTCGACCTTGGAGGAGGAGCTACAACTTATCGCCGGCCTCAACCGGAGCACGGGTCGCGATGTCGGCATCTATCCCGAAATCAAGCAGCCAAAGTGGCACCGGGCGCAGGGTCACGACATCAGCCGGATCGTCGTCCCCATTTTGCTGCGTCACGGCTACGCCACGAAAACCGACGCATGCTTCCTCCAGTGCTTCGAGCTGGCCGAGGTGAAACGGCTGCGGCAGGAGATCGGTTGGCGCGGCCGGCTGATCATGCTCATCGAGGCAAAGGCCAAGGGCGAGGACGGGACCGATTTTGCGCAACTCTGCACCGCGGGCGGCCTGCGCGAGCTGGCCAAGGTGGCCGATGGCATTGGTCCCGCGATCGGTCGGATCGTATCGTGGCCGGCGGCCGGAGCCGCGCCGAAATTCACTGACCTCGTGGCCTTGGCCCATGCCGAGAAACTCGCGGTGCATCCCTACACCATTCGGCGCGATGATCTGCCGAAGAATTGTCCATCGGTCGAGGCGCTGCACACCGCGTTGTTTCGCGACGCGAAGATCGACGGCGTGTTCACCGATTTCACGGACATTACTCTGGCGTGGTTGCGCGCGGAGAAATAGCGCTGGCGCCCCGTTACTTTTCCCGTCGGGATCGTTCACTCCAAGACTTCCACCATGACTCCTCATTTCTCCTCCCGATCCGCGCTGCGTATTTTTCGTGCCCTCGTGACCTTGCTCTGGCTCGCGGTGTTTCCGGCGTTCGCGCAGCCCGCGGCGACGGGCACGGTCGCCGGCCGCGTCCAAAATCAGGCGGCCGGTTTCTCCCTGGAAAACGCCCGCATCACGCTCGTGGGCACGACGCGCGAGACGTTCACCGACGCGTTCGGTGAATATCGTCTGACCGGCGTCGCTCCCGGCCCGGTCACAGTGGGTGTCTTCTACACCGGCCTCGTCCCGCAGACTGCGACCGTCACTGTGGCCGCCGGCGAAACCGCGCGGCGCGACTTCGCCCTTGTCCCCGTGGGCACGGGTTCAGCCCCATCCGCGGCTAACCCGACGATCAAACTCGACCAGTTCGTCGTCGCCACCGCGCGGGACACCAACGCCTCCTCCATCGCAATCAACGAGCAGCGCTTCGCCGCCAACATCAAGACCGTCCTTGCCACCGACGCCCTCGGCGATGTGATCCAAAATAATCTCGGCGAGTTCGTGAAATTTCTTCCCGGCGTGGACATCGCGACGGACCAGATGAACACCGTCGGTATCGGTCTCCGCGGACTCTCCTCCACCTACACCAACATCGCTCTCGACGGCGACGACGTGAACACCGCCAGCGGCGCCGGCCCTTCGCGGGCGACTTCCCTGCAAGCCTTCTCGCTCAGCAACGCCTCTCGCGTCGAAATCTACAAAGTTCCCACGCCCGACATGTCCGCCTCGAGTCTCGGTGGCTCGATCAATATGATCAGTCGCACCGCGTTTGAGGCGAGCCGCCCCGAGTTTCGCTACAAGGCCTACATCAATCAGAATTCCCACGAAGTCGGTCTCAACCGCAAATCTGGCGGGGGCGATGGCGACGATCAGAAGCGGACGTTTCACTATCAGCCGGACTTCGATTTTTCCTACACCGTTCCCGTCTCGAAGACCTTCGGCTTCTCCGTCAACGCCGTGAAGAACGATCAGTTTGGCTCCGCCCGCCGCATCAACCGCACATTCAGCACCGCGACTACGCCCACCTCCGTTCCCGCGCCGAATCCCCTCCGCGCCACCGTCGATAATCCCTATTTGGCCACGCTCGCCTACAACGTCTTTCCCGTTTACGAACACCGCTACGCGATCGGCACGCGCGTCGATTGGAAGTTCGCCCCCACCGACACGCTCTCGTTCTCTTACTCGGGTGGTTGGCTCGTGCAGGACTATGAGCAGCACAACTTCAGCCTCAGCGCGGGCACCAACCCGTTGTCTTGGGGCGAGGATTTCACCCACGGTCGCCCGGGCGCCGGGTCCGCCACGGTCAACAACACCACGCGCTACGTTCGGGTGCGCAATCATGTCTTCCGGCTCAACTACCGGCACGTCGGCCAGCTTTGGGATTTCACGGGGGGCCTCGGCTACAACTTTGGCGACCAGACCTATCGCAACAATTCCCACCGCCAGTTCGAAGGCGCCTCCGGTCGCATCCAGGCCGCCACGGTCGACCTCGATGGCTTCAGCCAGTTTCTCCCCGGTAAGATCTCGATGCGTAACGCCGCCGGCCAAGTCATCGATCCCCTCGATCTAAATAACTACAATTTCTACCTCAACGGCGCCTCCACCACGCGCGACAACGACAGCACCGCGCGCAGCGCCCGCTTCGACGCCAAGCGGAAATTCTACACCGACCGGCTCAACTTCTCGGTCAAGGCCGGCGTCTCCACCTCCGAGCAATACCGCGCCCGCCGCAACAGTTCCTTCAATCCGGTTTTCGTCGGCGCCAACGGCACCACGGTGGCCAACGATCCCGACGAGTCCTTCTCGAAGACTCCGTTCAGCCTCCTCAACGCGGCGATGCTCAACTATCCCGGTCCGCGCGGTTTCGGCCCGGCGTCTTTCCCGAGCAGCCGCCGCGGGTGGCAGCTCTACGAGCAATACCCGCAATATTTCAACACGCAGACGAATCTTCGCACCGACATCCGCACCTACCTCACGTCGCCCGACCAGATCACCGAGCGCATCGACGCCGCCTTCCTCATGGGCGATGTGTCCCTCTTCAACAACCGGCTCCGCCTTCTCGCCGGCGTCCGCTTCGAGCGCACCACCGACGACGGCCGCGCCGTCCTCCAGGACAACAACGCGAGATACCGCCACGACGCCGCTGGCATCGAGTATCAGGTTGCCAGCGGCGTCGTGGCGGTATCTCGCGTTGTTGTCCTGGAGGACGGCGCGTCCGTCGTCCGTGGTGCGTT
>JANOAF010000543.1:0-4499 GCA_031411015.1 Opitutaceae bacterium | reverse complement strand
GATCGCGGCGCAGAGCTTGCACAACGAAATGCACCACTTCACCGCGAACCGCGCGGACGGCGCGGGGTTCGCGGCGTGTCTCGCTCCCGTGGTGGCGGCCGGCGCCGGCCGGCGCGTGTGGCTGAAGGGCCACGGCACCGGCACGCTCGAAGCGGGACGGCTTGAAAGCGAAGCGCTCGCCGCGGCGTTTCCGGGCGCGCCGCTGGTCGGCTGGAAAGGCAGCCTCGGCCACACGCTCGGGAGTTGCGGCCTCGTCGAGCTCGCGCTCGCTTGCGAATCGATTCGCGCCGGCCGCGCGCCCGGCACGATCGGCGGCGCGGCCCCGAGTTTCCAGGATTCCGTCGCGCTCGCTCCGATCGACACGCGCGGCACGGACGGCGTCGTCTGCACCAGCAACGCGTTCGGCGGCGCGCACGCCGCCTTTCTCCTCAGCCATGGATAGAATGGATTACCGGTTTCCGCGATTTGCTGTAGGCGGGGTGCCCGCACCCCGCGGGCTTGATCGGTCGCAGGCAAAATGCGGGGTGAGGGCACCCCGCCTACACTATGCTTGAGCGTTATCTTCACGCCCTCAGCCTCGCTGATGCCGGCGACGAAACCCTTGCGGCCACGCGCGAGCGGCTGAAGGAGCGTTTCCCGCGCGGCGCGACCCGGCGGATGACGCAACTCGGCCTGCTCGTGGGCGCGGCGCTCGACGAACTGGCCCCGCGCCCCGACGACGCGATTGTTTACGCCTCAAGCTACGCGGAGACAGGCGCGCTCGAGGGTTTCCTCGACAGCTTTCCGACCGCAAGCCCGACCCTCTTTCAAACTTCGATTCACCCGAGCGCGGTGCAGCAGGCTTTGATCGGCCGGCAGCATCCGGTAGGCGAATTTTTCCCACTGACGGGACGGGCGCAGCTCGTCGGCCACGCCGTGCAGGCGGCGCTCCTCTCGCCGGCGCCGCGCGCGCTCCTGTGCGGCGGGGAGGAGCGCGGCACGTGGCTGCTCGCTCAGCATGCGGCCAGCGACCGGACGTTTGTTTTTGCACTGGCGCTGACGCGCGAGAGCGCCGGCGCCATCGCGCGGGTCGCACTCGCCCCGACGGCCGACGGGCGACTCGGCGCGGAATTTGCGCTTCCGGATTTTTTCGATGCGTTGCGCGCCCGCCGCCCGCTCGATCTCGTGGCGGCGCCCGGTCTCCACCTCAGCCTGACGTGGCAACCAACATGAGCCCGGCGACCTCTCTCGCACCCGCCACCGCACCCGCCGTGAGCAATCCCGGCCCGAGCTGGGGCTACAATTTTATCCGCAAGTGCGACACCGTGCTCCCGGAGTGGCTGTTTCGCCCGGTGCGGTGGCTGGGCACGGTCGTGGCGGTCGTCCTCATGTCCGAGCGGCGGGCGCACTCCCGGGCTTATTTGACTGCGGTCAATGGCCGCCCGCCGTCGTGGCGCGAGATCCTGCGGCATTTCCAAGCGTTTGAGGAATTCATGATTCTGCGGCTGCGCGTGGCCCGCGGTCTCGCCCACCGCGGCGAGCTCGCCCCGGGCGCGAGCGGATTTCGCACCCTGCTGGAGACGGGCGAGCCGTCCCTGCTCGGGACGTTTCACGTCGGCCATTCCGATCTCACGGGCTTTCTGATCGGCCCGCAGGAAAAGCGCCGGGTGTTCATGGTGCGGCAGCGGCTGGGCAACTCGGCCGACACGACGGTGCTCGGCGCGCGTTTCGCCGCCTGGGTGACTTTCATCTGGGTCAACGACCCGGAGAACCTGCTCTTTGCCCTCAAGGAAGCGGTCGCGTCGGGCGGCTCGGTGGCGCTGCAATGCGACCGGCTCGGATTCAGCTCGCGCAACGAGGCCTTTGCCTTTCTCGGCGCGCGCCGGCTCTTCCCCTTCACGATCTATCGTCTCGCGCTGATCTTTCAGCTCCCGGTCGTGTTGAGCGTGGCTCTGCCCGCGGGCCCGGGCTGCTCGACCGTGCACAGCTCGCCGCTCTTCCGGCCCGATGGCGCGGGCCGGGTGGCCAACCTCGCGCGCGCGCGCGTCCATTTTCAGGATTTTCTCGGCCAGCTCGAAAAATTTCTGCGTGCCGATCCCGTGCTCTGGTTCAACTTCACGCCGCTCAACCCGCCCGCGCCATGACGCTCCCGCGCCGTTTGCTGCGGGTCTACCATTACGCGGCCCACCTTCTCACGTGGGCGGTGGTCGTCTTCATCGGCGTCTCGCTGAATCTCGGGTGTGCGGTGCTGCTGCTCGCGCGCGATCGCGATCGTCACGGCCCGGCGGTGCGCACGGCGATTCGGCGGCTCTTCGCCGCGGGTTGCGCGTGGTTGCGCGTGGCGCGGCTCGTTTACATCCGGTTCCACGGGTTCACGCCCGAGGCGTTGGCCGGCCCCGCCGTTTACGTCGCCAATCATCCGGGCATGCTCGATGCGCCGTTCATCCTCTCGCGCCTGCCCGACGCAATCTGCATCTTTAAGCCCGCGTTCATGCGCAACCCCGTGCTCGGAGCGGCGGCGCTCGTGGCCGGCTACGCCGCCGGCACCAACGGCGTCGATCTCATCCGCGATGTCGCTTCGCGGGTTTCCGCCGGTCGCTCGCTGCTGATTTTTCCCGAAGGCACGCGAACCGTGGCCGGCGCCACGCTCAATCCGCTGAAGCCCGGCTTCGCCCTGATCGCCGCGCGGGCCCGCGTGCCGGTGCGCGTGATTGTGATGCGCGCCCCGCGCGATTTGGCCCCCAAGGGCTGGCCGTGGTGGCGCGCGCCCGGGTTCCCCTCACAGGTCGACATCACGCTGATGCGCGAGATCGCGCCGCGGGAGCGCGAGTCGGCCGTGGAGTTGACGGCGCGGGTGACTCGGGAAATCTCCTCGGCGCTTGCCGCCTCATGACGCCGTCTGCGACCCATCTCGTTCTCATCCCGAGTTTCAACCCCGGCCCGCGGCTCGCAATGACGGTGGCGACGGCGCTCGCACAGTGGCGCCCGGTTTGGATCGTGGACGACGGCAGCACCGATGAAAGTGCGACTGCCTTGGCGCGTGACTATGCCACCGATCCGCGCGTGCGCGTAATCGTGCGGCCGCGCAACGGCGGCAAGGGCGCAGCGGTGGCGACGGGGGTCCATGCGGCGCTCGCCGCCGGTTTTTCTCACGTGTTAACGCTCGATGCCGACGGCCAGCATCCCGTCGATCACATCGGGGCGTTCATGGCCGCGTCGCAGGCGCGGCCGGCGGCGGTGATTCTCGGCCGCCCGGTGTTCGGTCCCGAAGTGCCGCTCGAGCGATTGCACGGCAGGAAACTCAGTGTCGGCCTCGCCCGGCTGGAAATCCTCGGAGCGGGGATCGACGACCCTCTGTTTGGTTTTCGGGTTTATCCGGCGGCGGCGTTGCAACGGGCGCTCGCCTCGACGCGGCGCGCCCGCGGCTTCGACTTCGATCCCGAGGTAGTAGTGCGGATGTTTTGGGCCGGCGTGCCGACCGTGAATCTCCCGGCGCCGTGCCGCTACTTCGCGAAAGCCGAGGGCGGGGTCTCGCATTTCAATTATCTCCGCGACAACCTCAAACTCATCTGGCTCCACACCCGCCTGCTCACGCAACTTCTCCTCTGGCGCTGGGTCACAGTGCGAAGCGTGCGCGCCACCCGCTGATTCCCCATGCGTTTCCTTTCCTTGCTCTTCCCGCTTCTCACTTTCGCCGCCGTTGCCGCCGTTGCCGCCGAGCCGCTGGCGCTTACGCCCGCGACCTTGCTCGCCGATCCGGCCAACGATCCGGTGTGGCGTGATCTCTTGGCGCGACTCGCGCCGAACCAGACGCGCCAGTCGAAATTTGAGGAGCGGCGCTTTTTCCCGTTTCGCAAAGACCCGGTGGTGCTGACCGGCGAGATTCGCATCGTGCCCGAGCTCGGTCTCAGCCTGCGCTACCTCACGCCCGAGGCCCGGGTGATGATCGTGGACAGCAAAGGGCTGCTGATGCGCGACGAGGTGGGCCGCGACCGCGAGCCGCCGAACGACAGTCGCGCGCAGGCTGCAACCTCCGCGCTGGTGCGCGTGCTGCGGTTCGACCTCGCGGGCTTGCAGAAGGACTTCGCGGTGCATGGCCGGCGCGACGGAGCAGCGTGGACGCTGGCGTTCGTTTCGCGCGACCCGGCGTTCGCCAATCTGCTCGGCACGCTGACCGTGAGGGGTGAAAACCAAAATCTTCTTTCCATCGAGATGACGAAATCGCCGACGCAACGCATCGAGATCACGATTCGCGACACGGTGGAGGATGTGCTTTTCACCGGTGACACTTTGAAGCGTTTCTTCCGATGATGGGTGGCCGTGGATAACGCCGCGCTCCGCCTCCGTCGCTTCGCCCGTCTCGCCCTGATCGCTTTCGCGGTGGGGTGCGCGATCTGGCTGCTGCGGCTCGATCACGCGCGGAAGATTTCGACCAACGTCCTCGACCTCATCCCGGCGGCGGAGCAGACACCGGAGCTGGGGATCGTCCGCGGGTTTACCTCGGGCGCCCAGGCGCGGGT
>JANOAF010000542.1:0-12667 GCA_031411015.1 Opitutaceae bacterium | reverse complement strand
GCCAATCCGCCCAGCACCAAAGTCACGCTCGTGATCCGCACCCCCGCCATGAAAAGCCGCCAGCGGCCGCCCCGCGACATCGCGCGCGGTTTCACCGACTGGGAAATCGTGCGCCAGTTTTGCGCCGACGGGATGGAGGGGGTGTTTTCGTTCATGGCCGGCCGGCCGAAAGGGCCGCCTCAAAACGCTGCAATGCCGATGACACCAGCTCCCGCACGAGAGCCGAAAAATCCAGGCCGACGCAACGTGCGCTCATCGGGAGGAGACTGGTTTCCTTCATTCCGGGCAGCGTGTTGATTTCGAGCAGGAAAAATTCCCCCTGCGCCGAAAGCATAAAATCGATCCGCGCGTAATCGCGGCACCCACAGCCGGCAAACGCCGACTCCGCCGCGCGCTGCACTTCAGCGGTGGCCGCGGGGTCGAGCGGCGCGGGCGCAAAATACTCGGTCATTCCCTTGGTGTATTTGCTCGTGAAATCGTAAACGCCGGACTTGGGGCGAATCTCGACGACGCCCATCGCCTTCCCCCGCAGCACTCCAACCGAAAATTCGCGCCCCACCACTCGCCGCTCAATCAACCACCCTCCGGCCGTGATCGATTCGAGTTTCGCCGCCAGCTCGGCGCGGCTGGCGACCAGCGCCAGGCCCACGCTGCTGCCTTCGTTATTGGGCTTAACCACCAGATTTTCCCCGAGCTTCGCGACCACGGCATCCGCGGTAGGTTTCGCCGCCGCCATGAACGTCACGCCCGGCACCACGCGCACTCCGCGCGCGGCGGCCGCGTCCTTGGTGCGAGTCTTGTCCATCGTGAGCGCACTGCTCGCCGCATCGCAACCGGCGTAGTGAATCCCCGCGGAGTCCAACAGACGCTGCATACCGCCGTCCTCGCCAAACGTTCCGTGCAGCGTCGAGAACACTACGTGCCGCGCCGGATCGACCCCCGCCGGAATCGCGGCCGCGTTCACTTCGAAAAGTCGGGTCGGGAAGGACCGCGCGAGCGCGATGGCCGAGGCTTGGCCCGAACCCAGTGAAACCTCGCGCTCGGCCGAGGTGCCGCCGGCAAACACAGCGATGATGGGAGATGTCATTTTCGATTTTCGATTTGGGATTTTCGATTCCGACGACGGCGCCTGTTTGGGATCGAAAGGCGTGCAGGGCACCTCGTTTTCAATCGAAAATCGCCCATCGAAAATCGAAAATTCACAGCACGTCCTCCCAGCTCTTGCCAAAGAGCAACACTTCCGGCTGCAACGCCACACCCCGTGCCTGCTGCACACGCGCCCGCACGCGCCGCACGAGTTCGAGCACATCGGAGGCCGTGGCGCGCCCGCGATTCACGATGAAATTAGCATGCACCGGCGAAACCTCGGCATCGCCCACTCGTTCGCCCTTCAGACCGCACTCGTCAATCAGGCGGCCAGCCGAGGCACCGGGAGGATTCTTGAAAATGCAGCCCGCACTCGGCTCACGCGGCTGGGATTCTTGCCGCTTTTTCCGATACACATCGATTTGCCGGGCCACCGCCTCGCCCTCGGTCTGCGTCGCCGGGCGAAGCACTGCGCCCAGCGCAATTGCCTCGTGCAACTCGGCACAGTGCCGGTAGTCGACGTGCATTGCCGCCTTGGCGAGCGTCGTCACTTTTCCTTCGAGCGACATCAGTTGCACCGACTCCACCACGTCGAACATCCAGCCCCCCATCGCGCCGGCATTCATCCGCAGGGCGCCGCCGACACTTCCGGGAATCCCCTCAAGAAATTCGAAACCCGCCAGGCCGGCTTTCGCCGCGAGGCCGCACAGATTCTTCAATCGCAACCCCGCGCCGACCCAGACGCGGCCATCGGCCCGCGGCTCAAATACCGCCCAGGCCTCGTGCGCGAGCGAGAGCACGAGCGCATCCACCCCTTCATCGGGCACGACGACATTCGACCCGCGGCCGAGCATTAGGATCGGCACCACGCGCGATTGCGCCGCGCGCACGAGTGCCTGCAATTCGTCTACCGACGCCGGCTCCGCGTAAATCCGCGCCGCCCCACCGACGCGCAATGTCGTCTTCGCGGCCAGCGGTTCCTCGCGTCGAAGTCTCATCGCTTCGCCCACAACACGGCGGATCGCGGAAAAATGTTCGTCCCAATTCGCCGCGGCGCCGAGGGTCGGCGACACTCCGCCACGCAGGCTGGAAGGAGCATCGCGATCAGAAGCATTGGGCATGAGGGCGGCGATCATGAGGCGGCAACCATGATCGACCTCGCCCGCGGCGTGCGGTCGGGGCGCGCAATCGATTCCAAGTCGGTCAGCATCAACTCCAGCGAGTTTGCGTGATCCAGTCGCTGCAGGCTGGCGCGAAATTTTCGCAGCAGGGGTTCGTTGCCCAGCGTTTCGAGCACCGTTGACCGCAACTGCGCGATCTGCGGCTGCGCGATCACAAGGCCGCCACCCTGGCGCTCGAAATATTCGGCGTTCGCCTGCTGGTGATTGTCCGCCGCCAGCGGATAGGGCACCAGAATCGCCGGCGCCTCGCAGCGCGCCAACTCGGCGAGCGTGCCCGCGCCGGCGCGTGACACCACGAGGTCCGCCGCCGACATCAACGTCGCAATCCGATCGCTAAACGGGGCAAAGACCGCGCACGCCGTCGCTCCGGTGCGCGTGCGAAACTCAATCGTTTCGTCGCGGCCCTTGCCGAGACCGGTGACCACGTAGAGCTGAATTCCCTCCGTCGCAAAATCCTCGGCGTGCCGGCGCGCCCAGTCATTCAGCGCCGACGCGCCCTGGCTGCCACCCAGCACGACCAGCAACCTCTGCGCGGGATCGAGACCGAGCGCAGTGCGCGCGGCGGCTGGCAGCAGGCGCGAGAACTCGCGCCGCACGGGCAAGCCGACGTGACGCGTGGCCGCCGTGCGGAGCCGGGAAACGTGAATACCCGGCGGCAAATATACGCGCGTGGCCAACCGCCCCAGCGTGCGCACCGCGCGACCGGGGACGCGGTTGGATTCATGCAACGCCGACGGCACGCCGGTCGCGCGCGCCGCGAGCACGATCGGCGCGGAAGTGAATCCGCCAAAGCCCACGACGGCATCGGGCCGCATCGTCCGAATCAAGCGCAGGCAAAACCAGAACGCCTGTGACTGCGACAGCGAGCATTTCGCCAGCTGCAAGGGATTCCACGCGAAGCCGGTGCCGGGCATGCGCTCGAACCGGAGGTGCGGGTATTTTTCGCTGAGCCGCGCATCCACTTTTTTTCGGCTGATCAACAGGCGCACCTCGTGCCCACGCGCGAGCAGACCCTCGGCGAGCGCGATTCCGGGCGACAGGTGCCCGCCGGTGCCACCGCACGAGATCAAAAATTTCTTCACACCAGCACCTCCCGCATCGCCCGCACGCGCTCGGGCAGCGCGGCGCGCCCCCACGTCCGCTGCGTGTTGATGATGATTCCAATCAGCATACCCATGAGCAGCAGGTTCGAAAGACCGGCGCTGATAAACGGCAGCGACATCCCCTTCGTCGGCAGCAGCCCGGTGACCACGCCAAGATTGATGATCGCCTGCATCGAGATCAGCAGGACGCAGCCGAGCACGAGGAGGAAATGAAACAGATTCGGCGCCCGCCGCAGGTGCATCAACCCAGCGACCAGGATGGTCGCGAACGCGACCACCACCGCGACGGTGAAAATCAGTCCGAGTTCCTCACCGACCACCGAGAAGATGAAGTCGGTGTGCGCCTCGGGCAGATAGTTGAGTTGCTGCCGCCCCTGCCCCAGGCCCGCGCCGTCTACACCGCCCGAAGCATACGCCGCGAGCGCCTGGTAGAGTTGGTAAGTTTTCCCGCTCTTGTTGCCCTCGACATCGAGAAACGCGACGAACCGCTCCAACCGATTTGGGATCAACATCACGACGCCCGCAAACACCGCGAGCACACCGGCAATCGACGGCAGAATAAAGATCCAGCGGGCTCCGGCCAGGAAGAGTAACAGCAGCCCGACCGCCACCATCAGTGCGGCCGCACCCATGTCCGTTTCCAGCAGAACCAATCCCGCAAACGCCCCGATCCCCAACAAGGGCACGAGGAAGCCGCGCTTGAATTCACCAATCCGCGTCTGGTTAATCGCCAGATAGTGGGCGAGGCAGAAGACGAGCCCGAGCTTCGCGAACTCCGACACTTGAAAGCGCATGGCGCCAAATCCGAGCCAGCGCCGCGAACCGTTGACGCGGATACCCAAATACGGAACCAGCACGATGGCGAGCAAGGCGAGGGAGATTCCGCCGATCCACCACGCATAGCGCCGCGCCTCGTCGAGATTGAGCCGGCTGAAAACATAACACAGCCCCCCGGCCGCAATCACGCCCGCGATCTGTTTGGTAAGATAGGCGTAGGGAATCGCGACACCGCTCTTCCGATCGACGAACCACGCACTCGCGCTGAAAAGAATCGTGAGCCCGAGCAAGGTGAGCCCGACCGCGCAAACCACGATGATCGCGGCGGGATTCGCCACGGCACTTGCAGCGGGGGCGGACTCGTTGGAGCGGGCTGAGCGCACGGCGGGAAATGCGATTACGGTTTGGGCGCGGGAACCCCGGCGCCTTCATCAATCCGAATCACGGGCACAGTGGGTGGGGGCGGCGGAGGCGTGACATCCAGGGCCGGTGGGAGCGGCAGACTGGCCGACGGTTTCGGATCCGCCGCTTTCGTGGCCGTGCCCGACTTGGCCGGAGCCTTGCTCGACTTCGTGCCCTTCGCCGGCTCCCAGCCCGGAATTACCAGCTCCATCCCCGGGCGAATCTTCGCCGGGTCGGAGATGTTGTTGGCCACGGCGATGTCACCTTGTCGGACGCTGTAGATGCGCGCGATACCGCCGAGCGTCTCACCTGATCGCACGGTGTGCTTCATCGCCTCGGAGGATTTTGCCGGGCTCATCGTCGCCCCTGCCACGGAGGCATCGGCGGCCTTGGCCGCGACGGGTGCCGGTGTCACGGCCTTGCTCGGGATGATCAGTTTCTGGCCGGGGCGAAGATTGGCGTTTGTCGCCAAGGTGTTCGCCGCGGTCAGCTGGGCGACCGACAGATTATTTTTCTTCGCGATCGTCCAAAGGTTGTCGCCAGACTTCACGGTGTAGGAAGTCGCAGGCGTGACCCCATCGACGGGCTGGGCCACAAGCGCGCCGGCGACCGGAGTGTCCGGCCGCGTGGGCACAAACCGCACGCCGTTCGCGGAGGTCACGACCGGAGCAGCCGCCGGTGCGTCGGGATTGAACGCAATGACTGTCGCCGCGCTGGACGAGACTTCGGTGGGCGTGATGGGCGGAACGGAAATAGCAGGCACCGGCGCTGACGTCGCGGGCTTGGGCGCCGTGTCGGCGGCAGTCGGGGCCGTTTTGACCGTGGAGGAGCAACCCGGGATGGCGAAAACCAGCACGAGCAGGAAAACGTGGATGCCCACGACGATACCGAAAATCTTCAGGATTTTCATAGGAGGAATGAGTTGATCGGTTGTGAATGCAGGAGAGGGTGAATGCTATCTCAAACTGGTGGCGGACACGCGAAGATTTTCCGCCGTGACCAAGTCGGCCGCGATCTTCGCGCGACGCGCGGCCCACGCACGCCTAAAGGCATTGTGGCCCAAAACCATTCCCGACGTCACGTCGAGACTCGGGGTCAAACGCGGCGCGTGCAGCGCGGGGCGCTCCGACGAGCCAGCCGAGAGCGGAAAAACCGGTTCAAGTTTGTTCAGCGCATTCATGGTCAGCGGAGTTTTAAGGTCGCCAGGCTGGCGAGCGCACACCCGAGGGAAATGACCCAGAAGCGCAGGACCACCTTCGTTTCGGGCCAACCTTTTTTTTGAAAATGATGATGGATCGGCGCCATCAGAAAAACTCTCCGGCCCTCGCCGAAGCGGCGTTTGGTGTATTTGAACCAGCTCACCTGCGTGACGACGGAGAGCAACTCCATGACGAACACCCCACCCGCAATCACGAGCGTGAGCGGCTGATGGATCATAAATGCCATCACCCCGATCAAACCACCCAGCGCCAACGACCCCGTGTCGCCCATAAAAACTTCGGCCGGATGCGAATTGAACCAGAGGAACGCCATGCACCCACCGATCAGTGCACCGCAAATCACCGTGAGTTCGCCGGTTTTAGCGACGTGACTTGTGAGCAGATATTCCGAGAGCAACACGTGACCCGCGACGTAGGCCATGACGCCCATCACCAGCGCCACCGTGATCGTGCAGCCCACTGCCAGCCCATCGAGTCCGTCCGTCAGATTGATGGCATTGCTGAAGCCCACGATCCAAAGATAGATGAGCACGAGCAGCAGCCACGGCGGCATCTGCTCGATCACCGGATACTTCAGGAAGGGCACCCAGAGTTCCCGGATTTTAACGGCGCTGTCGGGATGCCACAGAAGCGCGGCCAGGGCGCCGAATGTCGCCAGCGACTGCCACGCAATTTTTTCCCACGAGGGGATGCCGTGGCGATTTTTATGCACGACCTTGAGGTAGTCATCGCGGAAGCCCGGCACCGTGAGTGCCGCGTAAACAAAGAGACTGGTGAACACCCAGATGTTGGGCGCGGCCCACAACAAGGAGCCAAGAAACACCGCACAGAAAATAATCAGACCGCCCATCGTCGGCGTGTTCTTCTTGTCGAAGTAGGTGGCTCCGAGCGCACCCGTGCGGTCGTCGATGTAGCCATGACCGAACTTCAGCGCCTTGAATTTCCGAATCATCATCGGCCCGATTGCGAAACCGATGAAGAGCGAGGTGAGCGCGGCCAACGCGGTCCGCACGGTGATGTAGCGCAGCAGCCGAAACGGGCCGAAGTAGTCGGCATAGTCTGCGAGGTAGGTCAGCACGGCAGCGGCAGCGACGTTGGCGCCTCAAGAATTTTCTCCAGCTGGTAGCGACGGCTGCCCTTCACGAAGACCGAGCCGCGCCAGTCGACCAGAAACGCCGCCACGGGTTTGAGCGACGAAACGATCTGCAGCTGGCGGGAGTAATCGTCCTGCCCCAGCACGCCCGCACACACCTCGTGCGCCTGCGTGCCGATGACGAAAATAAAATCGCCTTCGTGCAACTTTAGGCGGCGACCGAGCGCGCGATGATACGCCGGAGCCTCCTCACCCAACTCCTCCATACAACCGATCACGAATAGCCGCGGTGTGCCGGCCGGCGCGATTTGCTCGAAGGCCGCGAGCGCATCGGCCATCGAGGCGGGGTTGGCGTTGTAACAGTCGAGGTAGAACAGACGGCCGTCGATCTCGCGCACTTCGCCGCGCAGCTTCGCCGGCTTCCAATCCGCGAGCCGGGACTGAATCGTCGCGCGCGGCACCCCGAGCCAAAGCGCCGCCGTGATCGCGAGCGCGGCATTCTGCGCCATGCCATCTGACACGCGCCGAAAATCGAAGCCGGTCGTCGGCAAATTTCCGTAGCTCAGCGCCACCGCAGTTTTTGCGCCGCGGTGGGACACCGCAAAAAACGCGCGGTCAGCCGGGACCACGTCCGGGAGCAGGACCTCGGCGCGCTCCACCACGAGGGTGCGCCCGCCCAGCGCGCGAAACGCGGCAAACTCGTTCACCTGCTGCGGGAAAATTGCCACTCCCCCCTTCCGCACCGCGGCGGGCAGAATGGCTTTTTCGCGCGCCACGCCCTCGATGCCGCCGAGCGCCAGCGTGTGGGCCGGCGCCACCAGCGTGATGATCGCCACGTCGGGTGCGATCATCTCGGCGAGTGGACTCATCTCGCCCGGTGCGCCGATGCCTGCCTCGACGACGGCAAACTCGTGCTTGAGCACATCGAGGCGCGTCAGCGTCAGCGGCACGCCGAGGTGGTTGTTTAGATTACCCTCAGTGGCGAGCACCGCACCGGTGAGCGGAGCTCCTGACGGGACGCTGCCTTTGTTAAGATTACCCTCAGTGGCGGGGACGCCGGACGATTCGCCACCGAGGAGCAGTGCCAGCAAATCTTTGGTGGAGGTTTTGCCCGCACTGCCGGAAATTCCAATCACCGGGCCGCAAAACGCCTGCCGGTGCGCCGCCGCGATTGTCTGGAGCGCCCGCAATGGATCCTTCACGACCAACTGCGGCAGCGCGATCACGGGGTCGGCGGCCGCGACGATCGCCGCGCTGGCCCCGCCTGCGCGCGCCTCGGCGATAAATGCGTGGCCATCGCGTTTCTCCGTCTTGATCGCGACAAAGACATCTCCCGTGCGCAGTCGGCGCGTGTCACACGAAAAGGCCGTGAGCGGTACCGCCGGCTGGGCGGTCCAGTAACCACCGGTCCAGAGCGCGAGCTGATCTGGGAGAAATGTCGGCACGGGGTTTCAGGCGGTGGCGCGCACGAGCGTGGTCCCCAGGCACTCGCGCACGACCTGCCGATCGTCGAAAGGCACCACGGTGCCGCCAATTTTTTGCCAGCATTCGTGCCCCTTGCCCGCGATCAAAACGCAATCGCCGGGCCGGGCCAGACTCAGCGCCACCGCGATCGCATAGTGCCGGTCGCCAATCCAGGTGATTTTTTGCGCGTCGGCGACGCCGCCCCGCAGCTCGTCGAAAATCTGCCCAATCGGTTCGTGCCGCGGATTGTCGGCCGTGCCCACGGTAAAGTCGGCGAATTCCTGCACGGCGCGCGTCAGGTTCGGACGCCGCGCGCGTTCGCCATCGGCCCCGGCCCCAAACACCACTAGCAAACGGCCCGGCGTGATCGGCCGCAACGCCGCGAGCGCGGCGCGCAGCCCATTTTCCGAGCGGGCCGAATCGACCACGACGTGAAACGGTTGCTCCAAATCCACCCGCTCCAGTCGGCCGCAAACTCCGGAAAAGGTGCTCAGGTCTTTGAGAAAAACCGCCGGATCGCAGCCGAGGCCCCAAGCCGCAGCCACTGCCCCGAGGAGATTATTCACATGACAACGGCCGACGAGCGGCGACACGACCTTCATGGTGCCACCGGGCCAGATCACGCGCAGGGTGGAGTGATCGAGCGTGGCGACGATGTTCTCCGCCCGCACCAACGCCCGCGAGTTCTCGCCATAGGTGATCACGCGGGTCGTGGCCGCGGTGGTCAGGCGCGCGGCCAGCTTTTCACCGTGCGGATCATCGAGATTCACCGCGGAGATTTTCGGCAGCGCGGCGAAATCGGTCTCGTGATCGGCACTCGTGAAGACCGCGGCGGCAAACTTCATGCCGCGCACGCTCACGGGGTCGACCCCACGGTTTCCGAGTTCGAGCACCGCATGGCGGCACCCGGCACTCCGCATCTGCGCCATCATCCCGAACACGTCGTCGGCCTGCAGCGCCTTGCCCAAAGCCGGAACGACGCGCGCGCCAAGATCGTAACGAATCGATCCGAGCAAGCCGACGCGACGACCACCGCGAAGAAAGTGTTTCAGCAAGTGCGCCACACTCGTCTTCCCGTTGGCCCCCGCGACACCCACAACCGCCAGATCGTGATCGGGAAATTCCTCGTGGCGTTGCGCCACCCGCGCCAGCGTGGCCCGCGTGTCCGCGACGCGGATGAACGTAACCTTAGAGGGGGGAAACGCCGGAATTTTGTTCGTCACCACCGCGATGGCCCCGCGGCTCACGGCCTCGTCGATCGACGCCGCCCCGTCGGTTGGCTGGCCGGGCAGCGCAAAGTAGAGGGCGCCGGGCATGACGCGGCGGCTATCAATCGCGAGACCGGAGAAGGGCCGGTCGAGCGTGCCTTTCAGGGCGACCACTTCGCCGGCACGGAAACAATCGGCCAGCTTCGGCGCCTGCCGGAATATTCGGCCGGCCGCGAGCGTTTCACTCCGCGTGCGGCGGCCGGGAGCGGCTTGAAAGGCGTGAATGAGCGGATGATTTTGCACGAGGTAACCGATCACCGGCGGACTCCCGAGTTGGGATTGGAAGCGATCAGCGCGGGCGCTGCGGGCTGGATTTTTTGCACAGAAATAAGTCTTTCGCCGATGCGCTTGAACGACGGCGCGGCGACCTTTGCACCGTAAGCGACACCGCCGGGTGAGCGATGGTCGGCGTCGTCCACGACGACCGAGATCGCAATCTGCGGCCTGAGCGCGGGGAAAAAGCCGACGAACGACGCGATGTGATGTCGCTTAGACCACTCCCCGTTTATGAATTTCTGCGAAGTCCCCGTCTTCCCGGCGACGTCATAGCCCTCGATCGCGGCCTCGGGCGCGGTGCCGCCGGTGCGCGCGACCCCCATGAGCATGGTGGCAACCGTGCGCGCCGTCTGCGGTGAAACCACGCGACCGATCTCCGCCCGGTCGTAGCGAAATACAGTGTCGTTGGCCGCGTTGCGAATCTCGGAGACGAGCTGCGGCCGGAACAACATTCCGTCCGCCGCGATCACCGTCATCGCCTGATGCATCTGCAGGACAGTGGCCGACACCGAGTGCCCCATCGGAATCCGCGTGATGTCGATGGGATACCAGTTTTCATAAGGATGAAGGATGCCGCTGACCTCGCCTCCGACGGGAAACCCGAGTTTCGCACCGAAGCCAAACGCGCGGGCATAGCGATCCAGCTTTTGCTCACCCAGGCGCATGCCGAGCTGGGCCGCTCCCTTATTGCTCGAATGACTGATGATTTCCGTGACCGTAAGATCGCCCATGTGGTGATCCTCGCCGGGCAACGAAAGTGTGCGCCCCTTGTATAGGACCTTGTCCAGTGAGCAGTCGAACACCGTGCGCGGCGTGACCAACCGCTCCTCAAGCGCACCCGCGGCAGGCACGATCTTGAAGACAGAACCAGGATCGTAGATGTCAGCGACCGCGGCATTTTTCATCCGCTCCATCTCATCCTTCGGCACCTTGTAATATTCGTTGAGATTGTAGGTCGGGTAATTCGCCATCCCGAGGATAAAGCCGGTGCGCGGGTCGCTCACGATGATGCTGGCCTTGAGCGGTTCATAACGTTCCGCGATGAGCGCGAGTTCCTGCTCCACGATATCCTGCACCACCAAATCGATCGAGAGCGTGACGCTATAGCCATTGGCCGCGGGCACGTGACGCGTGAGAAACTGCGGCAGCTCACCACCGCGGCCATCGCGCTCACCGACGCGCCAGCCGTTTTGGCCGCGCAAAAAGAAATCGAGATAAGCTTCAATCCCGGACGAGGCCTCCTCCTGGCGGTTCACGAAACCAATGAGGTGGGCGGCGAGCTGATTATTGGGATAGGAGCGTTGGTAGTAACGCTCGCCATAGACTCCCCTGACGCGGAGCTTGACGATATCGGCGTAGGTTTTTTCCGAAACGCCACGGCGCAGCAGCGCAAAGCGAATTTTCTTCGGCGCAAGATCGTTAGCCCCCGGCTCCAGGATCGCATCGTCATCGTCGTCTGCTGCTCCCCCTTTGGTCGGTGCGACAGTCCCAGCGACCGGAGCAGCCAGATTGAGGGCGAAACCAGCGGACACGGCGGAAGCACTCGGTGGAGCAGCGGAGGCCGGGCTGGCGGTGGCAGCGGAGGGCGCTGCCGGATCGCGATAGCGCTTGAGGAAAATTTTGCGCAGCTCGTCCTCGGAGAGACCAAGCAACACGGCCAGCTGGGGCCATTTTTTTTCGTCCTGCGGCCGCAGATCAAACGGATCGACGCCCACCCTCAGCAGCGAGCTGCTCGTGGCGAGGATGCCGCCGCGAGCATCGCGGATATCACCGCGCCGCGCCGTCTCAGTGATCAGGTTCTCGCGGGCCTTGGCGATCGTCTTGAGCAGAGCGTCACGATCCACGACGTGGAGCCAAAACAAGCGCACGCCCAGCGCACCGAAGCAGACGAAGAGTCCGGTCGCGAGGAGGACGATGCGGTAGTTGGAGGCGTAGCCCTTGGACATGGGGTCAGTGCAGTGCGAACTTCAGCGTCACAACGGGGGCGGCGGGCGTATCGGTGAAGAGCCCGCGATTGGCCCGCTCGACCATCCGGTCAGTAATATTCTCCCGCACCGAAATGATGCGCAGCTCGTTCATCGGCACGATACCGAGCCCCATCTCAATATTGCGGCGGCGAAGCAAATCAGGGCGCATTTCCCCCTGAATGAGTGTCTTCATCTCATCATTGCGCCGCTCGACTTCGGCGAAGCGCGCGACCAAGGCGCTGTTGGCCTTGGCGGTGAGTGAATTTTGGTGGCGCAGCCAAACCGTCCCGACCCCGATCGAGCCGCTCCCCATCATGGTGACGAGGAGACAAATCAGCAGTTGGTTAACGAACGCTTGGGAATTTCGTTTCATCGCGACGAGGGGAAGAAGAATGATGGAGCGGGCGTGAACCTCAGAGTTTGCGCAGGGCCCGGAGCTTCGCGGAGCGACTCCGCGGGTTGCTGGCAATCTCGGCCTCGGCCGGGACGACGGGACGGCGCGTGAGCGGCTCGGCGAATTTCACCCGCAGATCCTGCGGGGTGCCGTCCTCGGCGCTCTCGGGCTGGCCGCACATCCGGCGGAAAAATTGCTTTACCGGCCGGTCCTCCAACGAGTGAAAACTAATCACGCAGAGCACGCCGCCGGGCGAGAGCCGGGCAAAGGCCGCGGGCAGCGCCCGCTCGATCGCGCCGAGTTCGTCATTCACCGCGATCCGAATCCCCTGAAACGCCCGCGTGGCCGGGTGGACTTTGGAGCCATGCCGATCGCGCGCGGGAATCGCCTCGGCGATCACGGCGGCGAGTGAGGTGGTGCGCGCCAGCGTGCCGGT
>JANOAF010000541.1:0-4501 GCA_031411015.1 Opitutaceae bacterium | reverse complement strand
ATCGGAAAGCAGACGCTGCGGAGGAGGCGCCCACCTTAACCTAAAAAGGTCCTGAGCCTTTGGGCATACGGCACAGGCGGGGTGTCACTTTATTTTTGCGCCGGGAATAGATTGGACGCGCGTCGCCCGCGCGGATGATCTGAGTTTTCGCCATGACTCCCACGTTCTATCACATCCTCCACGTCATTTCGGTGCTGGTGCTGACTGGCTACACTTTCTACGCGTTCGGTGCGCCCCCAGAGACGCGTAAACGCGCGCTGATGATCTCCGGTATCGCTAGCCTACTGGCGCTCGTCGGCGGCTTTGGTTTGCAGGCGAAGCTTGCCGTGGGATTTCCCGGCTGGCTCATCGTGAAGCTCTTGTGCTGGCTGGGTCTCTCGGCCCTGGCGGGTATCGGATATCGTCGCCGTGGCGCGGCGGGCATGCTCGCGGTAATCGCCATCGTGCTGCTCGTGGTCGCGGTCGTGATGGTTTACACGAAGCCCTTCTGAGGCTCGCCTCATCCTGATGGCCGGTTCGCTGTGTGGCGTATGGGTGGCGGACGACGGTCGGGTCTTTACCACGGTCGCCACCGAAAATGGCGGACGCGAGCAGCACATCGAGACGTTTCGGCCTTTCGCGTGGCTCAACGCCGTGCCGACTACGCCGCTGCCGGTTGGCTGGCAGATTGAGGCGCTAAAAGGCGAGGGACCGTTTCACCAACTGGCGCATGCGGAGACGCTTGAAGCCTTCACGACGTTTGTGCGGGGTGAGCGCGATGGCGTGGGGGCCGATTCGCTGCGTCCGCTCGAGAGCCAGTTTTTGCTGCAACGCCGCGAGCGACTCTATCGTGAGCTGACCTTCGGGCACCTGCGCCGCTGCCAACTCGACATCGAGGTCGCCTCCCCGGACGGCGGATTCCCCGATGCCGCGCGCCCCGACGATCGCGTGCTCGCGATTGGACTGCGCAGCGGGGGTAAAGATCGCCTCCTCGTGCTCGATGCGGCCACCGATGCCGCGGAAAAAAAACTGCTGCAGGATTTCAACACCACGCTCGCCGAGATCGATCCGGATGTGATCGAGGGGCACAACCTCTTCAAGTTCGACCTCGATTACCTCCGCCAGCGCAACAAGCGCCATAAGCTGCCGTGTGCGTGGGGCCGTTACGGGCAGAAGGCGGCGTTTCGCAACACCAAGCTCAAGGTCGCCGAACGCTGGATCGATTTCACGCGCTGCGATCTGCCGGGGCGTGCAGTCGTCGACACTTACCTGCTCGTGCAGATCTATGATATCACGACGCGTGAGATGACGTCGTATGGGTTGAAGGAGGCGGCGATTTATTTCGGCATTACCGATGAGGCCAGCGAACGCACCTATTTGCGGGGGGATGAAATCCAACACGTGTTCGCCGCGGACCGTGCGCGTTTTTGCTCCTATCTGGAGGATGACTTGCGCGAGACGCAGGGCCTCGCGGATCAATTGCTGCCGACCTATTTCGAGCAGGCGCGGACTTTTCCCACGCTGCTCCAAGAGGCGACACTCCGCGGCGCGACCTCGAAAATCGATCTGCTTTTTCTCGAGGAATATTATCACGCGCGGCAATCCGTGCCGTCGCCGCCGGAGGTGAAGCCCTTCGAGGGCGGCTATACGCGCAGCTTTCAGGAGGGCGTTTTCAAGCACGTGCTGCACTTCGACGTGGCGTCGCTCTACCCGAGCCTGCTGCTGCATATCGGCCGCAACCCGAAAAACGACACGCTCGGGGTTTTTATCCCGCTGCTCCGCCGGCTCCGCGAGTATCGCCTGAAATACAAGCTGCTCGCCAAGCAGGCGCCCAGCGAAGAGGAGCGCGCCGAGGCGCAGGCGCGCCAGACCAACTTTAAGATCCTCATCAATTCGTTCTACGGTTACCTCGGATTTTCCGGCGCGCGGTTCGGCGACGGTGAACTCGCCGCCGAGGTCACGCGCCGTGGCCGTGAATTGCTGCAGCAGCTCATCGACGAGTTTACGAAGCACGATTGCACAATTCTCGAGGCCGACACGGATGGTATCTACCTGTCGTCGGAGAAATTTTTCGCGAATCCCGAGGCGCTGCTCGCACTGGTCGCGCCGATTCTGCCGGCGGGCATCGAACTTGAACACGACGGCCGCTACACCGCGATGTTCTGCTACAAGGCCAAGAACTACGCGCTCTACGACGGCAAGAAAATCACGCTGCGCGGGAGCGCGCTGCGCTCGCGCGGGATCGAGCCATTCCTGAAGAAACTCTCCGGCCAACTCATTCGTTTCCTGCTCGGAGCCTCGGCCGAATCGCCGCTGGTTGCGCTGGAGGATTTTCGCCGGCGGCTCGCGACCCGCGCCGTGCCGGTGGTCGAGCTGGCGAAAAGCGAAACGCTGAACCAGGCGCCGGAATCCTACGAGCGCCTGATGGCCGAGGGTGGAAAACCAAGGCGGGCTTCGGCCGAGGTGGCGTTACAGCTTTCGCCGCGTCCGCGTATGGGCGAGCGCGTGAGCTACTACATCACGCCGAAAACGAAGGGGAAAACCAGCGACTGGCAGCGGGCCCGCGCGCTTGCGCTCCATGATCCGGTGAACGCGCCCTACGATGCCGACTACTACACCGAAAAACTCAACGACTGGCTGGAGCGCTACGGGGCGTTTCTCGGGGCGAAGCCCGCGCCCGCTCCGTCAGCGCAGGGTGAGTTGGGGTTTTGACCACTAACTCCGCGAGGATGCGTCCGAGGGTTACGGAATCTCGTAGACTTCGACCAGCGCGGTGCCGGTGCCACCGACGCCGCTGACCTGCACGCTGTAGTTGCCGGCCGAGAGCGTTACGAGCAGCGCTGCATCCTTCGAGCCCGCCGGCAGGGCAAACGCTCCGACTTGCGCAAAGGCAGTGCTCAATTCGGCAGTGCTGCCCCAGTCGTTGTTTTCGCCGATCTTGTTAGGGCCGGAAAAAAGTGAGAGCTGCGGATCGGCGACGGCTCCTCCCACACCGAATGCCGCGAGTCCGGGGCCGACAGCTCGGATCAGGAGCTTCAAGGGCGTGGTGCCACCCACGACAAAACCCGCGGTCAGGCTGGTGCCGAGTTGCTTGAGCACGGAGACATTGACCAACCGCGGGGTCGTCGCAGTGAAAACCGCGGCGGGAGTGGAGTCGTAGAGTTCGGCGATGACGGCACCGGCACCCGTGCCGGTGACCTTCACGGAGTTGTCGCGCGACGTGATCGAGGCGACCGCGGCGGCGTCCCGGGAGGTGGCGTTGGCAAACGCGAAGGCGCCGACGGCGGACATGGCGCTGGTAAGGGTCGGGACGCCGCCCCAGTTGTCGTTTTCGCCTGTTTTGGTAGTGCCGGTAAAAAGCTCGAGCTTGGGATCGACCAGAGTGTTCGGAACGCCGAGTGCGCCCAGCGACGGGCCGGCAGCGCGAACGAGCAGCGGCTTGGCCCCCACGGTGCCCGAGCCTCCGACGACATAGCCCATCGTGAACGAATCGGTGTTGTCCGAGAGTCCGGTGAGGATGGAGAGATTCACAAGGCGGCCGACGCTTACCACAGGACCGACCGAGAGTGTGGCTGGATCGCTCGCGGTGGAGCCGGCGGCGTTGGTGACGACAAGATGGTAGCTGCCCGCGCTGGCGGCGGTGACACCGGGCAAAGTGAGGGTCACGCCCGTGGCGCCAACGAGCGCCGCGCCGTCCTTATGCCATTGGAATGTCGGCGAGGTGAGGCTCGTGATTGTCGGCGCCAGCGTCACGGATGCGCCGGGGTTCACGTTGATGGTTGCAGGCGCAGTCAGAAATTCTGGGCGGGACGACAGGAAAAGGTCACCGGTTGCCGGGGGCGCCAGCGTGGTGAGGATGGGATTTAGCGCGGCATTGATGGCTTGCAGCATGCTATCGGCATCCTGCGTGCGCGTGTTGAAGGTGATCGCGTAGGTCACCCCATTGGCGAATCGAACCATGTAAGCCCGCGAGCCGGGCAACGAGCCGTTGTGAAACCACGAGGCGCGCGGACCAACGCCGTTGCCGATGTTCTGAGCCGAAACGCCCATTGCATAATATGTGCTGGCCCCAGCTGAAACGGGCGCTGGCGGCGGCGAAGTCCAGAGGTCGATCGAGGCGGGTGTCAGGATCGCTGCTGGTCCGGCTTTCGTTCCATCAAGGGCGCATAGGAGCCGCACGTAGTCCACCGCTGAGACGACCCACCCGCCTGTGGCCTGAACCGCTTCGATGTCCATCCCACCGTAGGGGAAGGGCACGCGGGCCGTGGTGGGTGGGAACACTGAGGGAACGAGCGGCGCGCCGGGATAGTCGTAGTATCGGACTTCACCGGGCAGACGATCGGAGAGGAGGGAGCGGCCGACGAACGCCCGCGCGACGCCCGCCTTGGCGAACACTTGGGCGCGCACGTAGTCGCCATAGGTCAGGCCGCTGATTTTTTCGATCAGGCGGCCCAAAATGACGAAGCCGATATTTGCGTAGGCGTAGCGCGCGCCTGGGGCGAAATCGAGCCTCCGGCCGAGG
>JANOAF010000540.1:0-9548 GCA_031411015.1 Opitutaceae bacterium | reverse complement strand
CGAACCACACCTCGAGCCCGTGGCTCCGCAACGCCTCCGCGAGCCGGTCCGCCGCCACGGTGTCCTCCCGCGCGTAGCCCGATGAAGATGGCGGCGTTGGCGTTGGGAGCGGACACGAGGGAAAGGACGGCAAGGAGTGACGGCGGTCCGGCGAGCTGACGCGGAGAAATCAATTAACCCCGCGGCAAAGACGCGGGCCCGTTCCAATTCTCGAATCGCGGAGCCTCGGCGGCGGTGATTTCGTGGACCCGCATTTTTTCTGCGACGACGGCGGCGGCCAAAAATCGCTGGAGCGAGAATTCACCGCGCGCGAGCGCTGCGGCGGCGGGCTGCGCCAGCTCGCGGGGATAAATCGCGGCGAGGGGTTCGAAGAATTTTTCGCCGATGGCGTGTCGGGCTATACAGCCAACCTCCGGCGCGCATGCAGCAATCAGCGAGGTGAACCACGCCGCGTCCATGCGCGGCAGATCGATCGCGAGGACGGCGAGGTGCGCGTGCGTGGCGCGGGCGAGCGCGGCGGCGAGGCCGGCGAGCGGGCCGGCGTCGGGCGTGGCATCGGGCACGAGGGCGGCGAAATTTTTCGTGACCTCGGGCGCATGGGCCCATGCCTGGTCGGCACGCGCCGAGAGGAAAATCTCCGTCGCACCGGCCGCGCGCAACACGTCGCACTGCCGCCGCCACATCGGCGTGCCGTCGATTTCGAGCAGGGCTTTTTCGCGACCCATCCGAGTCGAGCGCCCAGCGGCGAGGAGGACGGCACTGAGCGGAATCGATGACATGCGCGGCAGCGAGCGTGGCGCGCGACTGCACGGGCGGCAAGCCGACGACGCGGAACGTCGTCGCAGAAGCACTTCCAATTGGACAACTCTGCGCACCGCTCACAACGTCGCGCCCCATTATGGCTGAGACCAACCGCCCCCTCGCCAACCGCATTCTCATCGGCCTTGTGATCGGCGTCGTCGCCGGCATCGCGACGCTGGTCATTGCCAAGGCCGTGCCCGACTTGCTGCCAAGAGTGCGCTGGGTCGCGACCAATATTCTCGATCCCTTCGGGCAGATTTTTTTGCGCGCCCTGTTCTTCGTCGTGATTCCGCTCGTGTTCGCATCGCTCACCGGCGGCGTGCTGCAGCTCGGCCGGCTCGACAAACTCGGGCCGCTCGCCGGCCGCACCTTCTGGCTCTTCTTCCTAAACATGGCCATCGGCGTAGCGCTCGGGCTGATCATGATGAATCTCGTCCAGCCGGGCAATCACCTCGCGCCCGAGGCGAAGGAAATCCTGATGAGGGAATACGGCGGCGCCGCCAAGGGCCACATCGCCGCCGGCGCCGCGACGCCCTCGATGAATTTCACCACGATCGTCGAGATGTTCATGCCGAAAAATCTGTTCGGCGCCGTCGTCGGTCAGACCAAGACCACCATCGGCGACGTGCTGCCGCTGATCCTCTTCGCGATTCTCGTCGGCGCAGTCGGCACGCAGCTCGCGGAAGACAAACGCCGCAAGCTCCAGGAATCGCTCGATCTCGTGAGCGAGCTGATGACGGGGATCGTGAACTTCGCCCTCAAGCTCGCCCCCTACGCCGTGCCCGCGATGATCTACAGCGTGATCGTGAAGGTGGGGGTGGACATTCTGCTCGCGCTCGGGGTCTTCGTGCTCGGGTGCGTCACGGTGCTGCTACTTCACCTGTTCGGCACGATGTCGATCTGGATAAAATTCTGGGCGAAGCGCAGCCCGCTGCAGGTGTGGAAAGACATGCGCGCGGTGCTGATCACGGCGTTTTCCACCAGCTCGAGCAACGCCACGCTGCCCACCGCGCTCGCGTGCGCGAAGGACACGCTGAAGCTCCAGCCGAGCGTCGCCGGCTTCGTGCTGCCGCTTGGCACCACGATGAACATGAGCGGCACCGCGCTCTACGAGGGCTGCGTGGTGCTCTTCGTCGCGCAGGTCTTCGGCGTCGATCTCACGCTCGCGCAGCAGATGACGCTCCTGCTACTTTCGGTGCTCAGCGCGGTGGCCGTCGCCGGCATACCCGGCGGCTCGCTGCCCCTGATCGCGGGCCTGCTCGCGACGTTCGGCATTCCGCCCGAGGGCATCGGCATCGTCCTCGGCGCGGACCGCATCTTGGACATGACCCGCACGATGACGAACGTCGGCTCCGACATGGTCACGACCATCGTCGTCGACGCACAAGTGACGCGGGCAGAGGCAAAAGCCGCCGGCGGATAAAAAGAAAAACGCCGGACCCGTGGGTCCGGCGTGGGAGATTTTAGCTGGGAACGGCGCGCTCAGTTCGCGTCCTTCTTCTTTCTCTTTTTCTTCGGCTCTTCGCCGGTCCCGACGAATTCGTCTTTCCCCAACTTGCCGTCGTGGTTCTTGTCCATCTCGGCAAAACGGGCCTTGGCGGCCTCAACCGAAAGCTTGTCCTTTTCGGCGGCGAGGAACTCCGCCTCGGTGATCACCCCGTCGCCGTCTTTATCGACGGAGGCAAACGTGGCGGCGGGGGTGGCGTTCTTTTTCTTATCGCCCTTGGCGGCAAAAACCACGGCGGGCAGAGCAACCGCAGTGGCAAGCGTAACAACGAGGAGTCGGTGAGTGAGTTTCATGTTTGATTTTTGGGGGGATGAGCAATCGAGACGTTCGATGCAGAGCTACCATGACGGTAAACCCAGCGATTGGTTTCAAACGAACTGCCGCCAGAAGCCAACGCCGCGCAGGAGCCCATATCGGTGCGCATTTTCTGCGCAGCCGGGGGGTTCATTGCGCAAACAGTGCGCAGAAATCAGGTAGTTCTCGAATGTTCCTCTCCTTTAGTAACCCTTGAACGGGCAGGCGCGTCGAGCACCACATCCCCCATGAAACCTTCCCCTAACTCAAAACCCACCGCTTCCATGCGTGCCCTCCGTTTCGCCAGTATCGCCGCGACCATTCTCACGTTAGCCAATGTCGCCTCCGCCCAGAACCGCGCTGCCCCCGACGACCCGAATGCCGGCCGGCGGCGCGGCGGTGCTGCCGGCGGACAGGACGCCGGCAACGGCGGCCGGGGCAATTTCTCCCCGGAGGACGCCCAAGCCCGCATGCTCACAGGTCTCCGCGAACGCTTTGAAATCACCAACGACGAGGAGTGGGGCCTCATCTCGAAGCGCCTCGCCGCCGTCATGGAAGTGCGGCGCACGGCCGGGGGTGGCCCCGGCGGCGGCTTTCCCGGTGGCGGTCGCGGCGGCCCACCTCCCGGTGGCGGCGGTGCCGATGCCGGTGGCCGTGGTGGCCGCGGCACCCGCCCGAGCAATCCCGAGGCAGCCGCCCTTCAGGCCGCCATCACCGACAATCTCCCCGAGGCGGAAATCAAATCCCGCTTGGAACGCGTGCGCGAGGCACGCCGGGACAACGAAGCCAAACTGCTCAAAGCGCAGGAAGATTTTCGCGCCTTGCTGTCGGTGAAGCAGGAGGCGACCGCCGTCCTCTTCGGGCTGCTGCCCTGATCCCCACCTTTCTTTCGTGTCTACCGCCACCGCTTCCTCCAGCGGCGCCAACGGCGTCGTCCCCGAATTGCTCAGTCGCATGATTGCGGCCAAGCAGCTCACCGAGACTGACGCCCGCGCCTTCGTGCAGCAGAATCCCGGCCCCGACGCGCTCACCGAAGAGCGCGTGCTGCGCTGGCTCGCCAAGGAATACGGCGTGGGCTTCGCCTCGCTCGACGAGCTGGAACCCGACAAGCAAGTCCTCTCCCTCTTCCCGGCGCGCCTCCTGTTGCGCGATGAACTGCTCCCCCTCCGGCGCGTCGACAACGAGATCGAGGTCGCCACGAGCCGGCTTTTCGCGACGCAGGGCCTCGACGGCCTGAAGGCGCTCACCGGGCTGCGCCTCCGCCCCGTCCTCGCGACGAGCGAGGTCATCAACCGCGAAATGAAGAAGCGGCTCGGCGTGGGTGCCGACACGATCGGCACGCTCGACGTCGAGGCCGGCGTGCAAGTCGTCGATGAGAATGGCAGCACCGACAACAATCTCGACGAAGCGGCCGAAGACGCGTCGATCATCCGGTTCGTCAATCAAGTCTTGAAGGACGCGATCGAGTTGCGCGCCTCGGACGTCCATCTTGAACCGTTCGAGGACGAGCTGCGCATCCGCTACCGCATCGACGGTATTTTGCAGGAAGTGCCGGTGCCCGCCCAGATCAAGCGCTTCCAACCGGCGATCGTGGCGCGCGTGAAGATTCTCAGTCATCTCAACATCGCCGAAAAACGCCTGCCGCAGGACGGCCGCATCAAGGTCCGCATTGAGGACGCCGAGGTCGACATCCGCGTCTCGATCATCCCGATGCTGCACGGTGAGGCGGTTGTGATGCGTTTGCTGCGTCAGAACTCCAAGCTCCGGGGCGCGGCCGACCTCGGCATGGGCGCGCGCGAACTGAACTGCCTCCGCCGCGTGCTCGAACTGCCGCACGGCATCGTGCTCGTCACGGGCCCGACCGGCTCCGGCAAGACTTCGACGCTCTATACCGCGCTCAACGAAATCAACGACGCCGAGCGCAAGATCATCACCATCGAGGACCCGGTCGAGTATCAGTTGAAGGGCGTGAACCAGATTCAGGTCTCGGAAAAATCCGGCCTCACCTTCGCCCGCGGACTGCGCTCCATTTTGCGTCACGACCCCGACGTCGTGCTCATCGGTGAAATCCGCGATCAAGAAACCGCCCAGATCGCGGTGCAGGCGTCGCTCACGGGCCACTTGGTTTTCTCGACCCTGCACACCAACGACGCTGCCGGCGCGCTGACGCGCCTCGTCGACATGGGCGTCGAGCCCTACCTCGTCGCCTCGTCGCTCGAAGCCGTGCTCGCCCAGCGTCTCGTGCGTTTGCTCTGCCCGCACTGCAAGCAGGCCGACACGACGCCGGAGTCGCACGTTTACCGGACGAAGCTCGGCATCAAGCCCACGGCGAAAGTTTACCGCGCCGTCGGTTGCCGCGAGTGTCGCAACACCGGCTACCACGGCCGTCGCGCGATTTTCGAGTGGATGGATTCGAGCAGCGAAATCCGTTCGCTCATCCTGAAAAACGCCTCGACCGATCTCCTCCGCAACGCCGCGTGCCGCGCCGGCATGAAGACGCTCGCCGAGGACGGTCGCCGCCTCGTCGAGGAAGGCATTACGACCATTGAGGAAGTGTTGAGCGTGACGACCGTCCACGAGATGGAAACCACCGAAGCGAAGCCCGCCCATGCGGCGCCGGCGGCCGAGGTCGTGTTGCCCCGCTCGCTGATCTAACCGCGCCCCGCGATGCCCCAGTTTGCCTACAAAGCCGTCCAAACGAACGGCGTGCTGACCGAAGGTTTCCTCGACGCGAGTAACCGCCAGGAGGCGATGCGCCAGGTCGAGGGCCGCGGCCTGCGCCCAATCAAGCTCTCGGAATCCGCGGCGCCCGCGTCCGCGAAAACATCATCCGGCTCGGCGGCACCCAATGAGGGCGGCGCAAAGGGCCTGTCCTTCGGCGGCAAGGGCAAGATCACGCCGCGGATGCTGGAAAATTTCACGCGCCTGCTGTCGAGCCTGCTCGCCGCCGGGGTGCCGTTCAGCCGCGCGCTCGTGATTCTCCATCGCGAGTCCGCCGAGCCGGTCGCGAAAGCCAAATGGAAGGAAATCCACGATCTGGTGATCGACGGCATGTCGCTCTCGAAGGCGATGGAGCGTTCGCCCGAGACCTTCCCCCGGGTCTATGTGGCGATGGTCGAGGCCGGCGAGACGGGTGGTTTTCTCGATGTCGTGCTCGCGCAGATCGCGGATTTTCAGGCGCGGGAAAAGGAGCTGAAATCGAAGGTGATGACGGCGCTGATGTATCCCGTCATATTGCTCATCCTGGCGATGGGCGTGCTGATCTTCCTGCTGGTTTTCTTCATCCCTCGCTTCCAGACGATTTTTGCCGGCTTCAATGCCGAGCTGCCGCTCATCACGCAGGTCATCGTGAAGGCGAGCGAGATTGTGCGCGGCTACGGCTTGTTCCTCGGGGCCGCCGCCATCGTTGGTTTCTTCATGGTGCGCACCTGGCTCAACTCGCCGAAAGGCCGCCGCTGGTGGGAAGGGTTGATGCTGAGAATCATCCTCATCGGCCCGCTCGTGGCCCAGTTTGCGATGGCGCGCTTCTGCCGCATGCTCGGCACACTGCTCCAGGCCGGCGTCCCGCTCATCAACGCCCTCAACGTCGCCCGCCGCTCCATCGGCAATCAGGTGCTTATCGACGCCGTGTCGGACTCGATCGACCGCGTGAAGGAGGGCAAGCCGCTCGGCAAGAGTCTCGCGCAGAATCGCTCGCTGTTTCCCGGTGCGATTGTCGAAATGATCTCGGTCGCCGAGGAAAGCGGCAAACTCGACGTGGAGCTGATGCGCATCGCGACCGTCACCGAGGGCGACCTCGATCGGCAGCTCAAGGCTACCGTCGCGCTTGCCGAGCCGGTGATGCTCTTCCTCATCGCGGCCCTCATCGGCACGATCTTCATCGGCATGGTGATCCCCATCTTCTCGCTGCAGGACCACATCAAATAATCCCCCACGCTTTTCCTTATGAACCTGAAAAATTCAAATCATCGCGCCCCGTTCTCCTCCCGGCGCGGCCTTGCCCGGCGTAGCCGTGGCGCGGCCGGCTTCACGCTCGTCGAACTCCTCTTGGTGCTCGTGATTCTCGGCATTCTCGCCGCCCTCGTGCTGCCGAAATTCACCGGCCGCACCGAGCAGGCGCGCATCACCGCAGCCATGACCCAGATTTCGACCTTTGGCACGGCGCTCGACGCCTTCGAGGTCGACACCGGCAGCTACCCGCGCGGGCAAGATGGCCTGGCGCAGCTGCTCGTCGCTCCCGCCGATGTCACCGGCTGGCGCGGGCCCTACCTGAAGAGCGACATTCCGCTCGACCCGTGGCAGCACGCCTACGTCTACGAATTTCCCGGCCGCGTGAATGCCAACGGCTACGACATTATTTCCATGGGGCCGGACGGCCAGCCCGGCACGGCGGACGACGTAGTGAATGCATCTATCACGGCAAAGTAAGCAGTGGCATGGGCGTCCCGCCCATGTGCCGGAACACGGGCGAGACGCCCGTGCCACGTCCGCGCGCGCTTTCTCCCGCCGTAAACTCGGTGGCGGCTTCACGCTGATCGAATTGATCTTCGTGCTCGCGCTGCTCGCGATCGGCGCGGTGTTCGTGGTGTCGAGCATGGGTTCGTTTTTCCGCGGGCGGGCGCTGAATTTCGAGGCGCGCCGCATGCTCTCGCTGACGCACTACGCCCAAAGCCGGGCCGTCTCCGAGGGCGTGCCTTTCCTCCTCTGGATCAATCCCACGGATTCGACCTATGGGCTGTCGATGCAATCTAGCTTTAGCGACACCGAGACCGATCTGCGCTCGGTCAAATATTCCGTGGAATCAGGCCTCAGACTGGAGACCCCGGCCGGCGTCGTCGCGCCCGTTTCCGAACAGGACGACGAGAAGCTGGGCATCACCGACGAGGCCCTGGCGTTCATCCGCTTCACGCCCGATGGTTTCTTCGACGATTCGAGCGTCACCAAGATAACCATCCGGCAAGGCACCGAAGCCGCACTCGATCTCGTCCAAATGATCAACCGGCTCGGCTACGAGATCCGGCCCGCGTCCAATGTCAACTGACGCCCCACGGTTCCAACCCCAGCGCGCGTTTACCCTGGCCGAAGTGCTGGCGGCGCTGCTGTTCATGGCGATTTTGATTCCGGTCGCGATGCAGGGCGTTTCGGTGGCGAGCCGGGCAGGCCTCCTCGGCCAGCGCAAGGCCACCGCCATGCGCATCGCCGAGCGCGTGCTCAACGAGCAGATCATCTCCGGTCAGCTCGCGACCGCCACGCCCTACGGCAATGTCGTCGACGGCGACATCACCTATCCTTGGACGATGCTTTCCGAGCCGTGGGCGGAAGACGCGATGACGGTGCTCACCGTGCGCGTTTCGTTCGACGTGCAGGGCACCACGTTCGATGTCGCCGCCAGCACGCTTTACGATCAGGCGGTAGCGACCACCACCGGCCCAACCACGGCCGCCACGCAATGAACCGCTCCGAGCCCCAAGTTCATCGCGCGTCTCGCGGCCAGAGGGGTTTCACCCTCCTTGAACTCCTGCTCGCGACCGCGATCGGCGCGATTGTCCTGCTTGTAATCAACTCGACGTTTTTCGCCGCGCTGCGCCTGCACAACACCACGCACGAGAAAATCGACCACGACCTCGTGCTCCAGCGCACGCTCGGCATTGTGCGCAAGGATCTCGCGGGCGTCATGATTCCGGCCAATCCGCAGGCGACGACCTACAGGCTCTCCGGCCAACTCGTGAGCGACAGTGTCAGCACCAACTCCATGGACAACGTGGGCGAGCGCATCAGCCCCGACATCACCACGAGCTCCGGCAAAATCGACGGCTGGACGCCCTTCTCCGAACTGCAGACCGTCTCCTACTATCTCACCGCGGCGGCGGACGGCGGACCCGGCAAGGACCTCGTGCGCGTGATCAATCGCAACCTCATCCCGGCCACCGACTCGATCACGGAAAACCAGACGCTGATGCCCGGCGTGCTCGCAGCGGCGATGGCGTTTTTCGATGGCGACTACTGGGCCGACACGTGGGACTCGGCCACGACGAGCACCCTGCCGACCGCGATCAAATTCAGCCTCGTGCTCGCGGCCCGTGGCAACTCCAGCAACCGCGCCGATTCCGGCCCCGTCGAAATCATTGTTCCGGTGATCGTCTCGACGCCCACCAGTGCGCAACTGGCCGCCGACGCCGCGGCGGCCACGCCTATCCTATGATTCGCGCGCGGCCATTTTCCTCCGTCCGCGTGCCGAGCAATCGCGGCCCGTTGGCCCCGAGCCCGTCGAGAGGATCGGTCTTGGTCATCGTGATGTGGATGTGCCTCGGGCTGGTCGCGCTCACGCTTTATTTCGCCAACTCGATGAGCTCGGAGCTGCGCGCCGCGGACAACCGCGTCACCGAGGTCGCCGCCCGCCAAGCGATCGCCGGCGGAATCCGCTACGCCACCTATGTGCTGACGCAGCACGCGACCGGCGGCGCGGTGCCGTTGATCGAAGACTACAAAGCCGAGGGGCTGCCCGTGGGTGACGCGGCCTTTTGGTTCATCGGTCGCAACACCGACGAGCTGCCGCAGGCGCAGTTGAACGAGCCGTATTTCGCGCTCGTCGATGAAGCATCGAAACTGAACTTGAACACGGTGACCTCCGCGATGCTGCAGGCGCTGCCGCTGCCCGGCATGACGGCCGAGTTCGCCGATGCGGTCGTGGCGTGGCGCAGCGCCACCAGCCAAAACGCCGCGAACATGGATAATCTCTATTCCCAACTCGATCCGCCGCGCCACAACAAGGGGGCCGCCTATGAGACCGTCGATGAACTCCGCCTGATCAATGGTGCCATGCTCGACCTGATCCTCGGTGAGGACACGAACCGCAACGGTGTGCTCGATCTGAACGAAGACGACGGCGAGGCGTCCGCGCCGCGCGACGACCAAAACGGTCAGCTCCTCGCCGGCGTGCTGGAAT
>JANOAF010000539.1:0-7348 GCA_031411015.1 Opitutaceae bacterium | reverse complement strand
CGCGGATTGCGCCCGCACGAGCAACAAACTCCCGACCAGACCGAGGGCAACCGCGAGATTGTCGGAAAAAAGCACCGAGTAATGCAGCTCCGGCCACAGCGCGAGGCAGAGCAAGAAAGCGCTCGTTCGCCCAACCAGCGAATGCGATCCGCCGCCGGCCGCCGGCCACATGAAACAGACCAGCGCGAGCGGCACGAGCGTGAGCGCGACGTTGAGCCAGGCCGCGAGCATCAGCGCCCCCGCGGCGCTCGACGCCCATGACGCCGGCCAGAAAAAAAGCAGCGGCAGCGGCCCATACATCCACGTGCTGATCGTGCCACTGGTCGCCGTGGGATAAACCGGCCAGCCCTGTGCAAACGCGATCGTCGGCGCGAGCCGCATGTCGTTCCACGGGATGGAGGGGAAGCGACAGATGCGGCTCCACAGCCAGATGGCGAGCAGCAGGCTCGCGACGCTCAAGGCGAGCAACGCGGCGAGTCGCACGGCGGGCAGCGCCGGGCGATCCGGCGCAACAGGGTTCGGAGTCAGACTCATTCCGCGCGCCCCCCGCGCGATCGATAGGCGGCCAGCGCGGGCGCGGAGCGAAGGAGCGATCATCGACGGAGGATTTTTTGCCGGGCCGCAGGGGAGTCGAGTGCATTCTCGGCGGCACGGCGTTGGCGGCAGGCTTTACCAGCTTTTGCACTTGGAGCGTGTCTCCGGGCGAAACAACGTCCTCTTTCCTTTCCGCATGGACGCCGCCGAATACGCCAACATCGCCGCCCTGGAGGGCGAGCATTGGTATTATTCCGGCAAGCGGCGGTTCGTGCAGAAATGGATTCAGCGGGTGCGGCCGCCGTCGGCGAGCGATCTCCTGCTCGATTGCGGCGCGGGCACGGGACGCTTTGCCGAGGAAATGTCGCGTCATTGCCGCGTGATGGTGTTGGACGATCACGAGGAGGCGTTGCGAATCCTTCGCACCCGTTTTCGCGCCGAGCAGATCATCAGCCTCGCTGGCGACCGCGTGCCGCTGCCGGATGGCTCGCTTGAATATGTGACGGCGCTCGACGTGCTCGAACATGTGCCCGACGACCGTGCTGTGGTGCAGGGCTTTCACCGTTTGCTGAAACCCGGCGGCCTCGCCGTCGTGACCGTGCCCGCGAGCATGGCGCTGTGGAGCGACTGGGATGTCGCGCTGCACCACTTCCGCCGCTACGACCGCGCGCAGCTGCGCGCGCTTTTCCCCGTGGGCGAGTGGGAAATTATTCACGCCAACTACACCAACGTCCTCGTGTATCCCGCCGTCTGGGTCGTGCGCAAATGGCGCGCGTGGCGCGGGGCGGGAAAACCCCCGGCGGCCGGCGGCATGGCGCGCACCGAAGACAAGATTCCCCTCGCGCCGTTGAACGCTATTTTGCGCGCCCAGTTTGTGTGGCTCGCGCAGTGGCGCGTGCCGTTTCCCTTTGGGGTGAGCCTCGTGCTCGTCGCCCGCCGTCGTGCTTGATTAAGGCGCGAGCCGCGCGAGCCCTACTTCGTGGTCTTCGGCGTCGCGCATGACGATGGTCGCGCCGCTTGTGAGCGGGCCGAAGCGTTCGCGGTCGAAATACACGGACAGGATCGCTGGGCCGGAAATTGCCAGCGGCCAGGTCGCCGCGCGGGCGGCCGCACTCGGTTCACCGCGCGTGTTGGCGGGCGCGAGTTCGATGCGCGCGTTGGTGGCGTTCAACACGGCGGGGCCTTTCGGGCCGAGCGTGGAAACCTCGATGCTCGCGATCGCGCCGCGCGGCGGCACTAGCAGGGAGAAACGCAACAGCGTGCTCTCGGCGTGGGGTTTTGCGGCGGCGGCGGGCGCGAGGGTGAGCAGCTCCGCCACGAGAAATGGCGCGATTTTTCGACCGCGGCGCACGCGCAGCTCGACATCGTCGAACGCAAACGCCGGCTCGAAGTTTTGCGCGATGTAGTCGTAGAGAATTCCTTTCGGCGCGAGGTTGCGGTCGGCAAGAAATTTCACGTGCCCTGGCTGCACGATGACGCACGCGCGCGGGTGCGCGTCGAGTTCGCGGATGATCGCCTGCTGCTGCGTGGCGTCGAGGAGCGAGAACCAGTGGGTGACGTTGGCGTGCGTCGGTGTCGGCACGCCGGTCCAGATGTTGAAACTAAAGGTGCCGGGCAGGGAGAACAGCATGTCGGCGTGCGCGACGGCGTTGTGCGCAAGCACTCGGAAGAGCGCCGCGGAATTGTCGGGGAGCCGAATCGCCTCCGCGCCGGGCAACCCGATGCTTTGGCCGCCGGGATAGCGCGTCGCGATTTGCGCGAAGCTCCAACCGGTCCCGCCGGAAAACATCACGAGTGTGACGCTCGCCGCGAAGGCCGTCCGGGGCGCGGTAATCCACGTCGCCGGCGCGCGGCGCGCGAGCCAGGTCGCCGCTTCCCACGCGCCGAGGGCCGCGAGCGGGATCACCAGCACCGTGCCCCACGCGATTTGGCTGCCGGGCACGGGAAAAACGTGGAGGCTTTGCCCGAGCAATAGGAGCGCGAGCCACGCACGGGCGGCGGTTTTGCCGGGCTCTTCTTCGCCGAGTGGCCAAGCAAACAGCCACAAGCACGGCAGGGCGCAGCCAAACGCCAAATAATCCGGCCGCACCGCCGGGTAGCGCGCGATGTTCACCGCCAGAGCGACGGCCGCGATCAAACGCAACCACGCCACGATGACATCGACGCTCTCATTCCCTCGCCGCCGTAGCAGCCACGCGCCACCACCCATCGCCGTCGACGCGATTGCGAGCAGGGCGATGCCCGGCGGCCAGACGAAGTTCAGGCTGAAGCTGACCGGATGTTTGATCGGCCCGAGCAGCATTCCTTCCAGAAGGTCGTGGGGCGAGGTGCCGCGCAAAATCACGACGGCGAAGACAACTGCAGCGGTGACGAATGCGGCTGCGAGTCCGACGCCGAGCGTGCGCCAATTCACGCGACCGGTGGCTCCGCGAGAGGTTGCGGCGGCGAGCGCGATGGCAGAGCAGGCAAAGACGATCGCGAAATCGCGGACCCACGGCGTGCCGAGTAGCGGGCGCATCAAGCCAAGCGGTAGCGCGACACCCGCGATGCCCACCCACACGGCCGCCCAGCGCCGCAACGCCTCCGCGCGATGATGGAGCAACCACCACGCGACGGCGGAAAACGCCGCAAAGATCCCCACGTTGATTTTCGTGAGCAAGAGCGCGGCCGTCACCACGCCGACCAAGATTCCCCACTGCGGCCATGCCCCGCGCGCGATCCAGCGGTAGCCGAGCCACGCGAGGAGCGCGGTGAGAAAGACGATGAGCCCACCGGGATGAGCCGGCTCACTCGCCATTACCCAGAGGTAAACAAACACTGCGACGAGCACGCCGAGTCGCAGCGCGAGATGGCGTGTCACCTCTCCCACCAACGCGACGCTGATCCACGCCGTCCCCGCCCACGCGCCAATCGTGATCAGCCGGCCGACGGTGTGCGTGAGCGGCACGCCGAGGAGTTGCAGCGCGTAGTAGGAGACGAAGGGAAACGGCCCGTATTGCGTGTAAACCTCGCGGTAGAGTCCGCCGTGCTCCGCGAAATTCCGCAGCGAGAGCAGCACGTAGCCCTCGTCGTCATAGAACATGAACGTGCTGAACATCACCATCGCCGCCGCCCCCACGAGGGCGAGCGAGGCGAGGGTCAGGACCAGTGTGTCCGGCTGGAAGCGCCGGGTTTTCGCGGGCGTCTCGCTCACGCGCCGGGGCCGCGCTCGCCCGCGGCGCGGTGGGGCGCGGGCGGTTTCACGATATAGTTCGGGCGGCGCTTCACCTCGTCGTAGATGCGCCCGAGGTATTCGCCGAGCACGCCGATTCCGATGAGTTGCACGCCGCCGATGAAGAGCACGAGCGTGACGAGCGTGGTGTAGCCGGTCGGCGCGGTTTCGAGATCGAGGATCCGACGCATGGCGTAGAAAATCGCCGCGGCAAAACCCGCGTTCGCGATGATGATGCCCGAGAACGTGAGGAGGCGCAGCGGCAGGCGCGAGAAGCTGAAGAGCCCGTCGAGCGCGTAGCGCATCAGGTGCTGGAAAGTCTGCTGCGGTTCGCCGGCGGCGCGCGCCTTGCGATCATAGGGCACATCGGCCGTCTGGAAGCCGATCCACGCTCGCAGGCCGGGAAAGAAACGGTTGTTTTCCGGCAGGGAATTGAAGGTCGCCAGCGCGTTCTTGCCGAGGAGCCCGAAGGTCCCGGTGTTGGGCTCGATGGGATAGTCGATGAGTTTGCCGAACAGCCCGTGAAACAGATCGAAGCCGATGCGCCGCAGCCCGGTTTCCTGCCGCGAACGCCGCACGGCTCGAACTACTTCCGCGCCGCCTCGCCACGCCGCGACCAGATCGGGGATCACTTCGGGCGGATCCTGCAGATCGGCGTCCATCGTGACCACGGCGTCGGCGGCCGCGGCGCGCGCGAGCCCGGCGGTGAGGGCGCTTTGAAAACCGAAATTGCGCGAAAGCTCGACGAGCTCGAAGCGCGGATCGCGGGCGGCCTGCGCGCGCACGAGTTCGGCCGTGCGGTCGCGGCTGCCATCATCGACGAGGATCGCGCGCCACGTGCAGCCGGGGTTGGTGGTGAAGAGCGTCGTGAGCCGCGCAAACAACTCGGGCAGCACGGCCTCCTCGTTGAACACGGGGGTGACGACGGCGATGGCGGGCAATGACACGGGAGAAAAAGAGAGGCAGACCGCGCGGCCACGCAACGCCGTTCTACGCGATCCGGGCCGGGAGGCGCTTCGTGCGATACAGGGCCAGCGCGAAGAGGAGCGCGAGAAACGTCAGGATGGCGAGCTCTTGGGCGGCGAAGGCGTCGCCGAAAAACGCCCACTTGTTTTGCAGTTTGGCCCGGAGATTCATCAGCGCCGCAGGGGCGTAGCTGGCGAGCGTCTCGGCAGAGGTGCGTCCGGGAGCGAGCCATTGATCAATCAGAAAACTCTGGACGCCGAATTGCAGGGCGATCCCGAAAACGAAATCGATCGCGGCTCCGACGATGATCAGCCGCCGCCAACCGCGGCCCAGCGCATCCCACCACGCGGCCAGCAGCGCGAATCCGGCGAGCACGAGGGGCTGAAGGCAGATGTGAGTGAGCCCCCAGGTGTCACGCGCACCATGCACCCCGACGCCGAGCAGCACCGTGGCGCTGAGCGCGACGATCCAGCCGAAGCGTTTTCCAGCGGACGTTTCCCAGCCGGCCCGGCCGAGGACGACCAGGATCACGAGCCAGGCCACGCTCCCGCAGGCGAAGAAGAGGTTGTGTTGATAGAGCTGGAAAAACCAGTCGCGACACTGGCCCCACGGGCTCGATTGGGCGATGATGCCGGAGTCGGCGGCGCGCAGGAAGTGCGGAATGATCGTGTCGCGGAGGTTGAGCGCGCTCACGAGCAACTGCGCGCCCGCGCTCGGGGCTGTTTCGGTGACGCTCGTGTTGGTCAGAAAAGTCCCGCGCGCCCCATACGTGGCGAGCGCCCACCCAAACCACGTGACGAGCACCAGCGCACCTGTCGCGGCAGCCGTAGCGGTCTCGCGCCACCAACCCGTTTCGCCGCGCCGAGCCCAGCCACGAACGAGCCACCCGATCGCGATGATAACCGCGTAGGGCCCCGCCGAGTAGTGCGTGAGCAAGGCTGCGGCGAGGGTGGCAGCGCACCACAAACCGGCGGAGCGCGAGTCCGCTTCACCGGCGCGGAAAAAATAATGGACCGCGGCGAGAGTGAAAAATGCGGCGAGCAACTTCGTCCATGCAAACGTCGCGTTCTGCACAAAGAGCGGGCTCAGCATGAAGAGCACGGCGAGCAGCGGGGTCGACTTCCGCCCGCCAAAGTGCCGCGCGAGCAAGGCCGCCGGCAGGAAGGCGAGAGTGCCGAGCACCGTCGTCGCGAGTTGGTAGTGCGCGAAATCGATTTTCGTGACGGCCATCAGCGCGCCGGTCACGATATTTGCCAGCGGCGGCCGCGAGGTGAGGGGATCGAAGCCGTTAAATAGGACGTCGCGCGGACCGTGCTCTAGAAAAAACATCGTGCGCTGCCAGTGACCGAACCAGTCGCCCGTCCAGCCACCGCCCGAATAGCTCACCACGAGTGCGAGCCAGCCCACGCACCACAGCGTCACGATCAGTTGGGCCCCGACGAGTTCACGCACCTCGGGATTGCGCCATGTTTCGCGTAGCGCGCGGCGAGAAAATCCCAAGCCCGCCACGGCGACGATGGGCAAACCCCAGAACACCACCTTCGGCAGCGCGCCGACATAGATGGCCCATCCGAAGGCAAAAACGCCGAGCAGCGAGAGCGCTGTGCTCGCGAGCAATTTTTCCGGCCCCGGCCAGGCCAGCCGCGCCGCCCACGGCCAGGCGAGGCCGAACACCACCACGAGATAGAGCAGGACCGAGCCAAACGTGTCCGCGATCATGGCGTCGGGCGCATCTTGTTTTCTCGCACGCTTTATTGAGCGGAGCGCGGCGCAACGTAGCACGGGCAGCCTGCCCGGGCTGGGCCGGAATGCCCGGTCAGACGGACCGCGCTACACCCGACGTCGGCCGCAGTGACAAGAAACTGAGGGGCGATCATGGCGGCGATCCGCGACGCTCAGCGCAGGAGGTTGTATTTGAAGATCGCCCAGAGCGCGCGGAAGCCGTCGCGCCAGCCGATTTTTTTGCCCTCGGCGTAGGTGCGGCCGTAGTAACCGATGCCGACCTCGTAAATTACGACGCCGAGCTTCGCTACCTTCGCCGTGATCTCGGGCTCGAAGCCGAAGCGGTTTTCTTCAATCGTGATTTTCTGGAGCACCTCGCGGCGGAACATTTTGTAGCAGGTCTCCATGTCCGTGAGGTTGATGTTGGTCCCCATGTTCGAGAGCAGCGTGAGGAATTTGTTGCCGACCATGTGCCAAAAATAGACGACGCGATGCGCATCGGCGCCCATGAACCGCGAGCCGAAGACGACGTCCGCCTTGCCGTCGATGATCGGTTTCATCAAGCGCGGGTATTCCGTCGGGTCGTATTCGAGATCGGCGTCCTGCACGACGACGACCTCGCCCGTCGCGGCGGCGAAGCCCGTGCGGAGTGCGGCACCTTTGCCCTGGTTGACCTCGTGGTAGAGAATCTTGTCCACCAGCGGGGCGATTTGCGTGCGCAATAAATCGCGCGTCCCGTCGCGCGAGCAGTCGTCCACGATGATGATCTCCTTGTCGGCGATCGGTGCGGCCCGCACGCGGTCGACGATGGTGCGGATCGTCTTGGCCTCGTTGTAACAGGGAATGACGATGGAGAGCTTCATGCGGGCGAAAGCGGCACGGTAGGACGCGCGGGGGCGAACGGAAGCCGATTTT
>JANOAF010000538.1:0-2272 GCA_031411015.1 Opitutaceae bacterium | reverse complement strand
ATGTTCAAATTCGAGAAACTGGCGGTGTGGCAGAAGGCGCTCGCTTTCGCTGACACGATCTACGCCGAAACCCGGGTCTTTCCCACCGATGAGCGTTTCCGCCTGACCAACCAGATTCGCCGTGCCGCCAATTCCATTTCGTCGAATGTCGCCGAAGGCTCCGCCCGGTCCGACGCCGATTTCGCCCGCTTCGTCGGCTACGCCAGCGGCTCTCTCTACGAAGTCGGCACACAAGCCTTCATCGCCCGCCGACAGGGATTTTTGGTAGATGAGACGTTCGCGAAAATCTATCGCGACGCCGATGAAATCAGTCGCATGCTCACCAGTCTCCGCGATTCCCTCTCTGCTTGATTTGCTCTCAGCTCTAGACTCTCAGCTCTTAGCTCCTCCGTCCCCTTGTCCGAATTCCTCCAGCAGCTCCTCAACGGTCTTTCCCTCGGCGCCATCTACGCCCTGATCGCGCTCGGCTACACGATGGTCTATGGCGTCCTGCGCTTCATCAATTTCGCGCACTCGGATGTCTTCATGGTCGGCGCGTTCATCGGCTACTACGCCGGCAAACTCGTGCCGGCCGGCACCCTCTGGGGCGGGCTCATCGTGCTGCTCGCGGCGATGATCGGTTGCGCGCTCCTCGGCATGATTGTCGAGCGGCTCGCCTACCGCCCGCTACGCGGCGCGCCCACGCTCAACGTCCTCATCACTGCTATCGGCGTTTCGCTGCTACTCGAGTATTCCGGGCAGGTGTTCTTCGGCGCGGCGCCGCGCACGTTTCCCGAGATTTTTCCGGTGAAGAATTTCCAGCTCGGCACGCTCACGATTTCCACCAACCAGCTCGCTGTCATCGTGGTCGCGGCAGCGCTGATGTTCGCCCTCCAGTTCATTGTCCACCGCACCAAGATCGGCACCGCGATGCGCGCCGTCTCCCTCAATCCTCGCGCCGCGCAGCTCGTCGGTGTGAACAACGATGTCGTCATCTCGTTCACGTTCGGCCTCGGCTCCGCCCTCGCCGGCGCCGGCGGCATCCTCTACGCGCTCAACTACCCCTCGATCGATCCGCTGATGGGCGTGATGCCCGGCCTCAAGGCCTTCGTCGCCGCGGTGCTCGGCGGCATCGGCAACATCCCCGGCGCCGCGCTCGGCGGCCTGCTGCTCGGCACCGTCGAAACCTTTGTGAGCGGCAGCCAGTGGTCCACCTACAAGGACGCCATCGCCTTCGCGATTCTCATCGCGATTCTGCTCTTCCGGCCGGCGGGTTTGCTCGGGAAATTCACTGTCGAGAAAGTCTAGAGCAAGAACCATGAACGCCCTTCCCATCCGTGCCTTTTCCTGGCTCTCAGCTCTAGTCTCTCAGCTCTGAGCCCTTCCGCCACCGCCATGCCACGCCCGCACCTCGCCCTCCTCGCCGCGTTCCTCGTCGCGCTGGGCCTGTCGCATTTCTCCGACAAGATTGATCCCTACCACCTCGACGTCCTAATCGGCATCGGGATCAACATCATCCTCGCGGTCTCGCTCAACCTCGTGAACGGCTACACGGGCCAGTTCTCGCTCGGTCACGCGGGCTTCATGTCGGTCGGCGCCTACTTCGCGGCGGCCGTCAGCTTGTTTCTCGCACCCCAGTTCCTCGGCGCCGACGGCGGCACCGTCGTGCAGCGCGGCGTGGCCTTCACCCTCGCGCTGTTCACTGGCGGACTCTGCGCGGCATTCGCCGGTCTCTTGGTCGGCGTTCCTTCGCTCCGGCTCAAAGGCGACTACCTCGCGCTCGTCACGCTCGGCTTCGGCGAGATCATCCGCGTGATTTTCCAGAACGTGGAAAAATTCGGCGGCGCGCTCGGGCTCAACGGCATTCCGGCCTACACGACGATCTTTTGGGTGATGTCGTTCGTCGCGCTCGCCGTCTTCACCGTCACCTGTCTCGTCAACTCCACCTACGGCCGCGGCTTCCTTGCCACGCACGACGATGAGATCGCGAGCGAGGCGGTCGGCCTCGACACCACGCGCTACAAGATTGTGGCGTTCGTCGTCGGCGCGTTTTTCGCGGGCATCGCCGGCGGCCTCTACGGCCACTTCAAGCTCACGATCACGCCCACGGGTTTTGATTTCACCAAGAGCATCGAGATCGTCGTGATAGTAATCCTCGGCGGTATGGGCAACACGCTCGGCGTCATCTTGGCCGCGGTCCTGCTCACACTCCTGCCTGAATTTCTCCGTAAGTTCGCCGAATACCGCATGATTATTTACTCCCTGCTCCTGATCATCCTGATGATCGTGCGGC
>JANOAF010000537.1:0-8722 GCA_031411015.1 Opitutaceae bacterium | reverse complement strand
GCGCGAATGCTCGAGGCCCACGCCCTCCTGCGGGACGCGGATGATAACCGTTTCGATCAGCGAGCGGTCGCCGAGGCCGAGGAGGAGTTTGTCGGTCACGTCCTCGGACTGTTTGTTGAGCACGAGCGAGGCGGGCATCAGCTCAAACGTCGCGTCGAGCCAGGTGCGCAGCGGTTTCGAGAGATTGCTCATCTCGTCCCACGTGCGGACGCGCTTCTTGTAGAGCCAGTCGAGGATTTGTTTCGCGCGGAAGACCGGCTCGCCCTGGGCACGCAGACGCTCCGTGAGCGAGTCGAGCGTCTCGCCGGTGAGCGGCGGTTTGGCGGGCGTGAACTTCATGCGGGCGCGACGTTGGAGTCGTCGCGCGCGCGGTGCAAGTGGTCATGCGGGGACCGGCGCAACTCTCGGCTGGAAAACGCCTGCTTATCCTTACTTCTAGAACACCGTTATCGGCGCCTAGTTTGCCTTATGATTCATAGACCATCGGCTAAGACCTCAGCGCGCACTGCATCAACAAACTCATCGACCTCGTCACCTTGTTTCTTTTCTCGTGCAATAACGAAAATTATCGCGCCCATTCGATTGCGGAACCGGAGAATCTCTACGGGAAATATTGCTTTGGAAGCCAACCAGAGAAAATATAGAACCAGCATGCCGGTCCAAATCACCATCTGCTTAGGCAATGTATTTTGTCGAAGAATTGCGATTGTTGCGAAGGTTGCCAGAGCGGCTAAGAATTGCGGGATAAATAGTGCGTGATGGCGTTGAACAAAAAATCTTTCCGGTTGTGGGTTGCTATCGCGAAGTGGAATTCGAACCTGCGTGGGCTTTGCGCCCATCCGGCCAGAAATCTCGATGTGTCGATTTTTTGTTTCGAATACACATCGCTCAATTCGTGATCTTTGGATGAAGATCATTTTTTGCCGAAGAGCGTTATTCGCCGTTACTCGATTGCCTTAATTCACAGGAGTCCATGGTCGGAGAAAAAAGGCGGTGCTGTGCACGCAAGGCCAAGCTCGTGTGGCAAAGCTTTCTCTTTTTCGGTTGGCCAGAGTCGCTGACTCGGTCGGCCAAAACGCGGGATTGCCGTGGGCGCGCCGGCCTGCACGCTGCGCCCACCCCAATGAAAAAATCCCTGTTGCTTGCTCTGGCCACCGTCCCGTTTGCCCTCCTCGCCGCCGACGACGGTCCGCACGCGTTGGTCGCGAAGATCGAGCGGCTCGATCCGGCCTTTGACAAACTCGTCGCGCCGGGTGCGACGATCGAAAAACTCGCGGAGGGCTTCCGCTGGTCCGAGGGGCCGACGTGGTTAGACGGCGGCGTGGTGTTTTCCGACGTGCTCGCCAACACGGCGTATCAGTGGAAACCGGGCATGACGAAGGCGGAGGTTTATTTGCGGCCGAGCGGGCACACGGCGCAGGCGCCCGGTTTCCGCGAACCCGGCAGCAACGGCCTCACGCGCGACGCCCAGGGGCGGCTCCTCCTCGCGCAGCACGGCGACCGGCGCATCGCGCGTTTCGACAAGGGCAGCTTCACGACCGTCGCCGACCGCTACGACGGCAAACGTTTTAACAGTCCGAACGATCTCGCCGTCCGCAAGAGCGGCGAAATCTATTTCACTGATCCGCCGTATGGGCTCGAGGGGATTGAGAAATCGCCGCTCCGCGAATTGCCCTACGCCGGAGTCTATCGCGTCGCCACCGACGGCAAGGTGACGCTGCTCACCAAGGAGCTCAACTATCCGAACGGCATCGGTTTTTCGCCGGACGAAAAAATTCTCTATGTCGCCGTCAGCGATTCCGCAGCGACTCGCGTGATGGCCTACGACGTGAAGGCCGACGGCACGCTTGCCAACGGGCGCGTGTTCTACAACGCGCAGCCGCTGCGCCTGCCGGGCGTCCCCGGCCTGTGCGACGGCTTGAAAGTGGACCGCGACGGCAACGTCTGGGCAACGGCTCCCGGTGGCGTGCTGGTGCTTTCTCCGGCTGGAAAACTGCTCGGCCGGATCAACACCGGCGAACCGACCGGCAACTGCTGCTGGGGCGACGACGGCTCGACGCTCTACATCACCGCGAACTATTTCCTCGTGCGCGTGAAGACGCTGACGAAGGGCGCGGGGTGGTAGCGTAGGACGGGTCTACGGCTTCAACCACCGCACGAACCACTCCTTCGCCAGCGTCATCGACTCGGGGTTTACCTTGTGGCCGGTGTTGGGCTGAATCTGGAGGACGAATTTTTCCTCGGCGCCCGCGGCGCGATAGGCGGCGCGGGCGGCGTCGGCGCATTCCTTCAATCCCGGGCCGGGGGTGCGCGGATCGATTTCGCCGTTGATGGAGAGGAGCGGGCGCGGCGCGATGAGCGGGAGCATGGCGGGGCCGTCGAATTCGCGGTCGAGGCCTGGGGCGATGCGGGAGTAGAACGTGTGCACGAAATTTCCGTCGGGTTTCGCAATGCCGGTGTCTTTCGCGGCGGCGTCGAACGCGGCTTGCACGGTGCCGATGCGCGACTGCCAGGAATTGTTTTCCGCGGCCCAGCGAAAACTTTGCACGCCGATGCACGGCACGGCGACGGCCACGCGCGGATCCGCGGCGGCGGTCAGGTAGGTCTCGATGCCGCCCTTGGAGAATCCGATGAGCCCGATGCGGCGCGGGTCGATGTCGTCGCGCGTTTCCAGAAAATCGATGAGCCGCATCACGTCCCACGCGGTGTCGTAGAAGAACGGGAGTTCCTTGCCGGTGCGAAACGTGCGTAGGATCGCGTCGACGTATTCGGCGGACTTGGCGTCTTTGCCGGCCTTGGTGCGCGCACCGTGATAGCGTCCGTCGATCGCGACGCCGACAAAACCCGCGCGGGCGAGTTCGGAGAGATAGGCACGCTGGCCCTCTTTGTTTCCACCCGTGCCATGCAGCGCAATCACGACGGGCCGGCGACCCGTGGAGGCGGCGGATTTGATGAGGATGCCCGGCACGCGTTGGCCTGACTCTGTCGCGTAGGTGAACGCGATTTCGACCAAGCCGTCCTTCGCGGTGGGCGCGCCAGCGTCGGCGGCGAGTGCGACGCGCGGGCGGTCGATGAGTTTGAGAAACGCGGTGCGCGAATCGGCGGCGCGGAGGGGGCAGAGCGAAAGCAACGCGAGGGCGGCGAGGGTGAGCCGGGGCATGGTGCGGCAGATTCAGCAGGCATCGGCGGGTGAGGCAAGCCGGCAGGGAGAATTGGTTTGTTGAACCTCAACCCGCACTTGTGCCCCGCGCGCTTGCGCTGCCCGTGACGCCCCCGCTACGTTTTCGGTCCATGGCCAAGCGCCGACAACTTCGCGGTTTCGACCTCAAGCAACTTGAGGGAGTCGATCATCTCATCGGCGTTGATGAGGTGGGCCGCGGCGCGTTTGCCGGTCCGGTGGTCGCGGCGGCGGTGGTAGTGTCGCGCGAGTTTTTGGAGAGCCGTTGGGCAGTGGTGAAGGGCGCGCGGATCAACGATTCAAAACTGCTCACGGCGGCGCAGCGCGAGGAGCTGTGGGGGGAGTTCGAGGAATTGGTGACGGCCGGAAAAATCCACGCCCACCACGGGCTCGCCAATGTCGCCGAGATCGCGGAGTTCAACATCCTGGGTGCCACCAAGCTCGCGATGCGCCGTGCGCTGGGCGGCATTTACCCGCCGGAAGCCTTCGAGGTGAAACGCGAGGAGCCGGATTTGTTCTCGAGCTTTGAGGAGCGGTCGAGTTTTCAGCCCGCCGTGTCAGCGCGGGTGATCGTCGACGGGTTGCCGTTGCGCGGCTTTCCCTATCCGCACCGGGCCTTCGTGAAGGGCGACGCGCGCTCGCTCTGCATCGCAATGGCGTCGATCGTGGCCAAGGTCGCGCGGGATAGGATGATGGTGGCGATGGAGGCGAAGTTTCCCGGTTACGGTTTTGCCCAGCACAAAGGTTATGGAACCGAGGAGCATCGCGAGGCGGTGCTGCGGCTCGGGCGGTGCGGCGAGCATCGCGACGCGTTTCTGAGAAAGCTACTCGCCGAGCGCGTTGATCCGGCGCAAATGGAGTTCCTGGGATGAGCAAAGTCACCGGCAAAAAAAACTCTTCGCTCGATCGCGTGCTTGGGCGGCTCGACACGCTGGACTCGGTCAATCTCGCCAACCTTGTGCAGCGGCTCGCGCGTGAGCGCGGCGTGTTCGAGGAGATTTTCAACACGCTGCAGGAAGGTATCCTCGTCGTGCGCGATGATGGCGCGATTGAGTATGCCAACTCGGCTGCGCAACGACTCATCGGACTCGGCGGGGATGAGCTGGCGGGGCAGACGCTGTGGCGGCTGGTGCCGGGGTTGCACACGTCGCTCGGCGCGGCGCTGGATGACGAAGCGGGAGCCGCGGCTCCGGTTGTGGCGCGGGAATTTGAACTGACCTACCCGGAACCGCGGATGGTGCGACTCTACATGGTGCCGTTCCGCGCGGCGGGCGCGAGTCCCGCGCGGCGCTTCGCGGTGATCCTGACGGACGTCACAAAGGAGAAGCAGACCACCGCGGCGCGGATCGAGGATGAGCGAACTTCGTCGATTCATCTGCTCGCCGCTGGCGTGGCGCACGAACTCGGCAATCCGCTGAACTCGTTGACGATTCACCTCCAGTTGATGGAGCGGAAGCTGAAGAAATTGAAGGCGACGAAGGACGTGGAGTCATTGGCGGAATCGGTGCGCGTGTGTCGCGACGAGGTTACGCGACTCGACGGCATCATCAGCAATTTCCTCGAGGCGATTCGGCCGCGTCCGCCGGATTTGGCGGAAACCGATCTGAACGAAGTGTTGGCGGAGGTGCTGCGGTTTCAGCATCGCGAACTGGCCGACCGCGGGATCGTCGTCGAGGCGGAGGCGACGGAACTCCCGCGCGTGCTCGCCGATCGGAATCAGCTCAAACAGGTGTTTTTCAACGTCACGAAAAACGCGATGGAGGCGATGCGGCCCGGTGGAAAACTGAAGATCAAATCACGCGCCGACGACGATTCGGTTTTCCTGCTTCTCGCCGACTCCGGCAGCGGGATCCGATCCGAGGACTTAGTGCGGCTCTTCCAGCCGTATCACACGACGAAGACCGGTGGTCACGGTCTCGGCCTGATGATCGCGCAACGCATCATGCGCGATCACGGCGGACAAATCGGGCTCGAGAGCAAAGAAGGCGTCGGCACAATCGTGACGCTGCAATTCCCGCGCAAAGATCGCAGGGTGCGGATGCTCGGCGGCTGACGTTTCGCAGCTGCTGGGTCGCGGGCCCAAACGCAGCGAGCGTGCTACTTACTGGTGGTTTCCGTCGGGGCAGGAGCCGGAGCCGGAGGCGGAGAGTAAGACGGTGCCGAATAGGAAGCGGGCGGGGGCGAATAGGACGGAGGCGGAGAGTAAGATGGTGGCGGCGAATAGGAAGGAGGCGGGGAGTAGGACGAGGACGAATAACTCGAGTCTGACCGCGAATAATTTGAGTCGGATTTGTTGTAATCCGAGTCGTTGCGGAAGTAGCGCTCCGGACGGTTGTAAGTGCGCTCGGCGCTGGAAGCCGTCTGCTCGGTCGTCCGCCGGCTGTAACTCGAACCGGAGCTGCCGGAGTCAGAGTTGGAAAACAAGCGGCTGAACCAAGACGACGAATGTTCGGAGCGGGAGGAGTTGACGTCGCTTCGCGCGTAGCCGTTCTCCGAGCGGCTGCCACGATCCGCCTGGGCATAGGTGCGTCCGCTGCCCAATTGAGTGAGGCCGCTCGCCAAGGCTGTCACTCGACCCTCACTCGCGGGATAGGCCATACGAGCGACGGATTGGGGCTGAGATACTGGAACGGCCGCCAGCAGGGGCGGACATTTGCCCGGCTCGCCCGGCGGGTGGCGGTGGCCGGGAGGCGGAGGCGTAGCCGGTGGGGTTGTCGTATAGGGCGGAGGAACGGGCCGCCGCGGATTTAACGTGGGCGTGGCATACGAGTAGCCGTCGTAGTAGGAGTTACCGTAGCCATAGTAGGAATTTGCGTTCAGCGAGTAGAACTCATTCAGAAATGAAGGGCCGAAACCAAAGGAGGTCGGATAACGACTCGCGCCGGCGAAAGCCATCGACGAAGCCGAGGCTGAACCGCGCAAACTATTGCTCCGGACGCCGACAATCGCCGCGCGGCCCGATTGTTCGGGATCGTCTTCGTTCGGGAAAAAATCCACGCGAATAATGCGATCTGCCAGCGTGATGTCGGTGACGAGCACCGCACCGACGGCCGCGAGATCCTTGGCAAATTTGGCCTGCAGCGCCGCCCACTGTCCCGGCGTCGGCTGCAATCCACCGCGCACATTTACCGCAAGTGCGTAGGTGATCGCGCGAGGTGCGGCAGAGGTGCGGGCACTGGAACGGCTCGAGGTGCTGTAGCAACCAGCAGTCCCGGAAAACGCGAGCAGCAGGGCCGCGGACGAAAGCAAAGTGAGGCGCTTCATGATAGGGCGGGTTGAGGGTGACGCTCCAACTTGCAGTCACCGTGGCACAAAACGGACAACCGAGCGAGTGCGATCTCGTCGGCCCTCGGCCCCGGCGCTATTTTTGGATCTTCTCGAACTCCTTGCGCAGCGATGCGGCGATTACGTTTTTCACGATCACGATCTGCTGATCCTTTTTGCCGGCGGAACGCACGGAGAGTTTCAGCGGGATCTCGTCGCTGGTGACGCCGAGTTGGGAAATCATCGGCTCAAGGATGCCCTTTTCCCCGGCAGGAATCGTGAGCTTAGACGGACGCACGGCGAAATTGCCCAGATCGGAATTTACTTCGGTGACCTCAAGTTCGAGCGGCTCGGTGCCCTTGTTTTCGAAAAGGACGCGGAGCGTGACGGGCGGCATCGGGCTGCCGGCCGCGCGGCGGGCGCGGGCTTGGCGCATGTATTCCGCCATCGCCTCTTTCTGCTCCTCTTCGGAATCGCCGCCGCCGATGTTGTAGACCTCGCTGAACGCACCGGCCTCGTCGCGTTTGCTGCGCTTTTCATCGTAGACGCCGTCGCGTTTTCCGCTCGGACCGCCTTTGACCCCGCGATCAAATCCGCGGCTGATGGTGGCCAAGGCGCTGACCTTGCCATCAAGGAGCGAACCCTCGCCACGCATCGCCACGGGGCGTTCCACTGACTGCTTGGTCGCTTCCTCCATCATGAGGTCGCGCGGGCCGTTGTGGGAGTTGCACCCCGAGGTGCTGAACAACGTGAACACCGCGAAAACGGTGAGGGAGAGAGTCGGAAAAAGCGCCGGATTTTTCATGGAAATTCGTTCGACGCCAAGCCGAGGCGAAGGTTGCAACGAACGCAAGGTCGCGCCGCGACGCGCCGAATCTTTCTGGCGTCTGCGGCGTCTTGCTGCACACACACAATGCGCGACGCATGGAATCAACTTCAACGACAGCGCTGGCCGATCTCGTTCGGCGAGCTCAGAAGGGCGAAGAGTCTGCCCAGCGAGAGCTCATTATCAGCTACCAACACCGCGTCGCGGGGTTCGTTTACGCCATGACTGGCCGCAGCGATTACGTGGAGGATTTGGCGCAGCAAGTCTTCATCAAGATGGTGCGCGCCATTGACCGTCTGCAGGCTCCCGCGCAGTTCGAGTCGTGGCTGTTCCGTCTCGCGCGTAACACCTGCATCGACCAGCTGCGTCGCCAGAAATTACGGCGGATTTTCCTGCCGTTCGGAGAGGAACACGAAAACATTCCGGAGCCTCCGGGCGCGGTGGACTCCGAAGAACTCGACGCGCTGCGGCACGCCCTTGCGCAGTTAAGACCACAGGACCGTGCGCTTTTGGCACTCGTGCAAGAGGGCCGTAGCCACGCGGAAATCGCCGAAACGCTCAACACCAGTGTCGCCGCGGTGAAAGCTCGCCTCCACCGTGCCCGAGAACACCTTCGCGAGCATTATCAACCTAACCATGAAGCCTGAATCATTTGCCTGGCGTGCCCTCAATGACCACGCCTCCGCCCAGCTCCACGGTGGATTTGCTGATCGGGCCCTCCGGGCCGCGCGGGGGCCTGCCGACGAGACGTGGCGCGCATTTTTCTCTCTCGGTGCGCGCCAAGTGCGCCCCGGCTTTGCCGAGCGCGTGCTGCGGGCGGCCCGCGCCGCAACGGACATTCCCTCCTTGGCCAGCCACTTTGCGCTCAGCGCGGCGACTGCCGCCGTGTGCTTGAGCGCGGTGTTTTTCCTCCACCAGCGCAACGTCGACGCCGCTGACGCCCGGAACCTCGCCGAATGGCAGGAACTCGTCCAAGCGGCCGACGATCCCGATTCGAACATGCTATGACCCAGCGGATCATTGTTTCACTTTTGACGGTGGTGATCTTCATCGCCGGTTACTGGGCTCGGGTTTGGACTGAACCTCGACAGCCCGTGCCTCGCGCGCCTGCTGCGCTCGCCCAAGAATATTCCGCGCAGCCAGCCCCGGCCAACGGCAACAAAGGCAAGAGCCAGCTCGACCGAGCCAAGCTCGTCGCCGAGATCGAAAAATTGCGCCCGCAGATCGCGGCTTATTCCACCCAGGTGGATGAAATCAACAGTGAGTTCGATCGCAGTGTGTTGAAAATTTTGAACCCGCAGCAGCAGGAGAAATTTTTTGCCAACCAAAAGAAGAAGGGTGAGCGTGACGCGAAGCGGTTGGTGGGACGTGAGCCCCTCACGGACGAGGATATTCAAAAGGCGCAGGATCGCCCCCTGACCTCGATATATTGGATGGTCACGGTGACGCCGTCA
>JANOAF010000536.1:0-2251 GCA_031411015.1 Opitutaceae bacterium | reverse complement strand
AATTTGTTTTGCGTAGGTATTGACTAAATTAACGCTTCCTGAGAGTTCGGTATTGATGTCGCTTCTGACTTCATTCAGGCGGCTGTTAGTGCTTTGTAAGCGGTTTACCAATGATTGTGCAGAAGACAACATTGATTGACGGGTAGGAATATCGCTAGGGTTAGCCGATAGATCAGTCACACTATTAAAGAAGCTGGAAATTGCTGGATTTAAGCCAGCAGAAGCGTCAGACAACATATTGTTAATGTTGCTAAGTTGAGCTGCATAAGTTTCGCTACTAGCACTACTAGCTTGGCTATTAATCACTTGTTTGGACAGTATTTCATTAAAGGCGCGAGTGATGCTAGCGACCTCTGTACCTTGTCCAATATAGCCGCTTCCAGTGCTCTGTGCTTGTGCTGCTGCTTGCACAACCACTTGTCTTGAGTACCCAGGTGTAGATGCATTGGCGATATTATGACCAGTGGTGCTTAGACCAACCTGAGCTGCTGCAAGTGCGCTTTTACCTATACTTAGTATGTCGGCCATGATATTTACTCTTTAGAAAACCTGTGTACAACTATGATGACGGTCAGAAAATAGAAAACTTTAGACCATTCATCTTAATTTAATTAATTTGGGCCTTAATGCTTACCTTCGTCTTGTGAAATTGGTATTGTGAAATTGCAATTTTTACGCGGTAATTGTTAAGGGCTCACTTTCTGTATCACGTTAGCAAGCTTGCTTGCGTAATTGGGGTCAGTCGCGTACCCCGCATTTTGCATGGCTTGCGCATAACCATTCACGCTATCTAAATTTGCCATCACTTTGTTATAGCGCGGATTGTTGTTCATCATATTGGCAAAATCTTTGAATGAATCCGCATAGCTATCATAAGCGCGGAACTTTTCTATGCGTTTTTGTTTTACGCCGTGGATATATTCAGTGGTGGTGGCTTCTACCACTTTGCCATCCCAATTACCTGAAGCTTTAATGCCGAATAGGTTATTACTTGGCGTACCATCTGCACCTTTTAATTCACGTTTGCCCCAACCACTTTCGAGCGCGGCTTGACCGAGCATGAGATGGGCAGGCACGCCAGTAGTGCGGCTGGCTTCTTCTGCATGTTTAGCCATACGATTTTTGAAATCAGCAGCGCTATCAGCGGATGATTTAGCATCAACTTTATTATTAATTAATGAGGATTCTGTAGGCGAATTTTTATAATCAGTTAGCACTTTAAAGTCTGGTAGATTACTAACAGGCTTGTTATTGCTTGGCGATAAAGGGTTGCTGATGATTGCGTTCGGTTTTGCATCAGAAGCAGTTGGTGTATCAGTGACGGCTTGCTCCATAGTGTTGCTTACAGGGTTGTTACCTTGGCTAAGTTGTCTGGTAAGTACATCTGCAAGCCCTAGCCCTTTTGAGGCTAGGTTGCTACTTAGCTGCTGATCTAGCATCGAAGTGAATGTACGGCTTTGCTCGTTATCAAAAGGATTATCTTGCGGTGAGGCTTCACGCATGCTTTTCAACATCATATTCATGAAAATTGCCTCAAACTGCTTGGCAACACCTTTAATGGCTTCTGGTGAATTTTCTTTTGCGGCATTTTTTAAGCTGTTTAAGCCATTGGCATCAAATGCTACTCCTCCAGATAAATCTGCACCGCTAATCATGTTAAATTACTTCCAAATCTGCGTGCAATGAGCCAGCGGCTTTCATGGCTTGCAAGATGGCTAGCAGGTCTTGTGGTGTTGCACCAATCGCATTAAGCGCTTTTACTACATCTGATAGATTAGCGCCGCTATTCAGTTTTAAAACCTTACCAGGTTCTTTGTTGATTTCAATTTGTGAGCGCGCGGTTGATACAGTCTGTCCGCTTGATAATGCACCAGGTTGGCTAATCACAGGGTCTGTGTTGATGACTACAGATAAATTACCGTGCGATACTGCGCAGTTTTCCAATGTGACAGCTTGGTTCATCACCACTGAACCCGTGCGAGCATTCATAATAATTCTTGCGTTAGTAGGGGCAGGGGCCACGTTAATTTTTTCTAAATCTGCAAGAAAACTTACACGGCTGGTGTTTGTAGGTGCTTGCACGCGAATAACGCGACCATCTTGTGCAAGGGCAGTGTTTTGACCAAAACGTTTGTTAATAGCATCTACGACTAAAGATGCAGTTGAAAAATCTGACTCTTTAAGCTCTAAGTTAACGTTATCCGTTAGGTTGATTGTATTTGGAATTGAGCGTTCTACTGTTGCGCCATCA
>JANOAF010000535.1:0-1629 GCA_031411015.1 Opitutaceae bacterium | reverse complement strand
CGATGAGGTGACGCTCGTGCCGCGCACGGATTTCAGCACGGCGGCGGGAACGCAGAGCGGGCCGGTGGCGTTGTTCCGCACGCAATTCACCATCGCGAATGTGGGCGCGGTCGGCAGTGTCGCGGGGCGCGTGCTTTTTGACGACTCGTGCGCGGTGTATGTGAATGGCACGCAGGTGTACCGCCATGGTGATCTCACAGCGAATGCGCCGCTCACAGAATACACGGAGACGACGACCACTCTCACACGGGAGAATGCGGAGGCTAATTTCACCGTGCCGCTGGCACTGCTTCACAACGGCGCAAACACCATCGCAGTGGAGGTGCATCAGCACGATGCGGCGAGCACCGACTTGTCGTTCGATTTGCGGCTGACGGCTTCGCCCGCGCCGGTTGCGGTAGTCCAGTGGACTGCGGCGGGCGGGCCTTACCACCTCACGGGCGACGTCACGGTGCCCGCGGGCACGACGCTCGTCATCGGCGCGGGCACACGGGTGTTTGCGAATTCCGGTCGGCGGTTGATCGTGAATGGCGTCATCAACGTGAACGGCACGCAGGCGGAGCCGGTGATGTTTTCGCATCTGCCGGGCGCTCCGCTGGAGGAAGACCCTCGCGAGCCGGGTTCGATGGTGCCCCCAAAATGGGGCGGCATTCTCGTGCAGGATTCGCTCTTGGCGGAGAACCGCATCACGCAGGCGTCGTTTTACGGGGCGCAGCCCGCGGCGGTGGAGGGGAGCATCACCGTCGTGCGCTCGGCGTGTGTGGTGGAGCACTGTCTTTTCGCCGCGACGTATCTGCACGGCGTGTACGGGAAAAACTGCTCGCTCACTGTGCAGGACAGCATTTTCCCCGATGTCTTCCCGCCGGGAAAAGAGGCGCTCGGTGAGGTTCTGGATAATTTGAGCGAATTCATTGAAGTGGACAGCCCGGCCACCGATCCCGGCGTAGTAGGAAACCCGAACTTCGTAAGCGGCTTCCCCGTCGGTGGCGTACTGCGGCTCTATCGCAATCACTTTTACGGCAGCTCGGGGCACAACGATCTCGTGGATATCACTGCGGGCAAGTGGGGCGTGACGCCCGTGCTCGATGTTCAGGACAACCACTTTCACGGCCCCACTGGCGACGAGCACATCGACCTGAATGGAGACGCCTACATCGCGGGAAACATTTTCGAGAACTGCAAGAAGGACCAATACACCTCCGACAACGGCTACGCGAACGCGATCAGCTCCGACCTGGGCGGCACCGACACGACAGTCGTGGTCGTCCGAAATGTGTTCACGCATTGTGACCACGCGGTGAACGTGAAACGAGGGAGCGCCGTGATTTTTGAGCACAATACCGTGGCCGATGTGAATGCGGATTACCTTTTCCTCCGCGACGAAGGACTGCCGACCGAGTTCCGCCAGACGGTCGCCGGCTCGGCGATCAACTTCTTTATCCCCGAGGACACCGGGCGACCGGGCGATGGTGCTTATGCGGCGTGGAATGTCGTCCACGGCGGCGCGGGGAATGCGGCGCTCCCGCGTGTGTTGAGCTGGGCGGACCGCGACCTCGCCGCGCAGCCGCAGAAGACGACGAAAGTGGAGCTTTTGCGCAACATTGTGGACCCACTGGTGCTCGATGCAGT
>JANOAF010000534.1:0-2377 GCA_031411015.1 Opitutaceae bacterium | reverse complement strand
TGAATACATATATGCCAATGCCAAACCCGGCGCTCTGTACACGGTTATGTGCGATGTAGTGTCTGGGGCGATGGATAAATTGAAGGAACTGAAGGAAAGGGAAGCAGCCAGTTCATAGATTGTAGTTTATAGTTCAGGAAGCCACGAGTTGCCAACGCGCAATCGCGTGCCTCACTCCGCCGCCCGTTTCGGCCAGCGCAGGTGTCGATGCAGAAAATCAAACGTGGCCTCGCCGCGCATGCTGTGGCCACCTTGGAAAAATGTGATCTCCGTGCGGTCGGCGAGGTCGAGTTGCGCGTAGAGCCAGCGCACCTTCGCATATTCGTGGGCGACCCATTGGTCGAGACCCACGCGGTCGTTGTGGCCGCGCTCCACCATGAACGGCCGCGGCACCATCAGGTAGGCCATCTCCGCGTAGTCGAAGGTGTGCCCCAGATTCCAGTAGGGCATCTCCCACTCGATCGTGCGCATGAAACTAAACGGCTGATCCGTCGCCGCCACCTTGCGCGTCCACTGGTTGAAATCGCCGGAGCAGATCGAGAGACAATAGTTCTCCAGCAGCGTCGGCACGCGCACGGCCGTTTCGCCGCCGTAGCTGAGGCCGTAGAACGCGATGCGCTTCGCATCCACAAACGGCTGCGTCGCCAACCACCGCAAAATCTGATCGTGCGACGCGAGGATGAACGAGAAGAGCGAGGCCTGCACCGCGTTGGCCTTGCGCGAGAGCCAGCGGTAGCGGTCCTCCCCGCGATAGAGATTGTGCGGCGCAAACGTCACGAACCCGCGCTCCGCCAGCACCGCGGCCACGTTGCGGTAGCCCGTCGTGTTGCCATCGAGGAGATTGCGCGGCACGCCATTGCGCCCGTGCTGGACCACGACAACGGGCCGACGCTCTCCCGCCGCGACATCCTTCGGCACCACGAGGATGCCCCACGAAAACAGCTCCGGGAAAACGTCCAGCACGACATCGTAGGCCGTCCACTTCGCCGTCTCCGCCACCATTCGAGTGCGGGCGTTGAACGGCGTGAGCGGCTCATCGAATCGGCCCATCCCGTCGTCGCGGAAGCGTTCGCGAAAGCTTTTCGCGCCCTCGATAAACTTCTGTGCCGAGTGCGTCGGGTGCGACGGCTCGGTGCTCCATTTGCTGCTCGCAAGTTCGGGCATGACCGAAAACAAAAACGCCTTGTCCCGCACTTGATCGGATTTTTGCACGAGGTTTTGGACGTGGCCTTCCATCTCCTGGAAGAGTCGCGCATGGCGCGTCGCAGCCTTGAAGCCCACCCGCTTTTCCTGCGGCACCTCCAATGAGATCGGCGCGAGCGGCGCGACGCCGAGCGACGCCGCAAAGTTCGCCACCGCTAAATCGGAATACGCGCCACCTTCGCTGCGGAACAACGCCGGCCGCGGGTGGAGCGGTCCCACCGCGATGCGTTTCACCTCGGCGCTCACGCTCGCAAAATCCGGTGTATGCCACTCGCCCTTGTGTCCTTTCACGTCCGGCACCGGGCTATGCTCGATTACGAGGGCACGCGGCAAAATGAGCCCAGCGATCTCCGCGTCGCCAAACTCGCGCAGTCGCCCCCAGAGGTTGCGGTAGATCGGTTCAGCCCAGCCATTTTGCCGCGAATCGAAATAGCCGCTCACCAGCGTCGCATCGATGCGCTTGTTCACTGCCGCGGTATAGAATGCAACGATCGCGCCTTCCGCGTGCCCGCACACGCCGATCTTGATCGCGCTGCCCCGTTGCAGGCGCAGCCAGTCAACCGCCGCCATCACGATCTGCGACTCATAGCCGACCACATGCCGGCCCATGTGAAACGCCTGCCGATAAATCCATTCACGGTGCGTTTGATCCGACGCGCGCAACTGCGCGTCGTCGGTGACCAACTTGTCGCGGCTGATGGTGAGTGGGACAATGACCTCGCAGCCGTTCTCTGCGAGTCGCCGCGCGATTTGTTGCGCCGCGGAAATCCCTGGCGCGAGCCCAAGCAACTGCTCTGGCGTCTGCCCGGCATCGGGCACGACGACCACGCATGCCACCGCTGCCGCGGTCGGCTGCACGAGCAGTCCGCAACCCCACAACCCGTCGAGCACGGGCCATCGCACTTGATAGACGCGATACCGCGCCGTCTCCGCCACCAGCGCAGGCCCAGTGTCGTCGCCGTAACGCTCCATGCTCGCCGGCCGCCTCGCGTCCACAGCGCCGATGATCGTCTTGAATCGGGCGCGATTCGGTTCGACGGATTTCGCGTAGGCCTCCGTCGAGGAAAAATCCCGCGCCCAAAAGGTCGCTCGCTTCTCCACTGACTCCGTGATTTTCCGCCCCACGAAGCGATGAGCGCCGTCCATTAGCCGCTCCGACAAATCCGCCTCCGAC
>JANOAF010000533.1:0-9876 GCA_031411015.1 Opitutaceae bacterium | reverse complement strand
CGGGTGTAGACGCGGGAGTTTTCCTCGGCGATGCCCCACCACCACTGCTGGGCGTTGCGGTTGTATTTCACCGGCACCGTGAGCGCGGGCGTCTGCACCTTCTCGATGTTCGCAATTTGCGCCGCGCCCTCGTCGGTGAGGAGTCGGACCATGACGTCGACCACGTCGGGAAAAAGCTGGAAGTAGTTATTAGAGGTGATGGGCGTGTCGGAAGGAAATTTGGCGGCGAGCGAGCGCGGCGAGTTGATGAGCGCGCCGGCGGCGGTCGCGGGAAAAATCAGGCGCAGGCCGCCGGGCACACTGGGGTCGCGCACATAGGCGCGAAGGCCGAAGTCGATCACATTGTCGGCGATGACGGAGTCGAGATTGCGCACGGCACCGGGCACCTGAACACCACGTGGGTCGCCGGTGGTCGCGCCACTGTTGGTGTTGTTGCCTGTTGTATAGGGTCCCGGACTGGCGGTGATGTTGTAGCCGGCTTCGAGCACGCCGATGCGGCCGTTGGCGGTGGCGGGCCGCGCCTCGGAGCGGTGGAGGAGATAGGCGGTATTGGTGCTGGCGGGATTAGTCGCGGTGAAACGCCGGATGATCTGATAGCTGACTGCGACAGGCGCGGACGGCGTCGTGATCGTGCCGGCGGCGTTGGCGACCGGGCGGCTGTTGGTGAAAAAACGCAGCCAGACTCCGGCCGTATTGAAGCGGGAGCGCTCCAACTTGCCACGGTCAGGCACGGGGAGATCCGCACGCGTCGCCACAATGTCGAGCGAGAGACCGCCCGTGGGCTTGGGATTGCGCGCGGCGGTTTGCCAGAGCCCGGTCTGCCCACCGTTCGCAGCGCTGAGAATATCGGCGGCGAGCCAGACGTTGCCGTCGTCACGAAACATCGCGCCCTGCAAATCAAGTTGGACCTGATCGAGGACGATGCGCGCCTGCGCATCAGCGCTGAGGCGATTGCCGGCGCGTGTCCACGTGGTCGAGACGTTGAGGATGATGACCGCGATGAACCCGGCGATGGCCGCCGTGATGCCGGCGGCGACGAGGAGTTCGATGATGGTGAACGCGCGGCGCGAGCGCGCCGCGAGCTGAGAGCTGAGAGTTGAGAGCTGAGAGCCCATGATTCAGCGGAGGATCGAGCCGGTGAAGAAGAGCACCTGCTTTTTGCCGTGGTCAAACGGGACCGAGCCGCCACCTGCGGGGTTGGAACCGACCTGCACCGCCACCCCGCTGGGCGAAGGCAAAAACGCCGGCCAGCGCACCCGGATATTGAAGGCGACGAGCGCCGCGGTCGCATCGTTGGCCTTCGGCGAGAGGGTGTCGTTACGGATCAGATCGATTTCAAAAAACTTGTCGGCGTCGGCCACGGTGCGCGGCAAAGGCACGGTGGAATCGAGCCACGAGCCGCGCCCCTGACCGGCGGTGAAGATGCCGACATCGCCGCCGATCTTGCCGAAGATGACGGCGGGATACTTCGCGCCGTCGTTGGGATTGTAGTTTCCGTCGGCATCTTTTTTCCGCACGTCGGCGACCTCCTGCACGAGCACGAGCGCCCGGTCGAAACCGAGGGCTTGGAGGCGGGCGCGCACGGCATCAGCCGCACGGCCGGCCGCCTCGGCATCGGTGACATTGGCAACGGATTTGGTGACCGGCGCGAAGAGGCCGAGCATCGCGACCATGCCGATGGAAAAAATCACGACGGCGGCGATGACCTCAAGGAGGGAGAAAGCACGCCGCGAGCGCGGGAACTCAGTGCGGCGAAGATTGCGGGGAGCGGCGGACACGGGCGGCGTTGATCAGAATTCGTCCGCCTTATCGACGAGCGAAACCGCACCGGACTTGCGCACGAAGAGGCCGCGCACGCCGAAGGCGTTGTTAAATTTCGGGATCGTCCCGGCCTGAATGACAGCGGTAGCCAGCGCGATTTTCGTGGGGTTGTTCGAGGCATTGGAGGTCACGTTGCCGTCGGGCCCGAACTCCAGGTAATACGCGCGTCCGCCACCTGTGCCGCCGAAGAGCTGGCCGGCGGCGGGGCGGCCGGGACCGGCGCTCTGGCCGTTGAGCGAGAAGTTGGCGAGAATCTGCGGCGCGAAAATAGAAGTGGGGCCGGTGAGCGCGTTGTTGTTCCAAGTCACGCCGGCGTTGAGATGCGTGGCGACTACGGGTGCAGGCGGCACGACACAGATGGGCAAGGGCAGCAGCACCGGATCGCCGGCGGCGACCCACGTGCGGCCATCGGTGTCGAGCCGGGCGACTTGGAGGTAGCGGAGATATTTGCTGGCGTCGCCGGTCGGCGGCAACTGCGCGTAAACGAGGAGGCGCGCGTTGGTCTGATGGAGCGCCGCCTGCGCGCGCGTGGCACCGACGAGACTCGCGACGAGCGACTGCGCACTCGTGAGTGCCGCGCCCTCTCCTCCGCGCCCGGAAAGTGCGAGGCCGATGCCGCCGGTGAAAATCACGATGAGACCGACAACCGTCAGCAGTTCGATTAACGTGAAGGCGCGCGCCGTGTCGGGCGGGGTCTCCCGACAGTGGACCGATCGACGGTCACGGTGTTGAACGGCGGCTGGGCGATGACGGATCATTTCCAGCTGAAGATGAAGTCGGTGTTCGCCGTGGCGTGCGGCGGGAGGCAGTAGAAGAGCACGCCCGTCCGCACCCCGCCCTGCGCGGCGGCAGGGAAATCCGTGGTGTTGGGCGCGAGCCGGATGGCGGTATTATCCGGCGGGCTCACGAGCGGCAGGCTGGCGATGGTGTCGCCGCCCGTGCCACCAAACTTGATCGAGCCGTCGAGGTTGCGGTCAACCAGCACGGCAATGTCGGTGGTATCAAAGGCGTCGCGAATCAGCCCGCGCTTGGTGAGCAGGGTTGCATCCGTGGTCGCAAGGGGAACCATGTCGGCCTCGGTGAAGGTGATGAACTGGATGCGGCGTGCGTTCTGAACCTGGGGCGATGCCGGCGTAGTGGCGGCCGTGCTTGTCGGCAGCGCCGTGCCGTCGCGGCGCGACCCGACGAGCGTCTCATAGAACCGGTGCGTGGCCGTAACGTTGGCCGCGCCGGCGGTGTTGCCGTTCACCTTGTTGAGGCCCGCGCCGCTGGTTTCAAAGGTTGGGTAGCCGCCATATTCCTGGCGAAACGCCTCGATCGCCGCGCTCCACTGGGCGAACTGGCCGCGGGTCTTGGCCTTCTTCGCGGCGGTGCGCGCGGAGGATGTCGTCGGGAGCAGAATCGCGGTGAGAATACCAATGACCGCGATGACGGTGAGGAGCTCAATCAAAGTAAAGCCGGCCACACCGCGGCGCGGCGCAAGGCGAAGTCGGGGGCGGAAATTTTTCATGGCTTCAGGGATTGGCGTAAATGTTGTCGGCCATCTCAGCGGACTGAGTGGCCAGCGGCAAACCGGTCGCGGGATTGATGGGCGGTGTCTGGGTGCCGTTGGCCGCGAGGGTGCGTCCGGCGGAATATAGCACATAGCCCGCCGCCTGCCACTGCGCGGCGCTGCCGGCGTTTTTGTAATAGTAGAGGTAGCGATGGCCCCACGGATCGACGAGGCAGACGTTTTGCTCCTGCTTCGACGGCGGATTTGGCGCATTGCTCACGGGCACCAGATACTGGTTGGTGAGCGTGCCATTGATGTATTTCGCGTCGGCAAACTGGGGAGGGAGGAGATTGGGGCCGTTGAGGCGATCGCCATTGGCGAATTTAGTCGGACCGAAAACACCGGTGAGACAGTTGAACAATTTCGCCTGCGCGGTGGAAACCCCAGGACCCGTCGTCGGCGCTGAGGGCGTGGCGGGTGCTTGGGAAAACCCCCCGAGCTGCGGATAATCGCCGTAAAGCCGCTTGAATTCCTCCAGCGCCGCCGCGAGCGACCCGAGTTCCGCGCGGGCCTGCGCGATGGCGGCCCGCTCCTTCGCCCCCCGAACCGCACCGATCGAGATCGTGGTCAAAATTGCCAGGACGGCGATGACCGTCAGCAACTCGATCAACGTGAAGGCAGACCGATGACGGCTGCTGGGACCCGAAAGCGGCATGGGGAGGGAGAGGACGCGAGTGAAGCGCGAACGTTACAGGCGCAGCAACGGGAAAGTAGGATGCAGCGAAACCCTCCGTGACGTAGCACAGGCAGCCTGCCCGTGCTCCTTCGGAAAACGCGGTCCGGCTGACCGCGCTACGTCTGGCCGCGCCCCACTCGATCACTCCTCCGCCTGCAACGCCGCGAGCACGCTGAAATCCTCCAGCGTCGTCGTGTCGCCCTTCACTTCACCGCCGGCGGCGATTTCCTTGAGGATGCGGCGCATGATTTTGCCGGAGCGCGTCTTTGGCAGGCTCGCGGCGAAGCGGATCGAGTCCGGTTTCGCGAGCGAACCGATTTCCTTGCCGACGTGGGCGCGGAGTTGCTCCTTCAAGGCTTCGTCGGCGGTCACGCCGGACTTGACCGTGACGAAGACCACGAGCGCCTGGCCCTTGAGTTCGTCGGGGCGGCCGACGGCCGCGGCTTCGGCCACGGCAGGGTGTGAGACGAGTGCGCTCTCGATCTCGGCGGTGCCGATGCGGTGACCGGAGACGTTGAGCACATCGTCGATGCGGCCAACGATCCAGAAGTAGCCATCCTTGTCCTGCCGGGCACCATCGCCGGTGAAGTAGATGCCGGGAAATTCGCTGAAGTAGGCTTGTTTGAACCGAGCGTCGTCACCCCAGAGGGTGCGGAGCATCGAGGGCCACGGTTGGGTGATGACGAGTTTGCCGCCGCTGTTGCGCGGGACTTCGTGGCCCTTGTCGTCGACGACTTTGGCCACGACGCCGAAGAACGGCCGCGTCGCCGAGCCCGGTGTCGTTGCGGTCACGCCCGGCATCGGCGCGATCATGATGCAGCCGGTTTCGGTCTGCCACCACGTGTCCACGATCGGGCAGCGTTTCTTGCCGATCATGGTGTGATACCACATCCAAGCCTCGGGATTGATCGGTTCGCCGACGGAGCCGAGCAGGCGCAGGGAGTCGAGCCGGTGACGGTTCACGTAGTTGTCGCCCCAGCGCATGAAAGCCCGGATCGCGGTCGGAGCCGTATAGAGGATCGTGAGGCTATGCCGGTCGATCATCTGCCAGAAACGGTCGGGCTCGGGTTGGTTCGGCGCGCCCTCATACATGAAGACGGTCGAGCCATTGGAGAGCAGGCCGTAAACAACGTAGCTGTGTCCCGTGATCCAGCCGATGTCAGCGGAGCAAAAATAGCGATCGGTTTCCTTGAGATCGAAAACGTAATGCGAGCTGAGCTTGGCACCGAGCAGGTAGCCGGCACTGGTGTGGAGCACGCCCTTGGGTTTTCCAGTCGAACCCGAGGTGTAGAGAATGAAGAGTGGGTGCTCGGAATCGAACGCCTTTGCCTTGTGGGTGTTTGGCGCGCCGTCCCAAGCGTCCTTCCACCACACGTCGCGACCGTCCCGCATGTTGACAGGGTTGCCGCAGCGTTTGACGACGAGGACGGTTTGCACCGTCGGGGTGTTTTCGACCGCGCGGTCGACGTTGGCCTTGAGCTCGATCACCTTGCCCCGCCGCCACCCACCGTCAGCGGTAATCACGAGCTTGGCCTTGCAGTCATTAATCCGATCCTTGATCGCCTCGGCGGAAAAGCCGCCGAAGATGACCGTGTGAATCGCGCCGACGCGCGCGCAGGCCAGCATCGCCATCACGGCCTCAGGAATCATCGGCAGATAAATCGCCACGCGGTCGCCGGCACCGACGCCCATGTTCTCAAAAATGTGGGCGAGACGGCAGACGTGAGCGTGCAACTGCTTGTAGGTGATAGTGCGGACATCGCCGGGCTCGCCCTCGAAAATCAGTGCGGCCTTGTTCTCGCGATGCGTGCCGAGGTGCCGATCGAGGCAGTTTTCGGCGACGTTGAGCTTACCGCCAATGAACCATTGGGCGTGGGGTGCCTCCCACTTCAGGACCCGTTTGAAGGGCTTCCGCCACACCAATTGCTCAGTGGCCTGCCGACCCCAGAATTTTTCTGGGGAGTTGACAGACTCCGCGTAGAGCCTTTTGTAAGCGGCATCACTCCCAAGATTAGCTTGGGCTTTGAACTCGGCCGAAGGCCTAAATTTCCGGTTCTCCCGGGATACTGAGGTAATCGTCTGGTCTGGCACGTGCGTGTCGGATTAAAGGGTTTAAGGACGCAAATCGCGGTTCTTATCCTGTCCAGAGTTTCAAGCGTCAAGCGTCGGGACGTGCCCTGTTCAAACTCACTGTATGGAAAAGAAACCTGCGTCCGCCCCCGCGGACACAACCGTCGCCGTCGCTCCCGCACCGGCTACGCCCAACCCCACCCCCACGGACGCCCAAGCGCCGGCCCCCGCCCTCGCGGCCGCGCCTGCGCCTGCACCTGCGCCCGTGGAAAACACCATTCGCGTCGAAGGTCTCCTCGACATCGACCTCCAGCGCGGCGGCAACGGCCAGCTGCTCGACGTCGGCCGCGGCTGCAAACGCCGCCCCACCGATCCCTTCGTGCCCAAGGAACTCATCCGGCGTTTCAAACTCCGCGCGGGCTCGATGATCGGCGGCACGGCTTATCCGCCCGACGGCCGCTTCCCAAACCCGAAGATGCGCTTCATCGAGACGGTCGATGGCGTGAAGCTGGAGGAGCGCCGCGCGCTCTTTGAATTCACGACGCTGACGACCATCTCGCCGAACCAGCATCTCAAAATGGAGATGAAGGATGGCCGCCTCACCACCCGCGCCGTCGATCTCTTTTGCCCGATCGGCAAGGGCACCCGCGGCCTCATCGTCGCTCCGCCGCGCACTGGCAAGACCACCCTGCTCCGCGACATGGCGCTCGGCGTCCTCGAAAATAATCCAGAGTGCAAAGTCATGATTCTCCTCGTGGATGAGCGTCCCGAGGAAGTCACCGACTTCAAGCGCAGCGTCCCCGCCGCGGAAATCTGGGCTTCGTCCAACGACGAGCAGATCGAAAATCACATCCGCATCGCCGACCTTTGCATCGAGCGCGCCAAGCGCCTCGTCGAGGCCGGCCGCGATGTCGTGCTCTTCGTCGATTCCATCACACGCCTCTCCCGCGCGCACAACACCGCCAAGAATTCCGGGCGCACCGGCTCCGGCGGTCTCGATGTCCGCGCGCTGGAGAAGCCCCGCCAGCTCTTCGCCTCCGCCCGCAAGACCGAGGAAGGTGGCTCACTTACCATCATCGCCAGCGTGCTCGTCGAAACCGGCAGCCGCATGGACGACGTGATCTTCCAGGAGTTCAAGGGCACCGGCAACATGGAGCTCGTCCTCGACCGCAAGTGCGCCGAGATGCGCCTCTGGCCCGCCATCAACGTCGCCGCCAGCGGCACCCGCAAGGAAGAACTCCTCCTCGACGCGAAGTCGCTCGAAGGCATCCACTTTTTCCGCCGCGCCCTCGTGCAGCAGAAAATCGAGGAAGCCACCGACACCATGATCGCGCGTCTCTCGAAGACGAAGACCAACGCGGAGTTCCTTAAACTAATCGCGCGGTAAACCGCCCTCGCACTTCCCCCTTGCTCCCGTCCTAAATCTCCTGAGATTCATCCGTTTCCTTCGCGTCCGCCGCACGTCTTTTCCAGTCACCAGCCCACTACCGCATGCATAGTTTTTCCGAGCAATGTCTCGACATGGCCCGTTCGATGTTGGCCCACAACCTCGAATCGATTCAGCCGGACGGCACGATCCTTCCCGCCAACGGCGAACAATCGCGCCCCGATGAGCCGGGCCACGTGGCCTTCGCCCTCGGCGAATTCTATCGCGCGACCGGCGAGACCACGCTCAAGGGCCACGATCTCGTGGACCTCGCCGCGCGCTGTATCACGGCCCAGATGTTCACCGAGCCCGCCGCGGAAAACGGGCTCGCCTACGCCGCGCTCGGCCTCCTCGCCTTCGGCCCGTCGAAGGAGCGCAATCCCGTCTGGGAGCGCCTCGTCGAAGAGACGCAGCTGCGCATCGACAAGTCGCTCCTCCACCGCAGCGACTACGACAACCACTGGCAGGCCTTCAATATCGCGAAGGCCGTCGCGCGTTTCTCCCTCGGGCTCTCCAAAAAGGACGAGACCTCGCGCCTGATCGAGCGTATGTGCGATCGTATCACGCAGACGAGCTCCAGCGGATTCTTCGACGACTCCACCTCCGGCTTCGGTGGCAATTTCAATCTCTATGGCGTGATGAGCTTCGTGTTCGTCCGCTCTGCGCTCCAGCTCCACGCCAACAGTGGGGTGCGCGACCGCAAGCTGCCGACGCTCCGCACCTACGCGGAAAAATACATCAAGATGATGCCCGACCTCGTCCGCCACGACGGGCTCGGCTGGGCGTTCGGCCGCGCCGCTGGTGCCTACGGTCAGATGCACTGCATCAGTCTCGTGCTGCAAGGCCTCCGCGATGGCTGGGTCGCCGATGACCAGAAGGTCAAATACTACGATATTCTCCGCCGGCTCTTCATGTTCTTCTACGAGACTTATCTCGATCAAGAGCACGGCTTCCTCGATCTGCGCGACGACGAACACACGGCCTACAGCCACCACACCACGCGCATGGCGAATTTCGATGCCGCGCGTTACCTCTGCCAATGGTCGCGCCTCGCCAAGACCGTGCAGATGCCCGCCGGCGCCCCGCGCGTCGAGCCGGTAAAAACGTCCGGCCGCTTCGTGATCTTCGACAAGTCGAACCGCAAGGAGCAGGGACTTTTCCTTTACCGCGACGCCGAGTCCGGTCTGCACCTCCAGGTGCCGCTCGTCAGCTCGGGCACCACCCTCACGAGCGATTCCCTCTCCTTCCCCCATTGCCCCGGAATCTTCGACTGGCCGAATAACGTCTACGCCCCGATCATGCTCCCCGAGCTGACGTTCGGCGATCAAGTCACGCTCCCGGCCTTCTACGGCAAGAACTGCGTCACGGGTCTCGGTCTGCGCAACAGTTTCTATTTCCGCTACGAGCAACCCGATCTGATCAACCTGAAGGAAGAGTTTGTGAAGGGCCTCGGCAGCGTGAAGGTGCAGTGGACTTTTGCCGGCAATAAGATCGGCTGCGAATTCGCCTACACGGTGAAACAGCAGGTCACACTCGACAAATTCCGCTACTGCCTCGCCATCGCTGCGCCGCACTCGAAATACCACGTCACCGGCGCGCTCGCGCTCGGCCCGCAGGGCCACCGTTGCAGCGTAGCCAAGGACGATTTCCAAGCGGCTTGGCTCGATACCGAAGTCGTGAGCGCCGATCCCACCTATCGGACGAACTACGGCAAGGTTCACTACCTCCAATACCTCGTGCGCGATCATCCTTTGATCATGCGTCCGGGCCACGTTTACCGCTTCGCGGTGAACTTCGAGCCCGACGTGACGCACATGGACAGCTGAGGGGCATGAAGGAGCGAGTAGTGGGTAGCGAGTAGCGAGCATGTTGCCGTCGCTGCCTGTATTTCTACTCGCTACTCACTATTCGCTACTCGCTACTTTCCCCGCCGTGCTCAGCCGCCGCATCATTCCCTGCCTCGACGTCAACGCCGGGCGCGTGGTGAAAGGCGTGAAGTTCCAGCAGCTCCGCGACGCCGGGGATCCCGTGCAGTGCGCGAAGGCCTACGATGCGCAAGGGGCCGATGAACTCGTCTTCCTCGACATCACCGCCTCCAGTGACAACCGCGGTATCATGCACGACGTCGTCGCCGCGACCGCCGAGCAGTGTTTCATGCCGCTCACCGTCGGCGGCGGCCTTCGCAATGTGGCCGACATCGAAGCCATGCTCCGCAGCGGCGCCGACAAAGTCTCGCTCAACACGGCGGCCATCAAGGAACCCGAACTCGTCCGGCAAGCCGCCGATCGCTTCGGGGCGCAATGCATCGTCGTCGCGATCGATGCGAAGCGT
>JANOAF010000532.1:0-3449 GCA_031411015.1 Opitutaceae bacterium | reverse complement strand
CCCGATCAGTGCGAGGCCCGTCGTCACCGCCAGCGGTCGCGCCACCAGCACGAAGGCCGCGATGCCCGCGATCAAACCACCCGCACGCCAGAGTTCGCCCACATCGATCTGCATGCCGATCGCGACGAAAAACACCGCGCTGAACACATCGCGCATCCCCTCGAAGGTCCGCTCCACTTGGTGCCGCTGCGGCGTCTCCGCCACGATTGTGCCGAGCAGAAACGCCCCGAGCGCCAGCGAATAACCCGCCACCTGCGCCACCATCGCGATGCCAAACAACAGCCCCGCGATCCCGAGCGTCTGCAATTCTTCGTCGGCCGCCACGCTCATCTTTTTCAGCAGCCACGGCACGACGAGCAGCCCCGCGATGCCCGCCATCACGACGAACGCCCCGAGGTTCAGCAGCGTCTCCACCACCGAGGTGCCGCCGCTTTTTTCGAGCTGCGCCATCGAGGTGAGAATCGTCAGCAGCACGACCGCCACCACGTCCTCCAGCACCGCCACGCCCATCGCGAGCTGCCCCGCGCGCTCATGGTTCGCCCCCGTTTCCTGCAGCACCTTGCTGATGATCGCCGACGAAGAGACCATCAGCATCGCCGCGAGCACAAAGCCTTCCGTCGCGTTCCAACCCATCGAGCCCGCGAGCCCCCGTGAAAAAACATACACCACAATCGCGCCCGCAAATGTCGCCACCAGCAGCGAGAGCCCCAGCCGCCGCAATCGCCGCAAGCTCAGGTGCAGCCCGATCGAAAACATCAGAAACACGAGCCCCACCTGCGCCAGCGTGTCGATCCGCGCCGCGTCATGCACCAGCGTCACCACCGGCGAATGCGGCCCCACCAACATGCCCGCCACCAAGAATCCCACGATCACTGAAAGCCCAATCCGCTGACACGCCCAGCCGACGATCAACGCCACGATCAGAATAATCCCGAGATCTTGGATGAATTGAATCCCATGCTCCATGCGCACCCCGAAGACGCGGCGAACCGCACCACGCGTCAAGCCCGCGACTCAAGATGTAGGGCGGGGTCGCCGCACCCCGCCGCCCTCCGTGGCTACCCCTGCTTCCACGGCTCATGGACAATTTTCCCCGCCGTTTTCATCGCCGTTGAAAAAAGAGCCGCGCAACGCCGCGTGGGGTGAAGCCTCCGGATTGCGGACTCGCGCTTCCCTCTGCGCAATGTAGCCCTTCGCCCCAACGATGGACGCCGGAGCGTGGACTTCCTTGCAGTGGCGCAAAAACCCGATGATGTCGCCGGCGGTTTGCGGCTTGATTGCCGGGGCCCATGGCTCAGTCGCCAGTCGTTCTTTCCAGTCGCGAAATGTCACCGGTGCGCGCTCGTCAGCCATGTCGCGAGTAAGGCTTTCGCGGGGTGCTGCACAGCCGCAAAAGCCTTACTCAACATCCAACGATGCGGCGTAGTTTTTCCGCACGCCACTCGCGTGCAACCGATTGACTCCACAGCGTTGAGCTGGCGCAACGGCCGCCGCACCACTCTGTCGTTCGAGTCCCAATAACACTGTTAGGCAAAGAATGAAAAAGAAACGCTTCAGCCATCACGTTGATATTTTCTGCGAGATGTTTTGCGGCTGGCGGTTGACCAATTGTTACGACCGCCTGGTGGAGCTCGGTTCCGGGGAATACGAAATCGATGTTCTTTCGGAAGCTTGCGTGAAGGACGGCGTTTCTATCGCCCCATTGTCGATCGCCGGTGAGTTGACCGTGTGGTTCAAGAAGGATCTCGAAGACGCCCATATCGACTTTGCTCTGGTCAGAACGGCCCGATTGCACGTGAAGATAGATATCGAGCGTTTAGTGGGCGGACGGCGCACAAACGTCGCCTTCCCCGGAAAAGATGGAGCGAGTTATGTTCGCTGTCGGATCGATTGCCACGCGCTGTTGGAAAGCGGTGACGACCGTTATGAAGCTGAAAAGGAAGATTATGACGAATGGCCTTATCCACTTTCAAAAACGGCCCAACAAGTCGCTAGAGCCGCGATCTCAGCTGTCACGATCCGTGCTGCTGCACGGCTCGCGCCAGCCGAGATCGCGGCTCATCTTGACGTCCGGCTAAAATCTTGCGGGGGCTTGGTTGCCCGCTAAGGTCTGCGCATGAATTACCAAGATCGGATCACCATCGAGGCCGATAAGCGCGGTGGGAAACCGTGCATTCGCGGGCTTCGGATCACGGTTTACGATGTGTTGGATTACTTGGCCGGCGGCATGAGCGTGGAGGAAATTCTCGAAGATTTCCCCGACCTGACGCGCGACGACATTTTGGCGTCGATCACTTTTGCGGCCGATCGCGAACGGCGATTATTTAGCCGTCCGGCGGCATGAAGCTCCTTTTCGACGAGAATCTTTCCCCGAAACTCGTCCCCTTGCCGGCCGATCTATTTCCGGGCAGCATCCACGTTCGTGATGTCGGGCTCAAGAGCGCCGCCGATCCGCTCGTTTGGCGCTACGCGGCCGAGCATGGATTGACGATCGCTTCCAAAGACGAGGATTTTCATCATCTGAGTTTCTTACGCGGCGCGCCGCCCAAGGTGATTGGGATAAACACGGGCAATTCTTCGACCAAGATCGTGGCGCAGCTGCTCCGCGAACGAAGCCGACAAATTGAGACGTTCGCAGCCGACGGCACAGCGTCTTTCCTCGCCCTGCCTTGAAGGGCCGAATCGGGCCTGACCCACCGCGCTCCCGCCATTTCCCCCATTGACACTCCCGGAGGCCGCCGATTCGTTCGCTTCGGCGGCGCGCCGCCACTCTCTCGCTCCCCGCACCAGCAATCATGGCGAATATTTTCGGCTATTTCTCGAACGACATCGGCATCGACCTCGGCACGGCCAACACGCTCGTCTACGTCAAGGGCAAGGGCATCGTCCTGCGGGAGCCGTCCGTCGTCGCCCTCGACACCGTGACGCGCAAGGTGCTCGCCGTGGGCGATGGCGCAAAAAAGATGCTCGGCCGCACTCCCGGCAACATCACCGCCATCCGGCCAATGAAGGACGGCGTAATCGCCGACTTCGATGTGACCGAGGAGATGCTCCGCTACTTCATCCGCAAGGTCTCCAACACCGCTTTCCGCGCCCCGCCGCACGTCGTCATCGCGATTCCCTCCGGCATCACCGAGGTCGAGAAACGCGCGGTGATGGAGTCCGCCACGCACGCCGGTGCGCGCAGCGTCGAGACCATCCCCGAGCCCATGGCCGCCGCCATCGGCGTGGGCCTGCCCATCGAGGATCCGACCGCCAACATGATCGTGGACATCGGCGGCGGCACCACCGAAATCGCGGTCATCTCGCTCGGCGGCATCGTGTTTTCCAAATCGATCCGCGTCGCCGGCGATGAACTAGACACTGCGATGATCGGCTACATGAAGCGGGCCTACAACCTCCTCATCGGTGAACGCACCGCCGAGGAAATCAAATGCCGCCTCGGCTCC
>JANOAF010000531.1:0-20512 GCA_031411015.1 Opitutaceae bacterium | reverse complement strand
CCCATCAGCGAACAGCAGCCGACGGCGACCGCTTCCTGCCCGATGTAGAGATGGAGGAAGCCGCCGATCTTCTTCGCCTGATAGGCGCGGAGGCTGCGCTCCTCAAAGCGCCGGATGCGCACCATCTTCCGGTGCAGCTCGATCTTTTCGTCCCGCGAAAGCCGCGCGTTGATCGGTGCCGTCGCGGCATCGTTGGCGGGAGCGCTGGTTGGGGACTTCTTTTCGGCGATGGCAGTCGGTTTCTTGCTCACGGATGGTCGGTAGATTGAGTAAAACGGCAAAGTGTTTGTCGCTGGGCAGGGAAATCAAGCGTGGATTGGGTGCGGATATCCGCAGTGCGTCATCAAGGGGATATCTACGTGGCCGGCGTGATCTCCTCGATCTCGACGACCACAGGCCGGCCCGGCGCGCAGTCGGCTTTCAGGGCGACGAATTTTTCGCGGTAGCGATCGTAGATTGGCCAGAGGGCGTTGCGGTCGGTCTCGGGGATGGCGAGCGTGTCGATCGCGGTGCGGGAGAAGAACGCGAATTTTCCCTCGGAGATGTCGGGTGGGAGAGCGGCGAGGGGGACTTTGCAGCGGAAGAGAAACATCAGCCAGTGCGCCTGACCCTCGTAGGCTTTCTCCGCGATCATGGCGAAGAGATGGAGATCGGCGGCGGTGATGCGATGGCCCGTCTCCTCGAAGGTCTCACGCACCGCGCATTCGAAGGGCGATTCGCCGATCCCGGTCTCGAGTTTTCCACCGATGGGGCTCCAACTGCCGAGGTTGGGCGACTTGGCGCGGAGCAACAGCAATTGTTCGCCGGCGTGATTTTCGAGAAAGACGAGGACCGCGATTTTGTAGGCGAGGGCCATACGTTGCAGAAAAGGGACCGAACGCCTCAGGGGTTCCGGCCGGCACCGCGCTTATTTAAATCGTCGCGCGCGGCTTCGAGTTTGGCGCGTTCCTTGGTGGTGAGGCTGCCGAGGCCGGAATTGGCGATCTTGTCGAGCAGAGCATCCACCTCGGCCATCGTGGTCTCGGCCAGCACGGATTTTTTGGGAGCCGAAGCCGATACCGTTGGTTTTGCCGGGAGGTCGGGCAGGACGCGGAGCTTGGGCCGGCTTTTCCAGAAGCGGACGTCGGGGAGGGTGAAGTGGCCTTGATGGTGACGGACGAAAAGGAAGGCGTAGCCGCAGGTGGACCAAAGGAAGATCAGGGACGTCCAGTCCCTCGCAGCCAGAGCCATCAGTGTGTAGATGCCCACGAGGATGAGTGCCGCCCACTTGGCGAGCAGGTTGAAGAAAACCGGAGCGCCGGGGAAGTGCGTCGCGAACGCGACAAAGAGGGCGAGCGCGCCGGGTTCACCCGAATAGGCGGTGGGCTTGATGAAGCCGACGAGCGAGAGCACGACAACGGGCACCAGATAGATTCCGGCGTAGAGCAAAGCGTAGACTTTCCGGCCGAACGTCCGCTCAAGTTCCCCGCCAAACCACCACAGCATCAGCATATCGAGGGCAAAGGGGACGATGCTTGGGGGATTGAAGAGCCCGTAGGTGAAAAGGCGCCAAACCTCTCCCTGGAAAACGTCGGCGCTGGTGAAACTCAGCCAACGGAAAATTGGATTCGCTTGGCTGCCGAGCACCGCGACCACGAACATCAGCACGCAATACACGATGACGATGAAGTGCGACGCGTAGATGGGGTAGCCACGCCAGTAGGTGACGGGCTTGTGTTCTTCGGAATAGCCGTAGCCGCTCATGAGTTGCTTCGGACGTTGGCTCGCGGTGCGAAGGGCGGCAAGCTGCGATCAAGAATTTCCCCGGCGCAAAGCAGGTTTTGAGTGACCGCCGGTTTGAAGTCATGGGTGGGACGCCCAGGCCACGGGGCACGGGCTTCCCGCCGGTGAGTTTGAGCGGATGCACAAAATCTGATTTACGGCCCAAAGGTTTCCCGGCGCGCAGGGCGCGATTGCTTTTGCGGCGCGGTTTCGCCAACAGAGATTCTCTGGCGAGTTTCGCCACTGCCATTTCGGCTCATTTTCTTCCCCATGAAATCCCTCCGCCTCCTCATCCTGATCGGCCTCGCATGCTTTACCGCCCTGCGCGCCGAGTTGAAACTCCCCGCCATCATTGGCGACCACATGGTGCTCCAGCAGAAGCTCGCCAATCCCATCTGGGGTTGGGACACGCCGGGCACCAAGGTCACGGTCGCGTTTGCGGGCCAGTCGCACAGCGCCACTGCGGGTAGCGATGGACGGTGGACGGTGAAACTCGCCGCGCTGCCGGCCAACAAATCACCGCAGACGCTCGCCATCACCGGCACGAGCAAGCGCGAGATTCAGGACGTGCTCATCGGCGAAGTCTGGATGTGCTCGGGCCAGTCCAACATGCAGTGGTCGCTTGGCCAGACCTACACGGGCGACATCGAAGGCGCGGGGGCGCGTCGTCCGCATTTGCGCATCGTCTCGGTGCCGCAGGTCGGCACGCAGGAATTGAAAACGGATTTCAAAGGCCAGTGGGAAGTCGCGACGCCGGCCAACGCGAAGGATTTTTCCGCCATTGGTTATCTGTATGGTCGCTACCTCCACGACATCCTCGACGTGCCGATCGGCCTCATCGACAACGCGTGGGGCGGCTCCGCGGCCGAGGCCTGGGTGCGGCGCGAAACGATCGAGCGCGACCCACGTTTCGCGTTGCTGATGGAGAACACGCGCAAGCGCGAAGCGGATGTGCAGACGGACAAGAGCAAAGCCGACTACGCTGCCGTGCAGGCGAAGTGGAAGGAGAACGTGGAGAAAGCGAAAGCGGAGAAAAAAGCCGTGCCCGTCGCTCCGCAGTCGCCACAGGCTTGGCTCACGGGCAACGCTCGGCCGGGAAATATTTTCGCCGGGGTGGTCAACTCGACGCTCGGCTACGGCATCAAGGGCGTGATCTGGTATCAGGGCGAGTCCAACGCCGGCCGCGCCTACGAGCACGAGCAGTTGTTTCCCTTTATGATCGAGCAGTGGCGGAAGGAGCAGGGGCAGGGCGACTTCTCCTTTTATTGGGTGCAACTGGCCGACTACATGGCGGAAAAATCCGCGCCCGGCGAAAGCGCGTGGGCCGAGCTGCGTGAGACGCAGACCAAAACACTCCGTCTCTCCAATACGGGGCAGGCCGTCATCATCGACATCGGCGAGGGCCGCGACATTCACCCGCGCAACAAATACGACGTCGCTTCGCGGCTCGTGCGTTGGGCCCTCGTGAAAGATTACGGCCTGAAGTTTCCCTATCGCAGCCCCGAATATCAAAGCGTCGAGATCGCCGGCAACAAAGCCACCGTCACGATCGATTGCTTCGGCAGCACCTTGCGCGCGTTCGATATCACGGATGCCAAAGGCTTCGCCGTCTGCGGCGAGGATCGGAAGTGGGTTTGGGCCACGGGGAAAATCGTGGGCCCCAACAAAGTCGAGGTGACGAGCGACCAAGTCGCTGCTCCGATTGCCGTGCGCTACGCGTGGGCCGACAATCCCGTGTGTAATCTCTTCTCGGCCGACGGCCTGCCGGTGACCCCGTTTCGCACCGACAGCTTTGACATGACCACGAAGCCGAAGCCCGCGATGGCGGCGACGAAGTGACGGGCATTATCACCGCGGAAAACTTCCCCGTTTACAGCCCGCGACACCTCGCTTGAGTTCCTCCATGCCGGACTCCATGGCCAGCTCCGCCAAGTTCGAACTCAAGATCACCAGCACTGCGCTGCCGGCCAACGACCCGCGCTGGCGCAAGCATGTGGATAGTCTCCTCGCCGATCTCAAGCGCCAGGGCGGCGAGGTGCATCGCGAACTCACGCCGGTCGCCGGCACGAAGGGAGGCCTTGAGACCATCATCCTTGCGCTCGGCTCTTCGGGTGCGATCGCCGGGGCGGTCACGGCGTTGCGTGTCTGGCTCTTAAAATCCAAGGACGGTGCGATCGCCTTCAAGGGTAATATCGACGGCAAGAAAGTAGAGTTCACGCTCGAAGGGAAAAACGTCACCGAGGCGACGCTCCAACAAGTCCTCAAAGGCGCGTTCAAGTGACCGTCCACCACTCATGCCCGCCGATCCCCGCTACAAGGCCCTGCTGATCGGCAACGGCGTCTTCGAGCAGGATCCGCACACGCTCAAGCGGCTCCACGGCCCCGCCAACGACCTGCCGCTGCTGCACGCCGCTCTTACCCACGCGGAGTCCGGGCTCTTTGCCCCGGCGAGCGTGCGCTGTCTGCTCAATGGGACCCAGCGCCAAGTGCTCGACGCCATCGAGCAGTTTTTCCGCGAAGCCGCCGGTGGCGATCACCTGCTGCTTTATTATTCCGGCCACGGCTGCCGCTCCGATCGACAGAGGAATTTCTACCTTTGCACGAGCGACACGCGGAGCGACCGCTTGGGGTCGACGGCGATCTCGGATAAGACGATCAACGAAATCGCCGGCGAGTCGCTGGCGTTGAAATATTTTTTCGTGCTCGATTGCTGCTACAGCGGTGGCTTCAAGGGCGGGCAGATGGGGATGGAGCTGTCGGTCGGCTCCGGCCGGTGCCTCATCACCGCGTGTGCCAGTGAGGAGCTGAGTGCGGATGCGCCGGATGCCTCGGGCGCGAGCGCGTTTACGCGGGTCTTTGCCGAGGCGCTGACGAGTGGCGCAGTCGATGCGGATGGCGACGGTGTCGTGCTGACCCGGGAGGTTTTTGCCCACGTGCAGCCGCGGGTGTATGCCGCCACCAAGCAGACCGTGCAGTTGTCGGCGGACCCGACCTTCGGTGAGGCGGCCATCGCATGCGCCGCGCAGCGCGGAAAAAAACGCGAGCCCGCGCCCGAGCCATTGCCGCCTCCGCCCCCGCTGGAGCGTGACCGTCCGTTGATTGAGCTGTCGGAATCCAATCTGGATTTCCGCGACGTGCAGCTGGACGAAAAACTTCCAGTCGAGCAAATCCACGTGGTCAACGGCGGCGGCGGCATGCTCGATTGGTTTGTCGAGAGTGACGACCCGTGGCTCAAGGCGGAGCGCAAGGGCGACAGCTTCCTCGTGACGCTCGACACCGCGCTGCCGGGCTTGCGCCGGGGCAAGATCACGGTGCGTGACCGCCGCGGTGCGACGCCGAAGACCGTTCGCGTGCTGCTGCACGTGCTCGAAAAAAAGGCCCCGCGTCCGCTCCCGCCCGAAGCACCACCACCGCCACTGCCCGGGGCGCATGAAGCCGCGTTTACTCAGGCATTGCAGGGCTGGTGGATGAACGACGCCGGCGCGATCCGCATCCGGCTTGAGGGCGGCGCGCTCGTGCTCACGGATTTCAATCTCGTCGGGCTCAACGTGGGGCAGGCCACGATCCGGGTGCAGAGCAACGTCGCGACCGTGCAGGGCACCAATGCGATGGTCGGACCCTACACCGGCCAGCTCGGAGTCCAGGGCAACATGCTCAACGCCGCGCTCATGATCGGCGGTCAGATGGCCCACGTGATGTTCATGCGGCAGAGCCCGTGGTTCGCCGGATTCGCCGGGTGAGTTCAGTTCGCGTTTCCGTTTGCCCCTCGCCGGGCCGCTCGCCACGTTGCCCGATTCCGTTCCATGAGCGACATCCCAACTGACATCTCCCACGACCAGCACGCGGTCCGTCGCGCCAAGCTCGCCGACCTCCGCGCGGGTGGCTTCGATCCGTTTCGCGCCCACGTCGCGCCCACGCATTTTTCGGCCGAGGCAAAAGCGCTTTACGTCGAAGGGCAGGACAACGCGACGACCGTGACGGTGGCGGGCCGGCTCGTGACCTTTCGCGTGCAGGGCGGCAGCTCGTTCGTGAAAATCTTGGATCAGCAGGGGCCGATTCAGCTTTATTTCCGTCGCGATGTGCTCGGCGAGGAACGCTACGGCGTCTTCAAGAAGTCGCTCGACCTCGGTGACATCATCGGCGTCAGCGGCGCACTGTTCAAAACCAAGACGGGTGAGATCACCGTGCGCGTCGATGCCTTCACGCTCGTGTGCAAGGCGCTGCGCCCGCTCCCGGAAAAATTCCACGGCCTCAGCGATCCCGAGATCATCTACCGCCAGCGCTACCTCGACGTAATCATGAACGCCGAGTCACGCGCGCGGCTGATGACGCGCTCGCGCATCGTCTCGCACATCCGACGTTTCCTCGAGGCGCAGAGTTTTATTGAGGTGGAAACACCCGTCCTTGAATCGACCGCGGGTGGGGCGGCGGCGCGGCCTTTCAAGACGCACCACAATGCGCTCAATGCCGATTTCGTTCTCCGCATTGCGACTGAGCTGCGGTTGAAGCGCATGCTCGTCGGCGGCTTCGACCGCGTCTTCGAGATCGGCCGCATTTTCCGCAACGAGGGCGTGTCGCGTCGGCACAACCCCGAGTTCACCATGCTCGAGGTTTACCAAGCCTACAGCGACTACCGCGGGATGATGACGCTCATCCGTGACCTGCTCACGACGCTCGTGCGCGACGTGATCAAGCCGGCGGACGGATCGCTCAAAATCAAGCACGCCGCGAGCGGCCAGGAGATCGACTTCGGCGGCGAGTGGCGTGAGGTGAAATACAAAGACCTCATTCGCGAGACCACCGGCGACGCCGAGTGGTTTGCCCGCAGCAAAGCCGAGAAAATCGCCGGTGCGGAAAAACTCGGCCTAAGCGTGAATCCCGCATGGGAAGAGTTCGAAATCACCAACGAGATTTTCTCGAAGAAGATCGAGCCGACGCTGATCCAACCGACCTTTGTCACGCACCTGCCGAAGGAACTCTGCCCACTCGCCAAAATCACCGTCGACGATCCGACGACCATCGACGTCTTCGAGCTGACGATCGGCGGGATGGAAGTCGCGCCCGCCTATTCCGAACAGAACGATCCCGACGTGCAGCGCCAGATGTTCGAGGCGCAGGCTGGCGAGGAGAAGCAGAACATCGACCACGATTTCCTGCTCGCGCTCGAACACGGCATGCCGCCCGCCGGCGGCATGGGCGTGGGCATCGACCGACTTTGCATTCTGCTCACCGGAGCAGAGAGCATCCGCGACGTGATTCTTTTCCCGCAGTTGCGGCCGGGCGCGTGAGAAATGCGGATTGCGGATTCCGAATAGCGGATTGGTCTTGAGCCGCCGTTTTGGGCCCGAATCCGAAATCGCCAATCCGAAATCCGCAATCGCCCGATGCCTTGGTTCATCTATCTCGCCTTTAAACAGCTTTTCCCGACCGGGCGATTTCCGTTTTTCACCGCGATCTCGGTGGTGGGGGTGATGCTGGGCGTCGCGGTGCTGGTGATTGTGTCGAGTGTGATGGGCGGCTTTGGCCACGAACTGCGCCGGATGATCGTGCAGACCGAGGGCGAAGTGCAGGTGAAGGCCCGCGCGGCCATCGGCGAGCCGGCGGGACTGATCGAACGCATTCGCGCGGTTCCTGGTGTCGTTGCCGCCACGCCCTATGTCGCCGGGCCGGTGATGGTGCTGGCGGGAGGACACCCGGCTTTCCCAATTTTTCGCGGTCTCGATCTCGCGACGGTGGAGGAGGTGGCGAATTTGCAGCGCTTCGTGCGCGTCGGAGTGCTGCGCAATCTCGACGACGATTCCGTGATCCTCAGCACCGAGGTCGCGCGTCAGCTCGGCGCCGCGCCGGGTGACGAGATCACCATCACGTCGCCGCTCCTCATTGAAAAGCTGAACCGCGACGAAATCTTTTTACCGCGGCGCTTCCGGGTCGTGGGCCTCTTCGAGATTGGCCACCAGCACCTCGACAGCACCACGATCTACGGGACTCTGCGCGCGGCGCAGGAACTTTACGGCCTTGAGCGCACCGTGCACGGGATCAACGTTCGGATCGCCGAAGGACTGAACGAGGACGACGTGGCGGCCCGCCTGAACCGCGTGCTGCCGCCCGGCACGCAGGCGTTTTCATGGACGCAAAGTTGGGAGAGTTTCCTGTGGGTGCTGCAGTTGGAGAAGACGATTAATTTTTTTCTCATGCTCTTCATCGTGGTGATCGCGGCGTTTTCGGTGATGAGCTCGCTGCTCATTTCCGTCGTTCGCAAGACGCGCGAGATTGGCCTGCTCGGAGCGCTCGGCGCACGGGCGCGCGACGTGGCGCTCTGCTTTTGCACGCAGGCTTTCATCATCGGGACGGTGGGCACGGCGCTCGGACTTGGGTTTGGTTTTCTTGTGCTCGCGCTGCGCAACAACCTCGTGCACGGCATCGCGAGCCTGCTCGGCCGCAGCGAGACCTTGAAGCAGTTCTACCAATTCACGGATCTGCCGGCGCACACTCTGCCCAGCGATCTCGTGACCATCGTGGTCGCTGCGATCGTCATTTCGACTCTGGCCGGCCTACTGCCCGCCTGGCGAGCGGCGCGACTGAAGCCGGTCGAGGCGCTGCGGAGCGAGTGACGAGAGTGCGTCGGCCACCCGCCGAGCCGCGCAGGTCGTGGTATGTTTCCGCGCCAATAACGCGGCTAAGCGTATGGCCGCGCAAGTCATTGCCCGTGCCTCGGGCTTGGAGTGGCGTAATACTTCGTGTTCGCGGCGGTTCGTTTCTAAAATGTCCGAACGAGCCGAGAACAACTATGACTACTCCAACGATTTCCATCCCCGCGCGCACGCTGCGGAAACTGACCCAAGGCACACGATGAGAGACGACTACCTGCAAGCCGCACTGCTCGTCATCGACGATCCGAATATTTTGGTGAACGTGGTCTCGCGCCGCGTGAAGCAGCTGAAGCGCGGCAACCGGCCGCTGATTGAGTCGCTCGAAAAGCTTTCGGCCGAAGACACCGCGTTGCGCGAGGTGGCCGAGCGCAAGATCAGCTACGAACTCGCCACGCCGGAAGAGTTGGCGCGCTTTCGCTGAGCCGGCCGATCGGTCCACTTGGCAGCGCGGCCGCGGCTGATGCGGGCATAAAAAAGGCGAAGCGCCGGAGCGCTTCGCCTGAAATTTGCCGACAGGTGTCAGCGAACGAAATCAGTAACGGCTGTTGCCGCGGGCCTGAAAGGCGCCAGGACGACGATCCGGGCTGCTGAAGTTGCGACCGCCGCCGCCACCGCCGCCCATCGCCTCTTTCGGACGGGCTTCGTTGACGGTGAGCTGGCGACCATCGAGGTCGAAGCCGTTCATCTTTTCGATGGCGACCTTGCTCTCTTCTTCGGTGGCGAAGGTCACGAAGGCGAAACCGCGCGGGCGGCCCGTCTCGCGATCATTGGCGATATAGACATCGGTGACGTTACCGAACTGACCGAAAGCCGTGCGGAGCGCGTCTTCGGAAGTGTTGAATGACATATTGCCGACATAGAGTTTAGAATTCATGGTGATATTTCGTATGCTTCGTCGCTTGTCAGGATGTTCCCGGTAATCGGGTTTCGAATCATCACCTGAACGTCTAAGCTCACCTGAAGATCCACCAACTCTCTGTCATCTTACGCTATTACGAGCCGCTACCGTCTCTGCTGCGGTGCGAAACGCAAGCGGCATCTTCAAATTGGGAATGGCGTCGAACCTTGGTTGACTGCAGTCAGCGATGAAACGTGCCGTGCGGGATGTGATTTCAGCCGCAAAAAATTCCCGTTGCGCGGCGAAGTTCGGTGCATCCTGATGCGCGACTGATGCGGACTCGGACTCAACCTCGAAATTTGGCGGTGCGGAACGTCCGTGCCGGGTGGTGCACGATGGGGCTTTCCTGTCCGCGGTGCGGGCGGCGCGGAGAGGGCTGGGTTGGGTGGCTCCGCCAAATGCGTTCAACCGAGACCACGCACAATGAGTGTGAGTGATTCCATTCTCAGCGCGCGCGCGCTCGCCAAATCCTACCTCAGCGGTGACCGTTCGATTCCGGTGTTGCGCGACGTGACCCTGAAGGTGGCGGCGGGCGAGAGCGTGTCGATTCGCGGCGAATCCGGCTCGGGAAAATCGACGCTGCTCAACTTGCTGTCGGGGCTCGATACGCCGGACTCGGGCACGATTGAGTGGGGGGGCGCGGCACCGGCACCTGAGCGACGCGCGGCGTTTCTCGGGATGGTGTTTCAATCATTCTATTTGATCCCCGAATTGAATGCGGAGGCCAATGTGCTGATGGCGGCGCGGATGATTCGTGTTCCGGGAGCGGTCGAGCGGGCGCGGGCCAAGGATTTGTTGGCCCGCGTGGGATTGGCGGAGCGCGCGACCCACCTGCCGACGCAGCTCTCTGGCGGTGAGAGGCAGCGCGTGGCCGTGGCCCGCGCGCTGATGAATTCGCCGAAGCTGCTCCTCGCCGATGAGCCGACGGGCAATCTCGATGAACACACGGGTAACGCGGTGGTCGAGCTGCTGCTCGAACTTTGTCGCGAGACCTCGACCTCCCTCGTGCTTGTCACGCACAACGTCGCGCACGCGGCGAAAACGAAGCGGGCTTTGTTTTTGCGGGATGGCGTCGTGCAGTAGCGCGGGGCTCTGAGCCGCCCTCGAATATTTTCTCGCGGGAATGGGAGGGGCGGAGACGCGCCCACGGTTCACCTCTGTTGTTGCCGAGCACGGGGACGAACCCACACTCGTCGCGCATGTTCTCCAGCCCAGCTAAAATAAAATGCGGCGTCGCCGGGGTCGGTTCGCTCGGGCAGCACCATGCGCGCATCTATGCGTCGCTGCCGGGTGCGGAGCTCACCGGGATCTACGAGACGAGCGACGCGCGGGCGGCGGAGATTTGCGCGAAGCATAATTGCCGGCGATTCGCGACGCTCGCGGAACTCGGGGCGGCGTGCGACGCCGTGTCGGTGGTGGTGCCGACCGATAAACACGCGGAGGTGGCGTTGCCGCTGCTGGCCGCGGGCGCGCATTTGCTGATCGAGAAGCCGCTGTGCGCATCGCTCGACGAGGCGGAACGCGTGCTCGCCGCCGCGCAGGCGGCCAAGCGCATCGTGCAGGTCGGGCACATCGAGCACTTCAATCCGGTGATGGCGTTTCTCGAAAAGGAAATCGACGAGCCGCGCTACATCACGGCTGAGCGGCTCGCGCCCTACCAGCCGCGTGGCACGGAAGTCGGCGTCGTGCTCGATCTCATGATCCATGACATCGGCATCGTGCTCGCGCTGGTGAAATCTCCGATCGCGAAGATCGATAGCGTGGGGATCACGGTGCTCTCGAAGAGTGAAGACATCGCGAATGCGCGCATCCAGTTTCAAAACGGCTGCGTGGCGAATCTCAGTGCCAGTCGCATGAGCACAAAGAAGGCGCGCGAGATTCGGATCTTTCAGGGCGACGCCTACCTCTCGCTGGATTTCATGAATCAGGCGGGGCACCTCGTGCGGAAGAGCGACATCATCGCCTACGGCTTGAAAATGAAGATCGGGCTGGTGAAGCCCGGCGACCTGAGTGCGATTCCGGTGCGCGAGATTCCGATCGAGAAGGGTGAGCCGCTGGCGCTGGAGCTGGCGCATTTCGTCGAGAGTGTCACGAAGGCGAAGCAGCCGAAGGTCGGTGGCGCTCTCGGCAAAAGCGCACTCGAAGTCGCGATTACGATCACGGAGCAGATTCGAGCGACGGAGAAAAAATGATTCACCGCGAAGGCACAAGGGGCAGAATGAAAACAGCGGACCCCGCCGGGGTATGCTCCGGTTCTGGGCGGTAAGTTCCAATGTCCCAGCCAACCGCTTTGTTGCCTTTTCGCCTGCCGCCGCCCTCGGGCGGTCGCGTCGACTTGTTGATCGTGGCGGGCGAGCACTCGGGGGACGAGCATGCGGCGCAGATAGTGCGCGACCTGTGCTTGCAGCAGCCGGGTTTGGCGGTCGCGGCACTCGGCGGCCCGCAGCTGGCGGCGGCCGGGGCGCAGTTGTTGCACGACCTCACGGGTTCCTCGGTCGTGGGATTGGTGGAGGTGTTGAAGAACTATTCGTTTTTCAAGGCGCTCTTCGAGGAGACGGTGCGATGGATCGCCGAACACCAACCGCGGGCGGTCTGCTTCGTCGATTATCCTGGGCTCAACCTCCGGCTCGCCGCCGCGCTGCGCGAGCGCGGGCTGTCCGTGAAGGGCGGAGGGAAAATTAAAACGCTCTATTACATCTCGCCGCAAATCTGGGCGTGGAAATCGCAGCGTCGCTTCACGATGGCGCGCGACCTCGATGCGCTGGCGACGATTTTTCCCTTCGAGCCGAAATGCTACGCGGACACGAAATTGCCGGTGGAATTCGTCGGGCATCCGTTTGTGCGCTCGGACTATTCCGCCCCCGTGCGCTACGATCCCGCTGGGCCTGTGCTGCTCCTGCCGGGCAGCCGCAAGCAAGCGGTGGGGCGGATTTTCCCCGCCTTGTTGGCGGGACTGCGGGCGTTCGGTCCGCGCGAGGCCGTGGTGCTTTATCCGAGTGCCGATATCCTCGCCGTGCTCCGGGGCTCCAATCCGCCGGCAAATGTCCGCCTCCAGCAGGTGGTGGATGGCAGCGTGGGCACCGTGGCCCAACCGGCGTCTGCGGTCCTCACTTCGAGCGGCACCATGTCGATGCATTGTGCGCTCGCAGGCATCCCGGGCGCGATCGCCTATCGCGCGAATCCGCTGACCTACGTGCTGGGCCGGATACTCGTAAAGATCGAGTATCTCGGGATCGCGAATCTGCTTTTGGCCGAGCCCATGTATCCCGAGTTTATCCAAGGGGCCGCGACGCCCGCGGCGCTCGCCCGTGAACTGCGCGCGTGCCTGCAAGACGGCGAGCGGAGGGCGCGAACGGCGGAACAGGCGGCGCGGTTGCGCGGGTTGTTGCAGGTGCCGGCGACCGCCACCGCGGCCGGATGGCTGGCGCGGCACGCCAATTTCGCTGCCGGATAAATCACATGGATTCGATCACGGGTAGTGTTACCACGTGACTGCGCGTGAAAAACTCTCCTAACTCGCGCTTACTGCCTACCAGCCTCGATGCCACTTCCCACTCGATGACCTCGCCGCGCCCGCTCAAGAGCCGCGTTTTGCCTCTGCTGGTGCTCATGGCCGGGATTGCAACCTCGGTTGCCGCGTGGCTCTCCATGCGCATCGAGTTGCAGCGGCAGGACGCGGTGCGGTTCGAGCGCTTGCACGAGCGGGCCTTGGCGGCCGTCGAGATGCGGCTCAAGGCGGCGGAGCAGGCCTTGTCGGGTGGTCGGTCGTTGGTCGACCCTTCCGGTGCTTTGTCCGGCGCGCAATGGGCGCGGTATGTGGAGTCGGTGGTTCCTTTCCTCGACGAGCGCGTGGTGGGTTTGGGCTACGCCCAAAAAGTGCGTCGCGTCGACCTCGAGACCGTGGAGGCTCGGGTGCGGGCCGACGGGAAGCCGAATTTTCGTGCCGACCGTTCCGGGGAAAATCCCGAGGTTTATCTGGTCACAAACATCGAGCCAATGGCGCGCAACGCGCTCGCCCTTGGGATTGACATCAGTTCTGGCACCACTCGGCGGGCCGCGGCCGAGGCCGCAATGCTGACGGGGACCGCGGTCATCACACGCAAAATTGCCCTGATTGAAGGGGCCGCTCGCACGCCCGGCTGGCTCTTGTTTCTCCCGGTCTATTCGCCGGGGGCGCCGCTCACCGGGCCCGAAGAGCGGGCGCGGGCTCTCCTCGGTTGGGTTTACGCCTCATTGCGGGTAGAGCTGCTGGCCGATGCGATGAACGCACCGACGGACTCACAGCTGGAATTCGAAATTTACGACGGTGAAAAAGCCACGGCCGACGCGCTCCTCTTCGATTCCGACGGGAAGATGCGCCTCGACGAGGCCAATTGGGTCCGGGCGAGTTCGCCGGCGGCAGCTTCCTTTTCCGCGTCGCAAACGCGCTCGGTGTATGGCCGGACCTGGCTCTTCCGTTCGCGCACGTTGGGGGCGTTTGATGATCGCGGAGATCAGAGTCGCGCCTGGCTCCTGCTGTCGAGCGGGCTGGTGCTGAGCGTGCTGCTCGCGGCGTTCACGTGGACGTTGGTCTATGCGCGCAGTCGGGCGCTCCAGTTGGCGAGTGAGATGACGGAGAACCTGCGCACGGCCGAGGCTGAAACCCGCCGGCTTGCGCTCGTCGCCAGCCGCACCGCCAGCGTCGTGATGATCACGGATGCGGAGTGGCGGATCGAGTGGGTGAACGAGAGCTTTGAACGGTTTTTCGGCTACAAGTCCGCGGACGTGAAAGGCCGGCTACCGGCGGAACTACTCCGCGGTCCCGACACCAACGCCGCGACCCTCGCCAAAATCGAAACCGTCTGTAAACGGGGTGAAGCCTTCAAGGGCGAGATGCTCAACTACACGAAGTCAGGCGAGGCCCGCTGGGTCGAAGTGGATATTCAGCCGCTCAAGGATTCCGAAGGCCGGATCACCGGCTTCATGAGCCTGCAGCTCGATATCACCAGCCGCAAACGCATCCAGGCGGATATCGCGCGCAAGGAAGCCGAGTTTCGTTTCATTTTCGAGGCCGTCCCCGTCGGCATTTCCTGGCGTCGGGTGGCACCGGACGGCGCCGAAGTGCGCCTGGTCAACGAGGCGCACCTTCGCCTCTGCGATCTGACCCGTGAGGAGATCATGGAGCCCGGCGTGTTCGAACGCATCAGCGTTCCGGAGGAATTCGCGGCGCAGAAAATCCTCTACGCGCAGCTGGCGGCCGGCGAAATCCCCGGACTCTCGGTCGAGAAACGCTACCGGCATCGCAACGGCGAGATGGTTTGGGTCGTGCTGACGCAAAAGCGGAAAAATAATCAGGACGGCGGCTTCGAAGAACTTTCGACCGTCATCGACATCACCGAACGCAAGCAGACTGAAGTCAGGCTGAGCGAGGAACAGACCCGTTTCCGTTCGATCTTCGACCTCGTGCCGATCGGGCTTTCCTGGTTCGTAGTCGGGCGCGAGTCGGAGACGCATCTGGTGAACACCGCCCATGCGCGCATCACCGGGGTGCCGCTGGAACGCAGCCGCGAGATTGTCCTCTACGACCAGGCGACCCATCCCGACGACTTGCCCCGCCAGCAGGAACTCACGGCGCGCATGCAACGCGGCGAACTCGATCGGTTCGGAATTGAGAAACGCTACCTGCACGCTGACGGCCGCGTGGTGTGGACCGTGCTGAATATCCAAAGCATCGGCAATCCCGTGACCGGGGAGCGCTACCAGATTTCCGCGATGGTCGACATCACGGAACTGAAACGGCAAACCGACGAGCTCGGCGCGGCGAAGGAAATCGCCGAGTCGGCGAACCTCGCGAAGAGCCAGTTCCTCGCGATGATGAGCCACGAAATCCGCACGCCGATGAACGGCGTGATCGGAATGACTTCGCTGCTGCTCGATTCCAAGCTCAGCGGCGAGCAGCGCGACTACGTTGAGACGATTCGCGCCAGTGGCGATGCGCTGCTCACCGTCATCAACGACATCCTCGACTTCTCCAAGATCGAGTCCGGTCACCTCGAACTCGAAAATATGGAGTTCGGCGTCCGCGAGTGCATCGAAGGCGCGCTCGATCTGCTCGCCCCGCGGTGCGCGGAAAAAGGCATCGACCTCCTCTACGAGATCGCGGACGGCGTGCCCGGCACCGCGCGCGGCGATCCCACGCGCCTCCGCCAGATCCTCGTCAACCTACTTGGCAACGCCGTCAAGTTTACCGAGCGCGGCGAGATCGTGCTCGGGGTGCGCGCTGAGCCTCTGCAGGATGGCCGCACCGAGCTCTCGTTTTCCGTGCGCGATACGGGCATCGGAATTTCGCGCGAGGGGATGGGCCGGCTTTTCCAATCGTTCACGCAGGTCGATGCTTCGACCACGCGGCGGTTTGGGGGCACGGGCCTCGGTCTCGTGATCAGCAAGCGCCTCGCCGAAATCATGGGCGGCCACATGTGGGTCGAGAGCGAGGTTGGAAAAGGATCGACGTTCCACTTTGGCGTGATGGTCGAGCCGCTCGGGGCCAAGCCGCGCCCGTGGCTCACGCCGAACCCGGCGATTCTCGAGGGCAAGTCCGTGTTGATCGTCGATGACAACGCGACCAACCGCCGCATCCTTGTGCAACTCGCGACCGGCTGGGAGATGAAAGCACAGGCCGTCTCGTCGGGTGATGAGGCCCTGGCGTTGCTCCGCGAGCGCGCACCGTTCGATGTGGCGATCCTCGATATGCACATGCCGGCGATGGATGGCTCGATGCTGGCGCGGGAGATTCGGCGGATGTTGCCCGGGCCCACCATGCCCCTGGTGCTGCTCTCCTCGCTGGGCACGAGGGACAATGTGTCCGAGCCCGGCCTGTTTGCCGCCTTCCTGACCAAGCCGGCGAAACCGTCTCACCTCGTCGAAACGCTCGCCGGGCTGTTTCGCAACGAACCGATACCGCAGCGCATCTTGTCGTCGCCTCCGTTTATTCCGGCCGGCAGCGGCGAACAGGTGGAGCGGGTGCTCCTCGCCGAGGATAACGTCGTCAATCAAAAGGTCGCCCTCTCCATGCTCGCGAAGCTCGGCTATCGCGCGGACATCGCCGGTAACGGCGCGGAGGCCTTCGAGGCCACGCGGCGCCAGCGCTACGACATTGTGCTGATGGATGTTCAAATGCCGGAGATGGACGGGCTCGAGGCTTCGCGGAAAATCAACATGATGTGGCCCGAACGGAAAGATCGGCCATGGATCATTGCCCTCACCGCCAACGCCATGCTCGGCGACCGCGAGGCGTGCCTCGCCGCGGGCATGGATGACTACCTGAGCAAACCGATCAAGACGAAGGACCTGGGCATCGCTTTCGATCGCGCCCGCGCCGCGCTGGGCCGGCGGCCGGCCTAGTTGACCGCGCGCGGCGGTCGTTAAGCCGGCTCCTGCCGTGCCACTCGCACTCCGGCATCGCCACCGGCGATCGCCTCGATCTGCGGGGCCACTTGTCGCCATAGCGCTTCGGCCTTCTCTTCGACGATCGCGCGGCACCGGCCAATTTCGGCGGCGCGCGCGGCGCGGTTTTCCTCGGCGATGCGCGCGAGGTCGTCGAGATTGTAGAGAAAAACGTTGTCGATTTCCGCCGCCGCCGGATCGACGTCGCGGGGCAGCGCTTGGTCGATCAGGAAGAGCGGGCGCGCGGGTCGTTTCTGCATAGCGGCCCGGATCGCGGTGAGTGGCAAGATGAGTTCCGGTGCGGCCGTGGCGCACACCGCGACGTCAAATTCGCTCAGCCGCGCCTCGCGTTGTTCAAACGGCATGGCGCTCGCCCCGAGCAACGTCGCGAGCTCCATGGCGCGTTCGGGCCGGCGGCTCGCGACGGTGAGCGCCGCCGCGCCGCGGCTCTGGAACGCCCGCGCCGTCTTCTCGCCGATCTCGCCGGCACCCAGCAGGAGGATGCGCGCGTCGGCGAGCTCGCCGAAAATCGACAGCGCGAGATCAACTGCGACGTTGGCCACGCTGACCTGGCCCTCGTTGATCGCGGTGTGGGTGCGCACGTGCTTGGCGGCCTGAAATCCCTTTTGGAAAATGCGGTTGAGCACGGGACCGGTGGTGCCGCCGGCCTGCGCGGCCGCGTAGGCGTCCTTCACTTGCCCAAAAATTTCGGTCTCCCCGAGCATCTGCGAATCCAGTCCCGACGAAACCTCGAGCAGATGCTGCACCGCGGCGCGCCCCCGGAGATCGAGCCGCAGCCGGGCGAATTCCTCGGGATCGAACTGCTGCCGTGCGCAAAAGGCCGCGCTCACCTGCGCGATGGCGTCGGCGTGCGCGGCGACGCCGTAGAACTCGACGCGGTTGCACGTGCTGAGCACCGTGAACTCACGCAGGCCGCCGATGGCGGCGAGTTCCTTTTGCAGGGCCGCGGCGCCCGCGGCGGTGAGAGCGAGTTTCTCGCGCACCTCGATCGGCACGCGGTGGTGCGTCGCGCCGATGACGAAGAGTCCCTCGGCGCTCATTCGCGACGCGCCTCCGTGGTGACAGCGAGTGGACGGCGGCTCCGGTTCACCGGCCCGAGCGATAGCAGCGCGGCGGCGAACAGCGCGAGGCACGTCCACGCGAAACGATTGGCGAGCAACTGCCCGCGCAGGCGCTGGACAAAGGCCGCCGCATACGCGAACAGGACGGCGAGCGTGATAATCAATTTCGCCACATCGACCGACGAAGGATCGCGGAACCAATAGACGGAGCCGACGCCGAGCGAAAACGCGAGGATCGCCACGCCGGCTCCGAGTAACCGCACGCCGATGTGATCCAGATCGAGCAGCGACGGCAGAAACGTCGAGCGGCCGCCGGGACTTTTGGTTTTCAGCGCGTGATTGCGGAAGAGAAACAAAAGCGAGGTGAGCGACAGCAGCGCGAAGACGCCGTAGCTGAAAACGGCGAGCGCCGCATGCAGCTCGATCCACGGATTGTTGCCGAAGATGTGGACCCGGGTGGCGGCGTCCCAGCCCGGAATCGCGAGCGAGAGCAGTGTGAGTGCGGCGGCGAGCGAGGAGGTGAGGTAGCCGAGCAGGCTGTTGCGAAACGTCACGCCGACGACGAGGTAGAGCGTGATCGCGGACCAGGCGGTGAATTGAAAAATCTCGAACTGGTTGCCGAGCGGACAACCCGCGACCGCGCGCCCGCGCAACCCGAGTCCGATCAGTTGGAGCAAATAGCCGACCACGATGATCGCATAGGTGGCCACTCCCGCCGGTCGACCGTGGCGCAGCAGCGCGATCGTCCCCAACGCGAAGCCCGCGAAGTAGAGTCCGGCGGCGGCCCAGAGCCACGAGCGATCGGTGAATTCGGCCAACATGAACGGCGGACGGTAGGGTGGGGCGAGCGCGGGGCAAGTCCGCGTGTGATCGTAGCGCGGTCAGCCTGACCGCGGCGTGGCCTATCTGCACCGGCAGGCTGCCCGTGCTACGGCCGCCGATAGACTTGCGCGGGAATCGCGCGCCTGTTTGCGTTGCCCACCCCGACCCATGAAGACCCACTGCTTCCGCCTCGCTGCTCTTGTTAGCCTCACGCTCGCCGGCACTGCCCTGGCCCAGAACCGGACGTTTACCAACCAGTATTCGTTTGGTGACAGCCTGAGCGACAGCGGAAATATTTTCGCGGCCACGAGTGCGCTCGGCGCGCCGAATCCGCCGGCACCGTATTTTCAGGGGCGGTTCTCCAACGGCCGCGTCTTCACCGAACTGCTCGGCAACAACCTTGCCCTCGTCGCAACTACGCCGACCACGGTGCGCAGCAGCCTGAACTTTGCGTTCGGTGGCGCGAACGCCGGCGGCTCCAACGCGCTGCCGCCCTCCCTCGGCGTGCAGCTCGCACTCTTCCAGCAGCGCGGCATCACGCCGTCCCGCACGGATTTGTTTACGGTGCTGGCGGGGCCGAACGACCTGATTCCAGTGCTTACGGCGGCGACAACCCCGACGAATCCCGCGGCACTCGACACCGCCGGCTTTAACGCCGCGCAGGCCGTGGCGACGAACGTGCAGGCGCTCGTCGGCCTCGGGGCAAAAAATCTCGTGGTCGCCGGCATGCCGAATCTGGGCGCGACGCCGCGCTCGCTGGCCTCGGGCGGTCCCGGCGGTGCGGGAGCGGCGTTTGGCCTGCGGGCAAGCAACGCCTTTAACAACCAGCTCCGCTCGCGTTTGGGGAGCATCGCCGGAGCCGCGGCGGATGTGAATCTGCTCTACGTCGATGTGCAGGGCATCGTGGATCGGCTGGTGCTCGACTACCGCGCGTTTGGCTACGCGAATGGGACGAACTACTATCTGGCTCCCGCCGCGCAGGGCGGTGGCGTGGGCGATCCCAACAGTTATATTTTCTGGGATGACATTCACCCGACGGCGAAAACGCATGCGCTCCTCGCGGCCGTGATCACGGAGCAACTCAACCCGGAGATTCCACTGGGCTTCGCCGGGACCGTCGGTAGCGCGGCCCTCGCGCTCCAGAGTCTGTCCGCCAGCGCGATTGATGCGCGGGCGAGTCAGCTCGCCGTTTCGAATCGCCCGGCTGGCCGCGGCGATGCCTATGCGACCTTCAACTACGGCAACGGTCGCCGCAGCGCGGACAGTTATCGGCCGCAGTTTGACTACACCGCGCAAGTCGTGACCGCGGGGTTTGACGTGCGGGTGAGCGATGGATTTTTTGCCGGCGGTGCGCTCAACGCCGGCCGAATGACCGTCGATGTGAGCGCCAGTCGCGGCAACCACACGATCGAGGACACCGCCGGTCGCCTCTACGGTGTGTGGCGTGGCGGTCCGGTCTCGCTGGTGATCGATGGCACCTACGGCTCGCTCACCGTCAAAGGCATTCACCGCGCGACGGCGTTTGGCGGGCTGGTCACCAATGCGAAATCCGGCGGCGATCATTGGGGCGCGGGCATCAAGGCGACGTGGTCCGCGGAGATTGGCGCGGTGAACGTGCGGCCGTTTCTCGGCCTGCGCACCGAGCGCGTGACGATCGATGGCTACACGGAAAAGGATATCCCGGCGCTCGCGATGGACTACGCGGCGCAGGAAGCGAAGAGCACCGCGGGCGCGCTGGGAGCGGATCTTTCGTTCAACACCAAACTCGGTTCGCACAGCGCGCGACTCGACTTCCGCGCCGCGTGGCACGGCGAGATCGGCACGAAGTCGCGCAGCGTGGCGGGTAAGCTGGCGGATAATTTCACGCGCACCACGAC
>JANOAF010000530.1:0-2147 GCA_031411015.1 Opitutaceae bacterium | reverse complement strand
CCGCTTTCACCCAGAATCAACACGGGGGCATCCGTGGTCGCGACTTTCCGGATTGATTCGAACACCGCCTGCATCCGGGCGCCCGTGCCCAACAGCCCCTCAAAGGTATCTCCGCGCAGCTCCTGCTGCATGCGTTGATATTCCCGCTCCAACTGCGCGAGGTGAAAACAACGCTTCAACAAAAGTTTCAGCTCATCCATGTCCACCGGCTTGCCCACGAAATCGTAAGCGCCCGCACCGATCGCACGCAGTGCCGGGCCTTTTTCCGACTGACCGCTCACGATCACTACTTTTGTCGAACGATCCGCGTTCAACAGCTCCGAGAGAATTGCGAGTCCCTCCTCGGGATTCGCAGGATTCGGGGGCAAGCCGAGATCGAGTAGCACAACCGCGGGACGGGTTGCGCGAAATTGCTCGAGCGCGCTCGCCCGATCACTCGCCAGCGCGATCGTGTAGTCTGCGGCCAGCGCCCACTTCATCTGCGTGCGTATCTCGTCGTCGTCATCCACGATCAGCAATTTGGGCTTAGTCGGAACCGCTTTCTGCGCCAAAGGCCGCACGGCAACGGAGTTTTCGACGGGAGCCGAATCGTTGGTTAAGGACACGGGAGGGGTTTTCATCAATGGACGGAGGTGCTGCGAAGAAAGAGCAGAAAGGTTGTGCCTTTTCCCGGCTCACTCTGAACGGTGATCTTTCCGCCGTGAGCCTCAATGATCATCTTGCTTTGGAACATACCGATACCGAGGCCATTCTTTTTCGTCGTCTGAAACGGACGGAATAACGAATGGGCCATAAATTCAGGGCTCATCCCACAACCATCATCAGTCACGCTGAGCACAGCCCATCCACCCTCTTCACGGGTGGTAACTTGGACGCGTCCATCCGGGCCCACCGCTTCGGCGGCATTGAGCACAAGATTAGTTATCACCTTTTGAATCTGATCTCGGTCAAGCGCCACTTTGGGCACGGGTTGTAGTTCCTTGCTCAGTTGCAATCCCGACGACCGCTCCAAACCAGCCAGCACGCCATCGACCAACTCGTTTAGATCCGATTCGACCGTGTCCATTTTTAGCTCACCCCGCAGCTGCCCAAGCCGCCCAATTAACCGGTTGATGTGGGTGACGGTTTTGGCGATGCCGCGGAGTGCGTCTTGGCGGAATTCCGGATCATCGAAATGCACCGGTAGATTTTTCAACATCAGGTTGAGTGTCGAAGCCGAGTTCTTAAGGTCATGCACGAAGAACGCCGCCATCGCTTGAAAGGCCTCAAGCTCCTTTGCCTCCACCAATTTCTTGGAAAGTTGCACGGTCAAGAGTCCCGCCGCGGCATGGTCACCGATACATTTGAGCATGTCCAAATCATCGACCGAGTAACCCACCCCACCCACGCGGTCTCCCACGACGAGGATACCCAGCAAGTCGCCGCGCCCAATCATCGGCACGCAAATGCGATTTCCACCGTTGGCAAACTGACTCGGATGCCGATCGCGGAGCGCCATAGCCCAATCGTGCTTTGCCGAATCGATGTCGAGCGGATCGGGGTGTTGCAGAAAATACCGGCTCATTTGCTGGCACTCAATCTTACCCTGGACTTCCCCGGACGTCTGCGCGGATTGCATCGTTGACGCGACTGAATGGAGCGCCTCGCGCCGCTCGTCCGTCAGCCACATGGTCACTGAAAGGGCCTGACAGGTTTCAGCCGTCAACTTCACCAACTCTCGTGCCAGATCAGCCGAATCCACACGCGACGCCGTGCCCGCCATAAATGTTTTCCAAACCGCGCGGTAGTCGTAGGGCGAACGCTGAAAATTTCGGCTGACAAACTGCCGCAGCTGGAGTCGCGCCCGATCTGACTGAAGCAGAATCGCCAATACGACCAATGCCACGAGCACGAGTAACGCCTGGGTCGCAAACGCTGTGTCGCCCCCGAAGTAAGTCACCACTTTCGCCAGCACCCCGACGATCAGAACTCGCTCACGGTGCTCATCGCAGGTGCCTATCTGCTGATCGTCGGCGTGCTGGCGAAAGTGGTGACCTACTTCGGGGGCGAAACGGCGTTTGCGACCCAGGCGTTCCTCGTGCTCGTGGCGTTGGTCGTATTGGCGATTCTGCTTCAGTCAGATCGGGCGCGACTCCAGCTGCGGCAGT
>JANOAF010000529.1:0-5120 GCA_031411015.1 Opitutaceae bacterium | reverse complement strand
TCGATCTCGCGCTGCGCCTCGTGCGCGGCCCGGCCGAGCCGCCGTTTAACCCCGTGCTCAAATAACTTTGGCGGAATTCCGCCCGACGTGCCTCACGCCGCTCCGCACGCATCCCAGCGAACGGCCATCAAACCAACCATACCATGCCGATTAAATCACGAGACAACACCGTCACGCTCCCGCCGGAAAACGGAGGCGCCTTGCAGTTCCGCAACAACCCGGAAATCCAAAAACGACTCGACGCCTACAAGGTCGCGAACGCGAGCGACGCCGCGTATTTTTCGCGCGTCGTCAAAGAGGCTCCCGACCGCGCCGTCGATATGCTCCTCTACAAGGACATGCAGCGGCACGAATCCGAGATGCGCCTCGTCGAGAAGCAGCTCCCGCAGGCGAAGGCGTTCTACGACGCCCAGACGCCGGAAGTAAAAGCGCGGATCGACGAGCGGCTTGAAGGCACCAAGCCGTATTACCAAGACAAAGCCTTCGTCGGTGAAGTGCTCCGCGAGATGAACCGGAAGAACCGGCAAATGCTCACGGCACCGAAGACAGGCATGAGCATGGCGGCCGGTTGACCATGCCCGTCGCGCTCTCCACGCGAAAGCACCTCGACGACCACTTGGGCCAAGCGGAGTTCGCGCTCAAAGTCGCGTCGAACTTCGACTGCCTCAAGGGCACGCCCGCTCACGCCAAGGTGAGCGCGGCGCTGGCCCAGGTGGCCGAGGCGCGCGTGTGGATCGTTCAAAATGTGGAGTTGGAGAAACCGTGGATGGGAGTCGGCCTGCCGCCGATCGGACAAGGACTCCCGCTCACGCGCAAGGAACGCATGGGCTATCGCTGGCCGTGAACGAAACATGACACCTTACACCGAAAATGCCTCGTCAGACTTGCGCGACATGGCCCACGGATATCCCGGGGCATCGTCAGGCGAGCGTGCGGCCTACGACCTCGTAAGGAATTTTCGCGAGGGGAAGGCGGTAGATTTCGCGGATTGTTTCGTCCGGTTGGACAGCACCGGAAAACGGGCCGTCCTTCAACTGCTCGTCGATTTGGCCACGGGCAAAACGGGATTGATTGAACTGCGCTGAACCATGACCTTCGAGCTTACACCGATGCCGCCCGCCTCTCCCCATTCCGACTCGCATTACAAGGGGTTGGTCACGGATTTAAGCCGCTTGGTGGAGAGTGCCCGTCGGACATCGGCCCGCACCGTCAACGCGGTTATGACGGCCACTTACTGGGAGGTCGGTCGGCGCATTTTCGAGTTTGAACAGGGTGGCAAAAAGCGCGCGAGCTATGGCGAAGAACTGGTCGCCCGACTGGCAGAGGATCTCACGGCCCGGTTCGGACGCGGGTTCTCGCTCAGCAATCTGAAGAGTGCGCGAACTTTTTACCTGCTATGGCCGATTGGCCAGACGGCGTCTGGCCAATTGCCGTTGGGCGACGAACCAAAGATTGGCCAGACAGTGTCTGGCCAATTGGCGACGACACCCGTTCGCTGCGCGTTTCCACTCCCATGGTCGCACTACGTGCGCTTAATGACGGTGAAAAATGAATCGGCTCGACGCTTCTACGAGGCGGAGGCGCTGCGCGGCGGCTGGTCGGTGCGTCAACTCGACCGGCAGATTGCGACCATTTTTTACGAGCGCACGGCACTGTCCCGCGACAAGACCGCGATGCTCACGAAAGGAGCCAAAGCGCGGCCGGAAGATCGCGTCGAAGCGGACGAAGAGGTCAAGGACCCCCTCGTCCTCGAGTTCCTGAACCTCAAGGACGAATACTCCGAGTCGGAGTTGGAGGAGGCGTTGTTGAGCCATCTGGAAAAATTCCTCCTCGAGCTGGGTGGCAACTTCGCGTTCGTCGGCCGGCAACGGCGGCTGCGGATCGGCGAAGAGTGGTATCGCGTGGATCTGCTCTTCTTTCACCGCCGCTTGCGATGCCTCATCATCGTGGATCTAAAAGTAGGAAAACTGACTCACGCCGATGCCGGGCAGATGCACATGTATCTGAACTACGCCCGCGAGCATTGGATGCACGAGGGCGAAAATCCGCCGGTGGGCCTGATTCTTTGCTCCAAGCCCGACGACGCGTTGGCGAAATATGCGCTGGAGGGCCTGCCGAACAAAGTGCTCGCCCGCGAATACCGGCTGGCCCTTCCGGAGGAGAAGGATCTCGCGGCGGAAATCGAAAAAATCCGCCACCGGTTGGACCGAAAGTCGCGGTAAACCCGCCGGCGCGCGGGCATTTTTCGGCACGGACAACTGGCGCGCAGCCGCGCGGGCGTGGGAATTTTTCCGCCCCGCCTGTTCTCCTCATCGTGCCACGCCGGTCAAGGTAGTCCGCGCTGCGCGCGGCTCCACCTTTCCGGGCCGGCGCTTCCCCCTCGTCGCTACCGCTCCTCGGCGCGCCGGCCCGTGACTCGGCGTGCCGGAGGAAGCCGGGCGCGGTTGCACCGCCGATCTCCCGGAAGGGTTCCGGGAACGCGCACGGCAGCCGCCGCCTGCAAACACATGAGAATATATGAGGCTTCGATCGCATACAACTTGGTGCAACTGGGCGACGTCGACACGCTAAACACGCCGCAAAAGGTCGCGGCTTATCTCGAGGACGCCTACGCGAAGACGCCCTATCAGGAAACGCTCTGGGTCATCTGCCTAGACCGGAAGAGCAAACCGCTGAGCCGGACGATGGTGACGATGGGCACGCTCACGTGCGCCCTGGCGCATCCGCGCGAGATCTTCAAAATCGCCATCATGGCCTCGGCGGCTGCCATCGTAGTCTCGCACAATCATCCCAGCGGCGACCCGACGCCGAGCGCGGCTGACCTGCAAATGACGCGCCAGTTGAGGGAGGCAGCGAAGATCATCGGGATCGACCTGATCGACCACGTGATCGTGGGCACTGTCGAAGACGATCCGAACAAGGTCGGTCACTACTCGTTCAAGGATGCCGGTCTCGTGTGAGCATGAACCCTCAAACTCATCTCACCATGAATCTCTACACTTTGATTGTCTATGTGGTGCCATCCGGGAGCCACTACGTCGAGACGGTGGAAGCGCGGGACGCGACCGAGGCCGTGATCCAGCTCCGCGAACGGATGCTGTTGACCAAGGAGGAATGCGAAGTCGTCGCCGTGGCGTGCGGACGGGTGCAGTTCGAATGCGTGGATGCGGCGCAGGTCGCGCTGGCGCCTTATGGCAACCCTGTGGGGCGGTGACGCGCCCCACGTCGGGTGCGGTCGCAGCCGCGCGGCCGAGCGAAGGGGTGGCTTTCGCACGCATGGCCCGAGTGTGCCACGCCCGTCAAGGTAGTCCGCGCTGCGCGCGGCTCCACCTTTCCCGCCGGCGGCCTTCCCCTTCGCGGGGAGCGCGGCGCTCCCCGCTCAGCGGCCTTGGCGGTGACTGGGCGTGCCCCACGGGGCCAGCGCACGGCAAGCGCCTCGGGAACCGGGCACTTCCGCCCGGCCGGGGCGCACCGGCGCATCGTATCATGAATACCGTCACCGCATCCGCCATGTCCCACCTCAAACTGGCCCTGCAAACCACGACGCCCAACGAATGGTCGGAGGCCCCCGACTACGCCTATCTGGAGATTTCGGTCCCGCAGGCGCGGGCCTTGGTCTATCTGCTAAGTCTGACGCAACAATTCCGCCGCGAGACGGCCCGCATCGGTCTGGTCGATCCTGGCTACGACATCAGTCTCGGGTTGGGCGAGCGGTTGCCGAACTTCCGGTTGATTCGAATTCCGTTCGCCGAGGGCGAGGAGCCGGACCGGGACCGTCCAGTGATGCTCTTGCCGGAGGAATTCGAGCCCGAGAGCATCGGCGAAGAGGCCGAGCATCGGGTGGAGTGTCATCGCATCGAGGTCGGCACTGAGACGGTGCGGTTTTCCGCTTTGTTGAAAAAAGGCGACGACCGGTTTCTTACGACCGAACTCGGGGAGAAATTACTGCAATGGATCGCGAACGATTACCCGACCGATCTGCCGGTGGCGCGGCTGACCACAACCCTCGCAAGCGAATGAGCTGGCGCGGGCGCGCCCCTCACGGGGCGCGCTTCGGTGCTTCCGCCCGGTGCTCTCGCCGGCGGGCGCGAATCGCCGACAGCGCGGCCTCACAGTCATTAAGCCGCGCGATGACGAACGGATCGAACTCATCGGGCACACGTCGGTTCAACCAGGTGGGCGCAGCGGCGAGCCATTGCAGGCGCGCAGCGAGATCGGCCAACTCGTCGTCGAGGTCGGCGGTGCCGTGGTTCATGTCCTCCATCGCTTGGAGCACGAATGCCAAATGCGCGTCGCCAGGCACAACTCCGCGCGCGGCGAGGTCGGCGCGGATTTTGCGGCTGGTTTCTTCGCGGGTAGGCATGATTGGAGCGATGGCCAGCAGACGCGGTTTACCCGGCTGCGGCCAGACTGACGCGGCTCCATAATAAATTTTCAGCGGCTGATTCAAACGGTCAGGTCGCCCCCGGCCCCGGAGGCGATGACTCGCCGAGGGCAGGCACCGGCCACGTGGGACGAAGGGGAGGAGCTTTCGCACGCATGGCCCGAGTGTGCCACGCCCGTCAAGGTAGTCCGCGCTGCGCGCGGCTCCACCTTTCCCACCGGCGGCCTTCCCCTTCGCGCGGAGCAACGAGGCTCCGCGCTCAGCGGCCTTGGCGGTGACTGGGCGTGCCCCACGGGGCCAGCGCACGGCAAGCGCCTCGGGAACCGGGCACTTCCGCCCGGCCGGGGCGCACCGGCGCCTTTTGCCATGAATGAGAACGACACACCGCATTCGCCGGACCGAAATGATCGTCTGCCCAACCAACTTTATGCGCCCAACGGCCGACGCATAACGGCCAGCAAGGACTGGATTCCCGGCAACGCCCTGATCGCGAGCGTCACCCGCGAACCCGACGGCACGCTCGCCATCGAATGGGAAGGCGAAACGAAACTATGCTGGGACGGCCAATACACCGAGGAACTCGGCGGACGGAGAATCTTCCTCGACGAGGAAGGCAACGAATGGAGCGAGGACCAACTCACCCTCGGCGTGGACCCGATGCCGACCGCAGCGGAGACGACCACGGCAAAGGGCGAAGATGCATGGGCGGCGATTCCACACTATCCGCTCGGGCAGG
>JANOAF010000528.1:0-2974 GCA_031411015.1 Opitutaceae bacterium | reverse complement strand
ATTGCACCGCCTAGGGTGCAATTAAATAGACCATTACTGGCCTCGGTCATGCCACGCGCAAGCTTCATCACACGGAGAGTATGCTGATGTACTGCAACCGCTTTGCCTTCAGCCTGATTTAACCGGCTAAGATCACTTGCTTGCTCATGAAAGCTGAGTAAATGATGTAGCTTTTCTATCACATCAAATGCCGCTGCGATTGCATGTTCAGCACTTTTGTCAGATTGCTCACAACCAATCTCAACAAAAGTACCAAGCAAGGGCCGCATTCTTTTAAGACTAGCCATTGAAACCTAACAATTCAAATTCAACCATCTTAACTTAATTAAGGTAGTGCTTATTCAACCAAATTTAAGACTTTTTGAATCGCGAGCACGCGTTTCACACCATCCATAACATTACGGCTAGACAACGTACCACCACTGATATTCGGCACGTCTTCATCTAACTTAAAAGGGTCAGCTAGCGTTTTACCTACAAGATGCTGACGCCAAATAGCATTACGTACACCACCGCCATAAGTTTCACGGTACGTCATAATTTCTACGCCTAAAACGTGGCCATCCGGACTCAAGCCAACTGCATAGGTAATAAACTCATGCTTACCTATGACCTCGTCCACCACAAACCAACCTAGCGTTTTACCATTTTTAACAGCACGCCAAATTTGTTGTGTATCCCAACGCTGACGTAAACCTGATAAAGATTTAATCTTATCTTGCTGATCTGAAGTCAACTTTGCTGGACGTGCCTCGAAAGACTGCGCATCAGCAAAAATTGCCTTCTGTGCTTGCTCTACCGTTAAATAATCAGCCGCATAAACAGGTGAAACGATTGCTGCCACAGGCAGCAACCACAAACTATGAATGTTTTTCATACTTTTCTATGAGAGGTCTTTAAAAATTAGAAATCGAAACCAACTTTCAATCTCACCTCATCTTTGGTGCGTTCAATTAACTGTAGACTATCATCAAGCTGTGCAGAACCTGGATGACCATAACCTTTTAATTGATGGAATGCCGTTAATGTTACCCAGAATTTTTCACCACCGTAATGAATATTTGGCCCAGCAAATACAGACCAGCGCTCTTGACCAACTACAGTTTCATATTCAGCTTCGTACAGCGCCTCCCCACCAATTGACCAGTTAGGTGCGAAGCGATAACTTAGTCCAGTACCTGCACTTAATTCAACTTCCATCTCATTATGATTTGGCCAATCATAGTCTACCGGTAAGGAAGCCTGCCTATCGGCACTGAGTGGCGCGCGTCTAGCATAGGTAGACTCGATGCCTAAGTTCCCCGCCCAAACCAACTGACCTTCCATAAAATATTTTTGCGCTAATAGCTTAGCTTCTACTGAATAAATATCTTTATCTAAGCCAGAATGTGGATCTAACCAGCTATATCCTAAGTCCAAATAACCAGCCAAGCCGAAATCATCTTTAGCTGGACTTAAAAACATATACTTAAATTCGGCACCTTCGCCTGATAGCTTTGGACCATACGTTTCATTTCCTGGAATATAAGCATCTACTACGATATTTTTAGTGTTAATAGCTTGCGCTTTAACATAAACAGCAGCTTCGAATTTGTCTGTTACGCCATACTCAAGCTCAGTTTTATTATCCCAAGCATGGTAAGTACCAACGCCTTTATCACCGCGATAGGTAATCTGCTCATCCAATTCATATGTGCCTTTTGGCATTACTTCAACACCTTTGATGTACCCAAATAGGTTTTCATCAGCACTTGCTACATTTGCATAAAAGCCCAACCCCAATAACGCGACAACAACGTAACGATGGCTTGTTTTCATTTCTATTCCTAGGATTAATAAAAAAAGTAGATGATACTCGTTATCATTCTCAATATCAACAAAGTGACGCTATAGATTCAATGAAAAAACCAACACTACTGATGTAGTATTTATATTTTTTAATATAAAGCTTAAGAAGAATATAATTTCGTTAAAATACACGTTATGAAACTTCATCTTACAAACTCAGACGGCAGCTATCTCATCACAGGCTATGATAAAGGCTGGGTAGAAATTAATCGGCAACGCTATAGCAACAATTTGATACTGCTGCCAAACCAATTGATAGGAAACTGGCATGTCTTAAGTTTCGAGAGCATTCAAGCGGATGACTTTGAAAAAGTAGCTGGATTAAAACCTGATGTTGTACTTCTTGGAACGGGAGCCAGTCATAAATTCATACATCCAAAACTAACTACTGCCCTCACGAAGGTGGGCATTAGCCTAGAATCTATGAGCACAGATGCAGCATGCAGAACTTACAATATTTTGATGAGCGAAGGCCGCAATGTGCTGGCAGCCTTAATTTTGTAAGGCTGAGAACCTTACCTGACAGGGCTCAGCGTGATTTGCAAACCCTGGTCCGTGATTTGCATATTTTTAGGGCTATATTGGGTTGAACCCACGGTTAAATCTTGAGGCTTGACTGCGTACAAAGACAATCCGTTTAGCATTTCACCACCCAGCTTTTGCGCGATTAAATTTAAAATCTCACCATATTTACTACCCAAGCCATCTAAATTTAGACTTTCCACTTTCGGGTCATCTAATACAATAGAGTTTGTCGATGCATCAAAACGTAGTTTTCCAGAAATATCAAGCTTTCCCACCAGCACTTTATTACTTAAAACACTGGTTAAGCTAGTATCTAGGCTGGTCATCATGCGCCCTGTTTTGCTGTCAAACTTCACGGTTGAGTTACTTAAATTAACATCAAAAATCTTTAACAGTGAAATTGGAACTGATAGGCGTTCATTGAGTTTTCTTTGTAACTGCGCCTCTGATATATTTACCGTGCGATCGCCCAGCATGGCACAACCGCTCAGAAATACAGTAATCAAGCATGTAATCAACAACAACTTAAATTTCATTACTTACCTTTAAAACTGATTAGTCTTGATTGAACAACGCAGACTAAAGGTTTTTTGTTGACAAG
>JANOAF010000527.1:0-5030 GCA_031411015.1 Opitutaceae bacterium | reverse complement strand
CGGGCATCGTGATCGCGATCCTCGCGGGCGTTCCCGGCATCAACTGGATCGACGCGGCGGTGCAAAAGTGGGCCGAGTCGAGCAATCCGTTCTACGAGGGCCCCTACGCCGACGTGCTCTCGCTGCTGCCGTTCGCGGTGATCACGTTCCTGCTCTACCGCGTGGCGATGGAGCGCTGGCTGGTGAACAAGAAATCATGAGCGCCGACCGCGAGGCCATCTTCTCCCGCATCCGCGGCGCGCTCGCGCCCCTGCACCAGCGTGCGCCGATGCCGGCCTACGACGCGGAGATTTCCGTGATGCGCGGGATGATCGCGGGCCGCGATCTCGCGGAACTGCTGGCGGAGCGGATGAAGCGGGTGAGCAGCATCGCCTTCACCGACGGGACGGCGCTCGTCGCGCACCTGCGCGCAGGCAAGTGGCTGCGCGGTTACGTGGACCCCGCATTGTGGCCGCGGCTCGCACCGTTTTTCGCGGGCGGCGATTTTACGATCGAGCACGCGTTCGATCGCACGCGGGTGGACGACTATGCGTTTGGCATCACGCGCGCGGCGGGTGCGATCGCGGAGTCGGGCACGATCATCCTCAATGACGCGACGACCTCGCGCCGGCTCGGCGCGTTGGCGCCGTGGGTGCATGTGGCGGTCGTGGAGCGCGCGACGATTTTTTCCGATGTCACGCAGGCTGTCGCCGCGCTCGGCACGGATCGCAATGTGGTGTGGTGCACCGGGCCCTCGAAAACAGCTGACGTCGAGGGCATCCTCATCGAGGGCGTGCACGGGCCGGGCGTGCAGATTGCGCTGGTGGTGTGACGCGCTGGTTTTTGTAGGCGGGGTGCCCTCACCCCGCGGGCTGCAAGATCGGCTGCGAAAAAGCGGGGTGGGGGCACCCCGCCTACATCGGAATCACGGATCGAGATCGTAGATCTCGACGAGCGCGGTGCCGGTGGTGTTGGCGACGCCGGAGACGACGACGGTGTAGCCGCCGGGCGGGAGGCGCACGACGACGACGGCGTCTTTGCTCCCGGCGGGAAGAGCGAACGCACCCGCTTGGGTGAAGGCCGCGGTGAGCTCGGCGGCGTTGCCCCAATTGTCGTTGGTGGCGACGGTGAGATCGCCGCCCAGCGGTGCGACGGCGAGCTGCGGATCGGCGAGCAGGCTGCCGACGCCGAATTGGGCGAGGCCAGGACCGACCGCCCGGATGAGGAGGAGCTTCGGCGCATTTCCACCAATCACGAACCCTGGCACGAGCGCCTGCTGGCCCGTGCCAACGAAGCCCAGCGTAGAAACATTCACGAGCCGCACGGGTGCGGTGGTGGACTCCTCGTCGTAAACCTCGGCGAGCGCGATGCCGGAGGCGGCGGAATTTTTTGCCGTGATGCGCACAGTATAGCCGGTGGCACCCGTGGCGCGGAGCGCGGTGACGACCGCGGCATCGGTTGAGGAGGCGGTCGCGAGCGGGAAAGCGCCCACGCGGGCGAACGCGTTTTGCATGGCGGTGCCGCCGCCCCAGTTGTCATTCGCCGCGATGGAGACCGTGCCGCCGAGGGGAATTACTTCCAACACCGGATCGGCGAGGGTCCCGCTCACGCCGAATGCGCCGAGCGTGGGGCCGATCGCGCGGATGACGAGGCCCTTGGTGGTGTTGCCCTGCAGGACGAAACCGGGAGTGAGCGCACCGCCGGCCGGCACGAAGCCGCGCGTGGAGACATTGATCAGCCGGCTCGTGCCCCCTTCGTTTAGGGTGAGTGAGGCGACCGCGGACTCGATGCTGCCGAAAGAATTCGAGACGGTGACCGCGTAAAAGCCCACGCTGTTGGCGCTGGCTGGCGCGAGGGCGAGACGCTCCTGGTTGGCTCCGCCGATGGGTGAGCCGTCCTTTTTCCATTGGTAGCTGAGCCCGCCACCGGTGGCGGCGATGCTGAACGTGACCGGAGTGCCCGGGGTGACGAATTGCGATTGCGGCTGGGCAGACACGACGGGCGCGCTGGCGGTGGCGCTGACAGTGAGCGTGGCGGGGTCGCTCGTGACGCTGCCGGCCGAGTTGGAGACGACGACGCCATAGACGCCAGCATTGGCGAGCTGCACGGCGGTGAGCGTGAGCGTGTTGTTGGTGGCCCCCGCGATCGCGACGCCATCTTTGCGCCATTGAAAGGTCGGGGGCGGGCTGCCCGTGGCGCCGACGCCGAGGGTGACATTGGCTCCGACCGCAATCGTCTGGCTCGCGGGTGGGATGGTAATGGTGGGCGCAGTGGTAGGGGCGCCGCTGATCACAAACACCACAGTCGCCGGGCCGAAACTGTCGCCGGACCCGCTGGGATTTTGGTAGCCGAGAATCGAAATCGTAAACGTGCCGGCGGCGGTCGGCGTGCCGGTGATGATTCCCGTGGTCGCGTTGACCACACCGTTGGCGCCGAGGCCGGCGATGGCCAAGCCGGGCGGGAGCGTGCCGCTAACGCGGTAGGAACCGGCGGGCACGAGCGCACCCGTGATGGAAAACGCGAAGGGAGAAATGGGTGTGCCGACCGTGCCGAGGACGCTCGGGCTGGTGAGGACGAACCGCGTCGCGCCGGCGAGCGAATGCACGACCCCGAGCGAGCCGAGGGTCGCGACCGCTGATTTGAGTAAGGCGACGATGCGTGATGACCCGGCCAATTGCGTCACCTCGGCGCTCAAGCGCACGACCGGCGAACGCTGCAGAAACAGCAGCAGCCCCATGGCCGGCAAATTCAGCCGATGGAATTGGGGCGGGAGTGGGAGACGCATGGAAAAAAGCGGCGCCGGATCGAGATCCGGCGCCACCGCTTTTGTTCGCGGCTGCTTATGTGCCCGCCGGAGGCAGCGGGCGCAACTCATCACGTGTCAATTTCCCGTCACCATTGGTGTCGAGCGCCTTCAAGCTGGCGACGGCATTGGCGATTTCGGTGGCGGAGAGTTCGCCGTCGTTGTTGGCATCAAGCGCGAGCATGGCCGGAACGGTGCCACGGGGACGTAGGCCGCGGCCTTCGGCTCCAGCCGCCCGGGCGGAGGCGTTCACGGGAGGCACAGGACGAAGCTCCTGATAGGAGAGGTCGCCGTCGCCGTTGTCATCGAGCGCTTTCAGACTGATGCCAGCGTTGGCAATCTCGGCGGCCGAGATGATGCCGTTCTTGTCGGTGTCGAGGGCTTGGAATAGCGGCGATAGGCTGCGGCCATCGCTATGACCGGGACCGCCAGGAACCCCGCGGTGATGACTGCGCGGAGCAGAATCAGGCGCGGGCGGCTGGGCGACAAGAGCAGTGGCGGTGGCGAGCGAGAGCGCGAGGATCGCGCGGGTGATATTTTTCATGGGAGCTTCGTTCTCCGTTGCGACCGTCACCTTCCGTCGGGAGGGCGAACCAGCGGGCACTGCGGTGAACTTAACAGACAAGACGGCTGAATTGTTGCCGTTCCGTTTGCGCCGACAGGAGAATTGTTAGGCTCGGGTAAAGCCCGCGGCCCACTCGCTCAGGCCGCCATCGGACGACTGCTCCACGCGCCAGCCGTGCCGCTTCCGGCGGTGGAGCGCCAGCCCTTGCCGCCGCGCTGACGTGTGTCGGTCATCTCACCCACCAGTGAGCGGAGGAAAGGCCGCACGCGGTGCAGTCGCACCTTCACGGTCGCGAGCGAGAGCCCGGCGCGCTGCGCAATTTCACCGTAGCTATCGCCGGCGACAAATTGGGTCACGAGCCCGCGGTCGATGTCACTGAGCCGGGCCAGCGCGCGATCGAGCGCGGCGAGAATCTCGGTGGAGGCCGAATTGTTCGACGGATCGGCGATTTGGTAAATCGTGTCGTCGAGCGCGACCGTGTTGGGGCGGCAGCTGCGGCGGCGGAGAAAATCCAAGCCGGTGTTGCGGGCGAGGGTGAAAAGCCAGGACTCGAACACCGCAGGATCGCGCAGCCGGCTGAGCCGGCGAAACATTTTGATGAAGACCATCTGCGTCACGTCCTCGATCGCGTCGGGTTGGCGAATGATCGTGCGAACGAATCCGGCGATGCGCCGCGTGTAGCGGTGAACCAGTTCCGATTGCGCCGTGTGCTCGCCCGCTTCGGCGCGAAGCACGAGTGCGATCAGTTCGGTCTTTTCCGCATCGAGCGGCGCGTTGGAAGGAGGGGTGGCAGTCGCGGCGGATGAGCCGGAGGAAATTAAATCGGAGTTGGGGCGAATCATGATGCGCCCACTATGCTTCGCGCGTGTTTCGGCTTTGTTTCGCCGGCGAGGAGAATTGTTAAGCTCGTGTAAAGGCCGGCTGCTGGCCCGGCGGCGGGAGAGTAAGCGCCGGCGCGCTCTCGGCTCGGGGTCGCCGCCCGGACAACATCACGCGGCCGCCAGCCGAATCTCGGCGCGGAAACCCTGCGGGATGCGATTCGCAAAACGCACCTCGCCGCCGCACGCGGCGATACTGTTGCGCACGATCGCGAGCCCGAGGCCGACGCCACCGCCTTCGCGGGTGCGCGCCAGTTCGGGGCGGAAAAACGGCTCCCCTAGTCGGTCGAGGTCGGCGGTGGGAACTCCGGGGCCGCAGTCCTCGATTGTGATCATCGCACGATCGCTTTCGCGCGCGGCGCGGATGACGATCGGGCCGGCCTCACCGGCGTAACGGAGGGCGTTGCGCACGAGATTGCCGAGTGCGCGGCCCAACAAATCCCGATCCGCCAGCACGCTGAGATCGGAGGGAATGTCTAGCGTCACGCGTTCACCGGCGCTTTCGCGTTCCAACGCCTCGCGGGCGAGCGGCGCCAGCACGGTGGCGGCGAGGGTGACCTCGCGCGGCTGCATGCCGGCCTTCGTGAACGCGAGGAGTTCGTTCACGAGCGTGCTCATCTGCTGCACTTCGTCGCGCACATCGGCCACCGTCTCCTGCAATTCTTTCGGTGCCTGGTCGGCCAGGATGCCGGTCGCCATTTGCAGCCGCGCGAGCGGCGAGCACAGCTCGTGCGCGACATCGCCGAGAAAGCGCTTCTGGCCGTTCATGTGCGCATCGAGGCGTCCGGCCATGCGATTCACCGAT
>JANOAF010000526.1:0-37433 GCA_031411015.1 Opitutaceae bacterium | reverse complement strand
CTATGTCCACTAATTCGAGGCACCCTCAGGTTGGCAAGTCGGAGGGCGAAAGTCCGACCGAATTGTTACCCAAAAGGGCCGGCATTTTCAGAATGCCCTTTGCAATTTGGCATGATCCCAGCACATTCATAATACGCTAGTCACCCCTTGTTCTGAACGTAGCCCAGTATTGTTCGTCTAACCAAACTCAGGCGCACACGTCTTTCCTTTCAGCGTTTCGAGCTCCTTCAATCGTCGACCCGAATTCACTACCATGGCAGAGGACATCGACCCCAATACCGCGAAAAAGCGGCGTATCATTCATTGGAATCCCGAAGCCGGCCGGGAGCAGGTCAGCCGTCGTTGGACTTGGAAACGAATCGTCCTATGGACGGTCGTCGGTTTCTTTGGTCTCCTCTTCTCGGCGGGTATCGTGATCCGCGTCGTGAAACGTGTGCGACCGGACCTCTTCGAGTCGGTCACGCAAGTTGCGGCACCTGGGCAGACTGTGGCCGATGCGAAGACGGCCTTTATCAGCCGCGCCAAGGCGGAGCAATTACACGAGATGGTTTCGAAAGCGCTCAATGGTCTCCGCCGTATGCCGGCCGATCACCCCCGGCAACGGGAGCAGATGATTTTCATGGAGAAATCTTTCGACGAGGGGCACGCGTTGCTCGCCGAACACGAATTCGCCAAAGCCGGAGGAATTTTCGAGAAGCTGAATGTCGAGATCGAGGCCTTCGTGACGAACGTGAAACTCAAGGGCGAGGCCAAGCAGTCCTACGATGCGATTCTCCTCCGGATAAAGGATTTGGAGGTAGCGCGGGCCCTGGCCCCGGGGACATTGGATGCCGCGTTCGAAGCGGCCGGCGCCGGCCGGCAGCTGCTTACCGACGGTAATTTCACGGGAGCGAAGAAAATTTTTGATGAAGGCTTCGCCGAGCTAAAGAAAGCCGAGCAGAAGCTGGCGGACTTTGTGCGCGAGAATCTGCTCGTGGGCCAGCGCGCTCTGACCAAGGGCGAAAAAGAGGAGGCGAAGAAGGCGTTTCAAGCTGCGCTCGAAAAAGCTCCCGGCAACGACGTCGCCACTGCGGGCCTGAAGCGCGCGGAGAACATCGACCGCGTCTACGCGCTACTGCAACAGGGCGAGAAGCTGGAGAAGGAAGCGCAATACGCGGAGGCGGCCGAGTCGTTCAAGAAAGCCTTCGCGCTCGACGGTCAGTCGGCGGCCGCCCAAGAAGGCCAGTCGCGCGCGAGCCGACTAGAGAAGGAAACTAAATTTGCCACCGCGAAGAACGCCGCGGAGGCGGCGGTGAAAGCTAAAGACTGGAGCAAGGCGATCGCGGAATTTCAGGCGGCGCTCAAAGTTTATCCGCAGAAGACCGATGTGCAGGCGCAGTTGAAGGCCGCCAAGGAGAGTGCGCACAAAGAGGCGGTGCAAAAAGCCCTCGCGAAAGGTTTCGATTATGAGAAGGCCTATCAATGGCGTGAAGCGCGCGACGCCTACCACGAGACGTTGGAACTTGAGCCGGAACTGGCCGACGCCAAGGAGGGCTACACGCGTTCGGGCACGGTGATTCGCGCGCTGCTCCAATACGAAAAATACATCGAGGCCGCCGAGCAATTTGCCAACAAAGCGGACTTCCAATCGGCCATCCGCCGTTTCAACGAAGCGATGGCCGTGAAGCCCTCCTATCTCGTGAACAGCGATCGCGTGCAGCAATTGCACACGCTGCTCATGGCGCAGAACAAGCCCGTCGAAATCACCTTCAAATCGGACGGTAACACTTGGGTCTCGATCGCGAGTTCTCGCGCGCCCCGGAAATTTGAGACCGAAGTGATCAAGATGCTTCCTGGGGATTATCAAATTATCGGTCGCCGGAAGGGTTATCGCGACATCGAGATGCTGCTTCAGGTGCGCAACGGCACGACGCCGCCGACCGTGACAGTAGCCTGCAACGTCGCCACCACTCGCGGATGAAATCGTGTTTTCATTTCCACTCCCTGCGCCGTAGCGCGGGTGCCGCCGTGATTTTTATTAGTGTGTCTGGGATCGTTTCGGCGGCCGACGAGTCCTCGGCGCGGAGCACCCAAGGCAAGGCTGCGATTCCATCCGGGGCGGCGCGACCCGGTGCCGCACGAACGGGATCGGGCCGCGGCCCATTGCCGGATCCCGCCTTGTTGGATGGTGCCAGTCTTGCGGCCGAGAAACGACCCGAGCAGGGTATGATTGGCGATTTCGAGCTCCCTGGGGACGAAAACGCGAAGTCAGGAAAAGTCGGCGGTCCACAGAATCCGAACCAACAAGGAGGCGGTGGCCAGCAGAACAACATGCCGATGGGCCTACCGCAGAGTGGTGGCGCGGGCGGTCAGCAGAATTCGCAGGGTCAGCCTCCGCCGCAGAGTGGCGGCGCTCAAGGCGGCCAGCAGTCACAGCAAAGCGGCGGGCCGCAAGGCGGCGGCGCCCAGCAGCAAGGTGCGCAGCAAAATCAGGCCGGAGGAAATTCCGGCGCGGGTGATCCGGGGGCGCAGGCCCAGGGAATTCAAGTTTCTGAAATCGGTGGACCGCAAAACGGCCAGCAGCAGGGCGGCGATGCGGGCGGTGCGGCCGGCGAGAAGCCGCAGGCCGTGGCGATAGGCGACAAGGCCATGCGCATCGAGACACCTGGCCAGCAGGCCGGCGTGGTCGGTGCCCAGCAGGTGGCCGGGCAAACCCAGCAGCACGAGAAAGGAACGGGCTCCGGGGGCAAGGGCGCGGGTGGGGCCGGCGGCCCAAACCGCGTTGAAAAAGGTCGGGCCGTTCCTGCTGGCCTTTGACGCTCGTCATCAACCCCCGGCAAATCCATCGCTGCGTGAAATTCCCCCGTCCGCTTCTATTGCTCGTCATTACCGCGGCATTACTTCCGGTTTGTCGCGCCGTCACGACGATCTATCCGGTCAGCGCGATCGAGGATTTGTGGCAGCTGCCCGCCGAGGAGTTCCGCGTGAAATACGCCGGCATCAACGCCACCGGCCTCGGCCCGAGCGACGAGGGCTGGTATGTCCGCTACCGCCACGAAAACCTCACGATCCTTTTCGGACCGCTCGCCGAGCGTGAGGATGCGCGCAAACAAAAGTGGGATTTGGAAACCGTGCGTGATGCCGCGATTCGCAACCGGCCGACGCTCGCCTCCAGTCAGGTCGACTATGTGAAGTTCACCTATTCCGGCGTCTTCGGCAAAGGAGGCGGCGGAAATGGCGGTGGCAAAAACGGTGCGGGTGCCGGCGAAGGCGAAGACGGCGATGGCTCCGGCAAAGATGGCAAGGGCGGAAAAGGCAGTGGCGACAAAGACGGTGCCGATGGCGCGGGCAAAGACGGCAACGGAAATGGAACCGGCGACGGCAAAGGCGACAAGATTGCCGGGCTCGGTGATGGTGATGGTAGTGGCGATGGTTCGGGCAAAGACGGCAAAGGTGGAAAAAAGGGCGGTAAGGGCGGGAAAAAAGGTGGCGGCTCCGGCGATGGCTCCGGCGACGGAGAGGGCGAGGATCCCAACGGGGTCGTCGGCGCGGGCAAAGGTGGCTTGCAAAAAGTAGCTTCAGCCGGCGGTGGCTCGCAGGGCGGCTCCTCCGGTGGTCAGGGTGGCCAGGGCGGCCAAGGGGGACAGAGTGGTCAACAAGGTGGCTCTTCAGGCCAGCAAGGCGGTGGCCAACAGGGTGGTGGCCAGCAAGGTGGGGGTGGTCAGCAAGGCGGTGGCCAGCAAGGTGGCGGCGGCTCGCCCGGTGGCGGACCTTCGGGTGGTGGCAGTGGCGGTGGTGGCAATCCGTTGCAAGTGGTCACGGCCCTGCTGCGTGCGATCCTCGGCATTTGACCGGCGGGGAGTTTTTTTCGCCTCCCTTTCTGCGTGGGCGGCGGTGTTAATTGCTGCGCACGTCACGGTGGTGGCGGCGCCAAGCGCGGCCGAAGCGATGAAGCTGGCACGTGAGGGTGCGGCGGCCGCCGACGCCAAGGACGTTGCGACCTACCTCGCAAAGATGGAGGCGGCGGTGACGCTGCGACCGGATTTTCCGCGGATGCTCGTCAACCTCGCGGGCGCGCAGCTCGCGGCAGAGCACCCGGATGAAGCGATTTCGACCCTTGAGCGCCTCGCGGAAACAGGCCTGAGTTCGCCTGTGGAGAAGTCGGAAGACTTCGCCGCGCTGCGCCCGCGCAAGGATTTCCAAGCCGTGGTGAAAAAGCTCGCAGCCAACCTGCATCCGCGTGGCGGCGGGGAGATTGGTTTCACGCTGCGCGAAGTCACCGGGTTGATCGAGGGGATCGCGTGGCGGGAGAAGACCGGGCAGTTTTTTTTCGGCGACGTGAACGGGCGCTCCGTGTGGGTGCGCGAGGGAAAGGAGGGCGCGTTGCGCCGCTTTACCCCCGAGGGTGACGACTTGCTCGGCGTCTTCGGCCTGGCGATTGACGAGGCGGCGGGCACGCTCTGGGCCGCCACCTCTGCGGTCGCCGCGATGCGCGGGTTTACACCCGATCAGGACGGCACGGCGGCGCTGGCCGAAATTGATCTCACGAGTGGCGTGGTGCGGCGCACGATTCCAGTGGTGCGTGTCGCGGGCGATCAGCAGTCGCACGTGCTCGGTGATCTCGCGGTGGCGGCGGATGGGGCGGTCTTCGTGACCGACAGCGGCGGTCCGACGTTGTGGCGACTCGCGCCTGGCGGCGCGGCACTGGAGCGTTTCGTGGAGAGCGACGAGTTCATGTCGCTCCAGGGAATCGTCCTCCTCCCTGGCGACGTCGCAGTCGTCTCCGATCATGCGAATGGACTTCTGCGCGTGGACCTCGGTGCGCGGAACGTGCGGCGGCTAGAGACACCGGCGGGCACCTCGCTGATTGGGCTCGACGGACTGGCCCTCGCGCCGGATGGAAAAATTATCGCCGTGCAAAACGGTCTGCGGCCGAACCGCGTGCTGCGCCTCGAATTCGAGGGCGTGGCGGACGCCGTGGCATCCGTTGTCGTGCTGGAGTCGGGGCACATCACGATGGCGGCGCCGTCGCTCGGTTGCATTGCGACCGACGGCGATTTCTTCTTTGTCGGTAACGCGGGCTGGACGCGCTTTGAGGCTACCGATGGGAAGCCGACGCTGCCACGGCAGGTGCCAATCTTCCGGACGAAATTGCCGAAGCCGAAGAAAGAGCGCTGACGCGTCGCGCTACAAATCCTGCAGCGCGATGAAGCAGCCGCCGTGGAGGTAGCAAACGGTGCGCATAAGATTGGCGAAGCGCATGCCGGTGTTGCCCATCGAAAACTGATAGCGAATGGTCGTCGGAAAGCCGACCGCGTTGATCGTCACGCGGCGCTCACCCTTTTCGTCGGCGGGATTCAGTTCGTCGAGCCGGCGGACGACGCCGTCGGCGGCGTCACCGGAATTGAACTCATCGCCGAAGACAAAGATGCCCATTTTCATCTTGGGGTTGTCCTTGTCGTAGAGGAAACGCATCGCGTTGTAGATGCCGGGCACAGGATTGCTGACCGTGTCTTGATCGTAGCGGCGGAGGATGCGCTTGATTTGGGCGCGGACCTCGGGCGAATCCTCCAGCCAGCCACTGGAGGCCGTGCCGCGGCGACCGAGGACAAATCGACCGTCGCCATCGAGCAATTGGATGCCGTCGATTTGGGGATAGACGTCGAGCACCGCCTCGATGGTGCGAATCGCGATCGGCCACAGCCCGCCGTTATTGGGGTCGCGCATCGAGCCCGAGGTATCGATGACGAACGCGATGTAGTTGCTGCCGACCGGCAAGCCAACCGGTGCAGGTTTCACATCCGGCAGGATCATCTCATAGTCCGGCTTTTTCTGCCGAGCGGCGATTTCCTTTTTGAGTTCGTCGATGTCCACCAGCAGCGCTTCCTGCCCGTTTTTTTCGCGCTGCAGTCCCTTTTCCAGATCGTCGATGAGAGCGTGGACAGAGTCGTTGCGCAGGCGGGCGTCGGTGACGAGCGTGGCGACGCGGGCGTTGCTTTTTTCGAGGTCTTCCTTGCTCGTGCGCAGCTTGAGGAGCGCGGCGGCCTGCTCGGCTAACGTGCGGTTTACCTCGACCAAGACCTGGAGTTTTTCCTTTTCCCGGCTGTCGACACTCAGCACAAAAATCAAAATGACCGCGCCGAACCCGCAGCAAATGCAGTCGAGGAACGCGAGGCTGAAGACCTGGGTCTGGCGGCGGCGGATCATGTGTCGGGCCAGGATTTGGCTGGGCTGACGAGCGCGCCACGGGTGGCGTTGGCGAGTTCCCAGAACAATCCCGGGGCGGCGGGATCGCCGCTGAGAGTGGGGAAGAGAATCGTGCTCACCGGAATCCGCGGGGGGAGCTGCTTGGTGGCGATTTCAAAAAAACGAATGCGATGCTGCTCCTCGATGTCGCCCTCCATCGGCAGCGAATCGCTGCGCGTGGGCAGGCCGTCGGTCATGAGAACAATGCTGTCGGGCAGCCGCGGCAGGAAACGCACGGCGGTGAAGGCTCGCTCCATGTTGGCGCCGCCCTTGGGCACGAGGGCATGCAGCTTGGTGATTACTTCGCTCATGGTCTTGCGATCCTTGGTGCTGAACCACTCATCCCCGCGAGTGGCGATGATCGGTGTCGTCTCCTCGCTGAACAGGAGGATCTGGAAATGAGTGTCGGGCGTGAGCGAAGCCAGCATCCACTCCAGCGATTGGATCACGCGCTTCCATTTCGGGGCTTCGCGTTTCTTTTCATCGCTGTCGTCGAGTCGCGCGATGGCGGCATCGATTGTGTCGTCGAGCATCGAACCGGACATGCGCACGAGAAAAACCACAAACTCGCCGTTGAGCTTTACGCCTGTGAGATATTGCCGGCGATCGACGTTGGGGATCGGGACGGGCGGCGCGATTTCCTCAGTCGGCAGCGCCTTTTTTTCGCCGAGCAGGGTGTGGATCGCATCTTTGAGCGCACCGGTCTGCTGGAGCATGAGCAGGAGCTCGCGCTTCCGGTCGGTGAGTTTGAGCTGATCCTGCGTGCTCTTGGCGTTGATATCCTGCAACTCAAGCTGCGCGGCCGCGAGCACGCGCGCGAGCCGATCGAGTTCCTCCTGCGTCATCGAGACGGCGCTCTGCGCTTTGTTCAGTTTATCGCGCGCTTCATCGACCACGGCTTTATCGACATCCTTTTTTTGCGAAACGGTGAGGATAAAGACGAGGATGACCGCCCCGAAGCCGCAACAAATGCAGTCGAGGAAGGCGAGGCTGAAGACCTCGGTCTCGCGGCGCTTGTTGGCGAGCGACATGGTGGACGGCGAGCGCGGTTAGTCGTGAGCGCGGGAGCCGTTGCCGGCCCCGCAGTGGGCGAACAGGAAATCCACCGCGGTGGTGCCGCAGCGAATCGTCAGATGATCACCCGTGTCGATGGCCGTGCGAGCGGAGGCCGCAGCGGCGCTGGCTCCTGGGCGGTGTGAACTCTCGATGAACCAAAGACGACCGCCGTCACGCACGAGTGGCACCGCGCAGTCATCCGCGGACGAAAATGAATCGGGCAGGGCGAGGTCTACACCGAGCCCGGCGACGCCAATCGTGAAGCGTGGGCTGTTACCCAGTGCGGTGCCCACGCCGTCGAGAATCAAATGCGTCGGGGCGGGACGCGCGCCGCCATGGTGGCGGAATTTTTGGAGGCGTGCTTCCCAAGCCGCGGCAGTCGTGCGCTGGGCGAGTGCGATCGGCACCGCGGTCTCGACGGGGACGTCGCCTAAATCGGCGGGCGCCTTGAACCGGCTCTCTCCGATCCGTGCCGCACCGCAGGCGGCAGCACCGGCGGCAAGGCGAAGAATCCGGTGGAACCCAGCGGCGCGCAGTTTGGATTCCAATCCCGGCAACCGCGCGGTGCGATCAGTGAGGGCGAGGGTGCAGGGTTCGGCGCCGTGGGGCGAATTATGGACGAAGGCCTGGATTCCCTGCACCAGCGTGCCGACAAAGGCCGCCGCGTCGGTTGCGAGTTGTTCGCGTTTCGCAAGCATCTCGTAGGTGCGGGTGGCGGTGTTGATCTGAAACCGGTGCTCGGGCGCGTTGTTAAGGAGGAAATCTTTGGTTTGACGGAAAAATGTCTGCTCAATCCGTCCGTCCTCAAGGATGTCGAAGGCGGTGTGCCGCAAGAAGCGGTTGCCCATCGTGGCGGTCAGATGCTTGAGGAGCTGCGCATAGCCTGAGTGCGGCAGGTGGATAAAATCCTTTCGCTCCAAGTGCTCCTCGGTGCCAACCAAAGTGATGTCGGCTCCCTCAAGGTGGAGGTCCACCAAAACGACCGGCAGTGCGGGGTTGAACCCGCTGCCGCGTGGATCGCAGAGTGCGGCGCAGGCCATATCAACGATGCCGGCGAGCGGGAGTTTGAGTTCACCGGCCATACCGAGGAGCAGGCCGATTTTCTCCTCCTCCGTGGCGGGGTCCTTGAGGTAGGCCCCGGGGACGGCGAGCACGACTTTCTCGCCGCTAGCCGCGGTCGAGGCGCGCTGCATGAACTCGCGGAAAAAGTGAAAAGCGAGTTCTGAGAACGGGGCCAGCTTGCCGGCGGGCCCGATGGTCGAGGGCTCATGCGCCAACCTCGTCCAAAAAGTGTGCGCCACGCGTCGCGGATGCACGAACCACTGATCTTCGGCGGCGCGGCCGAAGAGAAACTTCTGTCCGTCGTGGTAGGCGAAGCCCGGCCAGTCCGCCGCGCCCCCGGCATCGGCGAGGGGAAGAAGTTGCGCGTCGTGGGTGCTGCACGTCGCGGCCTGAAACGCTGCGTCGCACAATTCGATTCCGAGGGTGGGCATGGACGATGTCGTGGTTAATATCAGACTAGGGACGTGCTGGCCTCTTCCTTCGTCGGAACCTTCATCACATCGATCAGCTTGTCGCGGCAGAAAGTCTGCGTCTCGATCACGAACGCCTCCTGTCGGGCCTGCACCAGATGCAGCCAAAACATCAGGATGATACAGAGCGACAGGCCGACGAACGTTGAATTGAAGGCCAGCCCCAGCCCAGTGGTGACGGCGGAAATATCGCCGCGAATGGCCTCGTCGGCGAAGTTCAAGGCTTCACCGATACCGCGCACCGTGCCGATGAATCCGATCGCGGGGATCGCCCAGGCGATGTAGCGCACAAGCGAAAGGGAAGAGTCGAGCTCGTCGCCGGAGAGATCGGCGCGTTCGCGGACGGCGTTGGCGGCATCCTGCACGGAACTGGTCGCATGAAACCGGTGCAGGGAAGCGAGGATGCATTCGGGTAGCAGCCGCTCGCGCCACTTTGGCTCCCGCTCGATCGCGGACTTTAGCTCCTTGTAACGATCGAGGGCGTCCTCGGGAATGATGCGCTCACCGGGTTGCACGCGCACAAAGTCATGTTTGAAGAGCCGGCGCTCACGGGTGACGTGGACGAGTTTGTAGCCAAGGATGATCATGCCCCAGAAGCAGAAAATGACTTCCCACTTCGGCTCGGCATCCTGAATGACGAGAAACACCGAGCGCTCGCGCATCTCAGCCGAGCTGCCACCCGCGCCTTGGGCCGCGGCGAGGCGGCGTTTGACCATCGCCTCTTTGGCGCGGGGCGTGACCACGTAGTGGTAGAAAGTGTAGGTGCTGACCACGGCGAAAAGGAAGCCGAGCACGGGGACCAGAACTTCGAGTGAAAAAATACCCTTGTTTCGCGAAATCATGATTGTAGGACTGATTCAGTCTTAGGGATAGGGGGAAACTCTCTATGCTCTGAATTGGAGGAATTTCAACCGCGCCGAACCATTTGATCGCGGGAATGAAAAATTACATGCCGACGGTTGAATTTAAAACGAACACTTGTTAAGTAGGGCGAGTCTAAACCTCCGCTTTTCCCCATGCAGAACTTTTCCTCGAATCCGAAATACGGTGGACCCCTTCACCGCCGAGTCATCGCAGGTGGACTCGCGCTGGCGTTAGTCGTGGGTGCGGGGTGCTCATCCGGCGTAGCGCCCTCCAAGACCGCGAGTGGAGCCGGCACGGGCGCCGCGATCGGTGGTTTGGGTGGGGCCGTGGCGGGAAACAACAGCAGCATGGGCACAGGGACCGGCTTGGTGGCAGGTGCGGCCCTCGGAGCGATTACCGGTGGCATCATAGGAATGGTGCAGGATGCCAAGGATCGGAAGGAGCAGGATCGGCTGGCGCAGGAACGCTCTTACCAGCAGGAATTGGCCAAGCGCAAAGCCGAGGAAGCGCGCGTCAAAGCCTCGCTGGAGGAGGAACTGGCGGTTGCCGAAGGTTTCCGAATCTCTGACCTCGAACTCAACGATGCGAAAAAGCAGCAGGAGTCTTCGGCCGATCGCCTGAAAAAACTGAAGGACGAAAAGTCCGCCGCGCTCGCCAAGAAGAAGGAGCTCGACGATGCGCATGAGAAAACCCTCTCGAACGAGGCGGAGATCGCCCGACTGGAGGAAGAAATCTCCCGCCTCAAAGGTGACGCTGGTGGGAAGACGGAATCCGCGAGGCCGAAAACGACCACGGTCACGAAGCCCGGAATCTGACGCCGTTCACCGCATTGTTTCCGCGCCCGTCCGCCAGCTAAGAACGATGCCCCGATGAAATTCGCCGCACTCTTGGTGCCCGCCGGGATTTTTTTCAGTGCTGCTTTTTTCGGGTTGGGGGCCGGTTGCTCAACTTCGCGCTACGATGTCAAAGTTGATGCCATTTCGAAACCGACGCCGGCTGCCACCCAGTCCTACAAGCTCAAGAGCAAGGATCCGCGGCTCGGAGAAGAAAGTCTCCGCTATCGTGAGGCCGCCGAATATGTGAAGACGGCGCTCTCCGGCAAGGGCCTCTATGAAGCGCCCTCGGAGGAAAAGGCCGACATGATCGTCGAACTCGATTACGGCATGGATGCACCACGGACCAAGGCCGAGCGGGTGAGCGTGCCCGTATATGCGCAGGTGGGCGGAGGAGTCCGCTACGAGTCGGTGCCGGTGACGGATTCGCGCGGCAACACGAGTTACCGCACGGTGGCCGTTTACGAGCCGCCACGCAGCGAATTGGTTTCCTACGACAATGTCGTTCGTCAGGTATCGATCTACGAGAAATACCTCAAAATCACCGCGCGGGAAAACAAGGCCTCGAGCGAAGGCCGCCCGCCAGCCGAACTCTGGAGCATTCATGCGAGCGCGGAGGACGAGAGTAAGGATCTCCGAAAATATCTTCCCATCATGGCCTCGGCCACGATCGACTACATCGGTCAGGACTCGTCGTCGCAGCAGGTGGTGAAAGTGCGGGCGGACGGACCGGGCGTGGACTTCATCCGCAAAGGGATGAATGGCCCGGCGGAAACCGCGGTGAAGCCGGCCGCGCCGAAGAACTAAGCGTATCCATTCGCATCTTTGCGACCTCTGTCGGAAACGGCGGTAGGAAGTGGTTTTTAGTCGGCCAAGGCGGGACGGTTTTCGACTGCATTGCAGTTGGGACATGGCCTCAGGATTTTTGCCCAGAGGCGTGACGCCAGTGGGCGGACGTGGATGAGGATTCAGGCCTTTCGTTATTAGCGAGACGTGGCCGAAGTTCCGTCCGATGGGGCGAACACCCACCGAAAATATTTTCGAAGCGGCGAACAAAGCACTGCGGATTAATACCAAGTCACCGCCAGTCCACGCATCGCATCCAGGCCGATGTTAATTCCAAACCAGATGAAAACTAAGTTCAGATGAATAAAATTCCATCCCGCACTACCATGCTTGGCACCGCAGCCCGTGCCGCTCTCTTGATGCTTCCAGCTTTCTCAAGCCAAGCGCTCGCCAACCTCATTCCCATCAACATTGTTCCCTCGTCGGGAAATGGCCTCGGAGCTGTCAGCTCAGTCGTGACATTCCAGAACACGGGCACGGAAGTCGGGGCAGTCGGCCTCGCTCCGGGTGGCGCGGTCACGCTGGGGTCGACCGTGGCCTACGGCATTGGGAACGGCTTTCCGAATTCGGGAGGGACAACGAATGAACAGACTGGCTCCGGCAACAACGTCTATACGGCGACAAGCCTCGGCCTCTCCGCTGGTCCGCTTTCCACGAATTCATTCGCGAATGTCGTTCTCGTTTTTAACGGCAACGAAGGCGGAAACTCGGCTGATCAAGCGATCACCCTGACCAATCTGTCGTTGAATCTTTTCAACACGAGCACGGGCAGTTTACTCGGGAGTTTTTCGACGGTAAACCCGTTTATTGCCACCGCTTTTCCGGGGGTGGGAAATGCCGGGTTCGGTTTCCAACTTGATGCCGCGCAGTCCGCGCAAGCCAATGCTCTCTTGCTGGCCAATCCCAATCTCACCATCGGGGCGGCCGCACGGGCCACGGGTGCAAATGCTGGTTTCGAGACGATATCTATCTCCCGCATCAACACCATCCAAGGAGGTATCCCGCCCGGTTCGGTTCCCGATCAATCATCGACGGCTTTGTTGCTCGGTAGCGCGCTGGTGGGTATGGCACTGTTCCGCCGCCAGCGGGAACGTTTGAAATCGTAACCGCTCGTCGGTTGCACCCATCCCCAAATGATTCCTTCGCGCGACGGCAAACTTCACCAAGCCGTCGCGCGATAATTCTGACCGTGACCGTGACGACGCTACCACCCAGCGGAGCCTCGTCCACCGGATGGATGTAAGGCCACCCGCCACCGGCCGCAGTGGAGCTCGCGCTCACTGCCGGCCTTTGTGGTGGGTAAGTAAAAGGATTTTCGTGAGTGGAACTGCAGATTGAACGAATGGTTCTCATTCCCACCGCCCTATAAGAAGTTTACCAGAGGGAGTGGAGGCCGATTTTCTGTCGCGGGGTGACTCGTCGCGACGAGTCATTGCTGCTCTGAAACCTCTGGGCGTCGGGGTGATGCCTTCCCTGTCGGCAGGCGCGCTATCGGCCCCCATCGTGCGCGTTTCCAGCTAGGCTTGGATGAGGCCGCGCCGAATCGCGAAGCGGACCAAATCGGTCTGCGTTTGCAGGCCGAGTTTGCGCAGCAAATTCGTGCGATGCGTCTCGGCGGTGCGGGGACTGATGAAAAGTTTTTCCGCGATCTCGGGGTTCGTGTTACCCTCGGCGGCGAGTTGGACCACCAGGCGTTCGCGGGGCGTCAGCGTTTGCAGCGGATCGGAGTCGTCGGCGGGTTTGGTCACGAGAGCGTTGATCGCCCACTCGGAAAGTGTGGCGCTAAGGAAGCGGCGGCCGGCGAGAACTTCCTTCAGCGCATGCGCGATTTCCTGCGATTCGGAGCCTTTCAGAATATAGGCCGAGGCACCGACGCGGAGCGACTCGATCACGTAGGGTTCGTCGCTGTGCATCGACAACACGATCACCCGGGTTTGCGGGCTGGTGGTTCGCACCTGGCGCAGGGTTTCGATCCCGTGCAAGCGCGGCATGTTGAGGTCGAGAATCAATATTTGCGGCCGGTGCTTTTCCACGAGCTGCGCGGCGGCGAGGCCGTCGGCGGCTTCGGCTACAACGCGGCACAAGCCTTCGCTTTCCAGCATCCCGCGCAAACCGCGTCGGACAATTTCATGATCATCGGCGATGATGGCGGTCGTCATGGCGAGGAAAGGGAGACGGTGGAGAGGGGGAATTCGGCGTGAAGCCGAGTGCCTTGGCCGGCCTGCGAAAATAGATCGAAGGTGCCGCCGGCGAGTCGGACGCGTTCGGCCAGACCGGCGAGTCCGAGGGAGTCGTGCCGGCCGAGTGCGGCCGCGGTCGCGAACCCGCGACCGCGATCGGCGATCTCGACTTGGAGCGAGGTGTCGTCGGCACTCACGGTGACGGCGGCGCTTTTCGCGCCGGAATGGCGCGCGACATTGGTGAGCGCTTCCTGCACCATTCGAAAGACTGTGGTCTCAAGCTCCGCGCCCAATCGGTGTTCGGGCAGCGTGAGCTCGAGTTCGATCACGATACCGGTTTGATGCTGGAAAAGCCGGGTCTGCCATTCGAGCGCCGGCTTCAACCCAAGATCGTCAAGGAGCCGTGGGCGCAGTTGCAGGCTGAGTTCGCGCACGCCGCGCAGCAGTTCGCTGGTGACGCCCAGCGCGTCGTTCAGCGGCGGGCTGGGTGCGGCTACGCGCGCCGCTTCGAGTTGGAAGCGAAGGCCCGTGAGCAATTGCCCGATCTGATCGTGCAATTCTTGAGCGAGGGCGCGGCGCTCGTCCTCCTGCACGCGGAGAAGGCGGCTGGAAAGGGCGCGGAGCCGCACCGACGTTTCCTCGGCGCGTTGCTCCGCTTCGCGGCGCACGATGACCTCGTGTTCGAGTTCGCGCGTGCGGACGGTGACTTGGTCCGAGAGGGAGCGGTTGAGCGTGGCGAGTTCGTCGGTGAGCCTGGCGTTGAGCCGCTCGGTGTCGGCGCGTTGAAGCGCGTTGTTGAGCGAGAAGACGAGTTCGGTCAGGCAATCCGGGCCGGCGAGCAGGTAGTCGTGCGCACCGAGCTTAAACGCGGCGATCGTGGATTCGGTGTGGCCGATCCGGGCGACCACGACGACCGGGACGTTTCCCTCGCAGGCGCGGAGTTGACGCAAGGCGTCCAGCTGCGCGTTGCGATCGAGGTGGGCACCGAGCACGACCGCATCGAACGATCGTTCGCCCGCGACTACCCGCGTCACGTCTGTGAGCGAGCCGGGCACGACTCGCAGTCGCGGGGCGTGAGTGGTGATAAAATTAATCGTCTCGCGGCATTCGCTTTCCGACGGATCGATGAGCAGGACGCGGTGGCTGCTTGCCGGGCGGGCCGCAGTGGGGTGCGGTGGCTTCCGCCGGGCATGGAGCCGTTGCACGATTTCCGGGATGCGGCGAAATTCGGCGGAGTTCTTGTCGATGCAGTCCGCCGCGCCGGCGCGCAAGGCCCGCACCGCCAGCTCATGCTGGCCTTGACCACTGACCATGATCACAGGCGTGCGATCGTTGCGTGCAGTGAGCTCGCCCAAGACCTCAAGTCCGTTGAGATCCGGCATCACGAGATCGACCATGAGCACCGAATAGACGCCGCTCTCCATCGCGGTGAGGCAGCGTCGACCCGAGTCGACGACGTCCAACGCACAGTCGGCACTGTGGCGCGCGAAGTTGAGCCGGACTAGCTCGGCAATCTGAGGATCATCTTCGGCGTAAAGCACGCGCATCATGCGACGGTAGAATCGAAGGTAGGTCGGCGCACCGCCTCGCAAACTTAACCGTTTTCCCGGTGAGGGGTGGAAAATATCGGACTTTCGGGCGCTTGCGCCGGATTTAGCATGAAGTTTCCGCCAAGGTGACGATACAGAGGGACCACACCCTCATGATTGCCGAATGCGCCACGTCACTCGGATTTTCCCTGACGCCCGATGACATCGTGCGCGCGGTGAAGAATCTTCCCTCGTCGCCGCGGGTTTTGCCGCGGCTGAAGCTGCTGCTCTCGGATGGCAATTCGGCGATGCACGACATCGTTGCCCTGGTGCGGCTCGATCCGGGAATCGCGGCCCGCGTCTTGCAGACGGCCAACAGTGCGTATTTCGGCGGCGGCATGCGGTGTGTGACAGTTGACGAGGCGGTCAATCGAGTCGGCTACGATCAAATCTACGAACTCGTTTCCTATGCGGTGGCATCGCAGGTCTTCGTGCGGCCGGTGGATCTTTACGGCATCGAAGCCGATGAGCTTTGGAAGATGTCGGTCGCCTGCGCGCTCGCGGCGGAGATCATCGCGGAGAGCACGAAACAGGATCGCAGCGTCGCTTACAGCATCGGTCTGTTGCATTGTCTTGGGATGGTCGCGCTCGACGAATGGGCGTTGCGCAACGCGCCCGGCGTGCGGTTCGCTTCCGGCGGGTTTCCGTTGGAAGCCGCGGGCGTGGAGCGCGCGACGTTGGGATTTACGCAGGCGGATACCGGTGCGGCCCTGCTCCAGCACTGGGATTTTCCGGCGGTGATGTCCGAGCCCGTGCGGCTGCAATATTCGCCGGGCGCGTCCGTCGCCTACGTGCGCATGGCCACGCTGCTGTTCGCGGCGAAGTGGCTGCGGTCAGCGACGTGTGCGCCGAACTGCGCCGAACTACCGCCGTTGCCCGAGGCCGTGCGATTGCAAGCCATCGGGCTGACTCCGACGATTTTAAGTGCGATGCTGCCCGAGGTCGCGCGCCGGCTTGCGGCGGTGGGTTCCCTGCTCGAAATCAACCGTGAGACCAAGCCGCGCACGGGCCGGCATCATTTCCCGTCTGGGGTGCAGGCGGCCTGACTTCGAAGAGGCGGTTTCGAACGCCTGGCACGCGCGGCTCTTACGAGCAGCGGGCGTAGATCTTTTGCAGCATCGAGACCGACGGAGCGGCGGCGGCGGCGGGCGCACCGGCGGGCCGCGTGGCGTTCAGGCTGCAACGCAGGAGGAGCTGTTCGTTCTCCTTGTCGAGCTGAAGCACTTGAAGGATTCGAGCGCGGGTTTTCTCCAGCGCGGCGCGCATCTCCGGATCGCGGATGGACGCAGCCGGCACCGTGCGCAAGGCGGCCAGGGACGTATCGAGCTTGGCCAGCAGCGCAGACTTGCGCGCCAAGAGCGTCGCATCGGGGGCGCGCTGTTCCTGGCGTAGAAAACGATTTTCATCCAACACGCACTGGTGGATTTCGTCGCAGAGCTGATGGTGTGCTTGGATCGCGGCGAATTGGGTCATTTAGGGGTGGCGGTCTTGGTCGTGGGAGTGGCGGCGGCGACCGAGGCGGACTTGCTGTCAAAATACGACGAGATCTTCCGGGTCACCCCCTCGCGCCACTCCATGTGTTGGATGCGCCATTTTGCCATGGTTGCAAGCTCGGCGAACTCCGGTGACGGCGTCGCACCCACGGCATCGACGATGGACTGATAGGCGGCGCGGGCGCGATCGGAAGCGCCGAGGCGCTCGTCGCACAGACCAAGTTGGTAGGTGATCGGCAGCCGCCAAGCCGGCTCCTGGGCAAGCTCAAGCATGCCCGTGTAGATGGTGCGGGCGTTGGCGATATCGCCGCTCTCGTAGAAATCGTTCGCGAGCTGGTTGCCCGTCTTGCGCTGCCAATGCGACCAGCGTTTCGGATCGACTTCGATGCGGGATTTCTCGGTGCGCAGCAATTCGAGCGTGGCGCTGAAGGCGTCCTGCGAGCGCTTGAGTTCGCGCAACGTGACGACGAGCAGGTAGCGCGCCTCGGGCACGTTTTCATCCTCGGGCCACTGCTCAATGTAAGCACGGAGCGTGGTGACAGCGGGCTCCAGACTGCCTTGCAGCCGGAGCGCGTAGCCCGCCTTGAAATGCGCGCGGGCGCGGTCGACAGGCGCGAGGTCGAGGAGACGGAGACGAGTGTAGAACTTGTTAGCCTCGGCAAACTCACCCGATTGGAAATGGGTTTCGGCGATCTCAAACTGCGCGGTCTTCGCCAGCAGCTGGTAGCGATCGAATTTTTCGCCGGGTAGCTTCAAGGTCGAGTTCAGCACATTGTAGAATCGCGTGATCGCTAGCTTGTAGGCCCCCAGACTGCGCAGCGTGCGGCCCAATTCGAGCAAGACGTCAGGCGTGCGCTCGTCGCCGGCGTAGTCCTTCAGGTAACTCTCGTAGATCGCCGCAGCCTTGGTGAACTCACCTTTGCGCCGGTGCAGTTGCGCTAAAGCGTAGAGGGCTGTCTTGGCGTCGTTCACGGGCACCTTCGGGGCCGCGATTACCTGCCGGAACGCCATCTCGGCCGCATCATAGTCGCGGCGCTCGACTGCGGTGTTGCCGATCCTGAGCATGCCCTTGATTTCATTCGGCGCTTCCTGTGCTGGCTCCGTGGTCTTGGCGATTTTTGGTGCCTCGTGCGGCTCGCCTGCTTTCGCAGCCGCGGGGTGGCTGACCTGCTCGGCGTGGGCGGCGGGTGGAGCATCGCCGGCCGGCAGTTTGGGCGCTTGAGCCGGAGTCCCGTGGCTAGGCTCGGCGTGGGGTTTCTGCTCCGGTGCCGAGGCCGGTGGTGCCGTGTGCGCCGGTTGTGCCTGGGGCGAGGCGGGTGCGGCGTGCGCCAGATCAGCCGGCTCGGCCGCCGGATGTTCTGGCTGAGCCGGCGGAGTCGACGCACGCGCACGCATGCACGCGAGCGCTGCGAGTGCGGCGGCTGCGTGCAGGACGTTGAGCGATGACAACAAGCGACGACGAACGATCATTTCGGAGTTTGGGTGTAAGTAGCCGAACTCGGCGGGATCGCCGCGGGCGCCGGCGCGGCGGTGGGCACGGGCATGAGCAGGGTCACGTCGCTGGGATTGCGCGCGGAGCCGGGCATTTGGAAGTAAGGCAGGAAATCCTCCGCGCGAACGGAAGGCCGTAGATCATCCTGGATGATTGCGGGTGGCAGTTTGGCTGCAGCCGGTGCGGCGGTTTTGTCCGCGGCGACGACTGGTGGCGGCTCGGCCGCTTGTTCCGCAGGGACATGAAGCTTGGGGATGATGAAATCGCCCCCGGATTTTGAGCTCGTCGCGGGCGCTGCGGCGATCGGATTTGAAACTGGCTCGGCCACGAAAGGCTTGGACTGGAAGCGCAGCTGCGGCGCTCCGACCACGGGCAGGTAAGTGGTCGTATTCGCTTTGTTGGTGGAGTGCGCCTTGGGCGAACTCAGGTGGGGCAGAGCCGCGGCGCCGGCAGGCGCCAAAAACAGGACGGCGAGGCAGCTCAACGCCTCGCGTCGTCGCACCGGGTGGTGCGGTGATTCGCGGTGATTCATTTCGATGAAGACATTCCATAGGTGTGGATGGTCCAGATTGTGCCCACCCACCTATCGGCACCGCGGCCGAGGGCTGAAATGCAATCGCTCCTCAAAAATGAGGAGATCCCACCGGGAAATCAGCCGACTTTGAACTCGAGTGTATGGCGCAGTTGACGGCCTAGATCGTCGAGCTTGTAGGGCTTTTGGATGAAGCAGCGCTGGCCGGATTTTTCGAGCTCGATCCGCGCCTCTGTCGTCAAATGACCGCTGAGCACGATAACCCGCAGTGCGGGCCGACAGATGCGGATTACCCGCAACACATCGACACCCGTGGCACCCGGCATATTAAGATCGAGTAGCACGGCGTCGAAACGGCACGCTGGGTCGCTGATGAGGTCGATGGCTTCGATGCCCGTGGCCGCGGTGGTGGTGCGGTAGCCCTTCCCGGCGAGGGCGCTCGAGAGTAACTCCCGGAGGGGCGACTCGTCGTCGACAATGAGGAGCGACTCGGTGCCGCCCGGAAACTCAGTGCTCGCGGCTGGAGTCGGAGCGGCGACGGCCATCTCGGCCAATGGCAGGTAAACGCGAAACGTGCTCCCGGCCCCCAGCGTGGAATCGACCTCGATGTAGCCGTGGTGGGCGACGACAATACCATAGACCACGGCGAGCCCGAGCCCGGTGCCCTGATGACCCTGCTTGGTCGTAAAAAACGGTTCGAAGATGTGCAGTCGGACGGCGGCACTCATGCCGGTGCCGGTGTCGCCCACCGCGAGACAAGCATACGTGCGAGTCCCGTCGGCTCCGAGGTGACGTAACGTGCTGCCTGGGACGGTGGAAGTTTTGAGCGAAATCGTGCCGCCTGACGGCATCGCATCACGCGCGTTGACGCATAGATTCAGGACGATCTGCTGCAGCTGATTTTGATCGGCCAGCAGAGCGGGAAGTTTCTCCTGGAGGGATTGCTGAAAAACAACCGTGCGCGGGAACGTCTCCGCCAACAGCGCGACCAGATCGCGCGCAAGCTGGTTGAGATCCACCGGCGAGAAGCGCACCTCCGCCTTGCGACTGAAAGTCAGGATCTGTCGGACGAGTCCGCCCGCGCGCTGGGCCGCGCGATGAATTTCGCGCAGACTTCTCGTGAGCACCTCCGGTTCGTTCAGGCTCTGTTCGCAGAATTCCGCGTAGCCGTTGATGATTGCCAGCAGATTGTTGAAATCATGGGCGATGCCACCGGCAAGAGTGCCGAGACTCTCCATTTTTTGCGCCTGGCGAAGCTCGTGTTCGAGTCGCTTACGCTCGGTCACGTCTTCGCGCAGGCAGAGCAGGTTTGTGATTTCACCCGCCGGCGTGCGGATGCATGAGACCTTCACCGATTCCCAGACCGTGCTGCCATCGCGCCGCGTGGTGGAGAGTTCACCGCGCCACTCGCCGCCAGCCCGCACCGTGGCCCAGAAAGTTTCGTAGGAAATGTTGTCCGGATGTCCGTCCCGCAGCACCTCGATATTGCGGTCGAGCAAATCCTCAAGCGTGCGACCGCTCACCGCGATGAACTTCGAGTTCACGTATTGCGGCCGGCCTTCCGGATCCGTGATGACAATCGAAACCGGGCACTGCTCAACCGCACTGGAGAGGCGGTGGAACTGTTCTTCCGCGAGTCGTTGCAGGGTGATGTCTCGGCCCACGGCGCGCACGGCCACGATGGCGTTCGATTTATCCCGGAGCGCGGTTTCGTCCCATGAGAACCAGCGCACGCCCAGCGGGGTCACCCAACGATGGATGACGGCGGTGCGATGGGGCGCACGCTTCAGCTCGTTGAGCGAACCCGGGAAGATCGCGAGATCGTCGTGGTGGACGAGGTCTGAAATCGACTTTTCCACCTCGGCAGCCAGCCCGAATTTGCGCGCAAACGAATTGTTCACCGCGAGAATGCGGCCATCGAGATCCCGGCAATAGGCGGAGTCGGCACTGGTCTCCCACGCCCCCAGCCAATCGTTGGCCGCGGCGAGGTTCGCGGATTCGGAGGCGGTCTCACTGAGCGCGGCGGACATAATGGCGGTATCGATCGGGTGACCGGGGAGCTTGAGCATGATTCAAACTTCGCCGCCGCTCTCCGAGCGATTTCTCAGATTAGCCCTTGGAGCATCGAGGGTAATTTCTGCAGTGAGTTGGCGATGGAAGCACGCGCGAGAGCCGACTCCGCGCCATCGGCACCAAAGAGAATGCTCCAGCCCGGGAGTAGCAGCCACGAATCGGAGTCGACGGGATCGACGCGTTCGAATCCTCCGGTGATTCCGGCGTGCCGGACCAGATGATCGGCGATCTGCACGGCCGCGGCGAACAGTTGGTGTTTGGGCGCGAGTTCCGGCGTGTTGTGGTAACGCACGGCGAAGACGATTTCCTCGGAGAGTTGATGCCGCGCTAGGTAGTGCGCCCCGATGGCTGCATGATCCCAGCCAATGAGTTCGCGTTCGCGCTGACAGAACTCGGTGGGATTGGCCGCGGATGATTCGACGAGAGCGCGCAACTCCTCCGCGAAAGAATACGCCATGACGACTTTTCCGACGTTATGCAGGAGGCCGACAAGGTAGTCGGTGTCGTCATCGATGTGCAGTGACGTGGAGGCGAGGATTTCACGGGTCAGGATCGCGGTTCCGATGCTGTGGGTCCACAGCTCCTTCCACGGGAGCGAGGCCACGGTCGCCTGCTTCATTTGATCCAGCTCCTCGATGATGGGCGTCGCCATCGACAGCTCGCGAATCTGGCGCAGGCCGAGAAAAAAAACGGCCTCCTCAATGTTGTTCACGCGCGTCGAGAGGCCAAAATAGACCGAGTTGACCATTCGCAGCAGTCGGGCCGAAAGCGACGGATCGCGGCGAATCACCTCGGCGATTTGCGAATTGAGGCTTCCCTCCGCGCGCACCAGGTCGCGCAACGCGTGATTTACACTCTGCAGCGAGGCCAGCTTGGGGCAAACGTCGATGCGCCGTTTGATGTCATCGTCCGAAAGAGGGGCAGGGCGGGAGATTTCGGGCGCGGAATTCAAGGTTGGCAGGATGAGAGGGAAAATGAGGAAAATTTCGGCTGTCGACACGCGGGGTCGTGTTTAGCTCATCGGTTCGTCGCTGGTCGCCTTGAGTGTAATTTCCTAAAGATTTTTGCGTTTTGGGTCGAATGTTCGGAGTAGTTCTCAGCGTGTCCCCCGCCCAACTTCAATCTTTGCTGCAGAGTGCCATCGGGCACCATCGCGCCGGCCGCCTGGCCGATGCGGAGCTGCTGTATCGGCGGCTCCTGGTTGCTGCGCCCCGGCACTTCGATGTCGTTCACTTGGCTGGTCTCGTCGCGTATCAGCAAGGTCGCATCACTGACGCCGTCCAACTTCTGGCTCGTGCCCACAAGCTCGATTCGAGGCACGTGGTGTGTGAAATGCGCTACGCACTCGCGCTGATCGCGGCGAAGCGGATGCCAGAGGCCGAGGTGCATTTCCGTCATGCGGTCGCGGTGAAGCCCGATTTTCATGAGGGCTGGGATAACCTCGCCTATTGTCTTAAGACTCAGAACCGACTCCTCGAAGCGATCGGGTGCCACGAAAAAGTGGTCTCAATTGCGCCGAGCTACGCAGTGGGCTGGTATAATTATGGGCTGACGCTCAGCCTGTCGGGCCGACCGTTCGAGGCGCTGAGCCGGCACGAACTCGCGATTGCCGCGGACCACAAATACGCGTTGGCGAGATTTGGCCGCGCCCAGGCACTGCAACAGATCGGTCGAATCGATGAGGCGGTGTTGGAATATGAGAGATTTCTCGCGCTGGAACCGCGCCACCACGAGGCGCGGAGCTACCGTCTCTTTGCGCTTCACTATCAGCCGGACGTCCCACGGGAAAAGCTGTTTGCCGAGCACGTCGCATTTGGTCGTTTGCTGGACCCCGCGCCCAGGGTGGCATTTACCAACCCGTCCAACCCGACGCGTCGCCTGCGAATCGCGATGTTGTCGCCGGACCTGCGCGAACATGCGTGTGCATATTTCATCGAGCCCCTGCTCCGTCACTTGGATCGGGAGCAGTTCGAGATTTATCTTTATCACGATCATTTCCGCGAGGATGCGGTGTCCGCGCGACTCAAGAGCCATGCGGAGGTGTGGCGAAATTTTGTGGGGCAGCCTGCGGCCTTGGTTGAGAAGACCATCCGCGCGGACAGTCCCGACATCCTGATCGATCTTGCCGGACATACGGGTTTGAACCGGCTGCCGCTCTTTGCCCGTCGGCTGGCCCCCGTGCAGGCGACTTATCTGGGGTATCCGGACACGACTGGGGTGCCGGCGATGGACTATCGATTCACCGATGCCGTGGCTGACCCGGAGGGTATCGCGGATAAATTTGCGACCGAACAATTGGTGCGCCTCGCGGGTTCGGCCTGGACCTATGCCCCGTCGGCCGACGCACCTGAAGTGGCACCCGCGCCGTGCCTAAAACATGAGCATGTGACGTTTGGCTGCTTCAACAACTTGGCGAAGGTGACCGATCCGATGCTGGCGCTTTGGGGCAAAATACTTCGTGACCTCCCGAGCAGCCGTCTGCGGATAAAAGGCAAAGGCTTCGGTGACGCCACGGTGAGGCAAAAGTATGAGGAGAGATTTGCTCGATTGGGATTGCCGATTGATCGGGTTGATTTGTTGGAACACACGGCGGAGGCGAAGGACCATCTCGCGCTCTACGGTGACGTCGATATCGCGCTCGATACGTTCCCATATCATGGCACTACGACGACCTGCGAGGCACTGTGGATGGGGGTGCCGGTGGTGACACTCGTCGGTGAAGCCCACATGTCGCGAGTCGGCGCGAGCTTGCTTGGCTCGGTCGGCCATTCCGAATGGGCAGCGAACGGCGAAGCGGAGTATGTCGAGATCGCCGTTTCGCTGGCGAAAGATCGCGGGGCGATTGCGGTAACCCGCGCGGGTTTGAGGAAGCGGATGCGTCAGAGCGATCTCCTCGACCATGGGACTCAGGCCTATCGCTTTGGTCAGGCGTTGCGTGAGTGCTGGTCCGAATGGTGCGCGAAGCGTGTTCCGGAAGCGTTGGTAGCTTAATGTCCGTTTTACCAAAACGCGCACGAATTCTTTTGCTGCGATCCCCCCGGCTTCGCAGTCTCTGCGGCACACTCCACTGATCGAAGTGTCAGTTCAGCCGTGCGGTTCCTACCTAGCATCAACTACGACCTTAATTCAACTGGCCCCGAGATATCTGCAGGTTTGTATGGTAGCTAGGAATTGTAGCTGCACCAAAAAAATTACCTGCCGCGGTGGCCTTTTCTAAATCATGACAACCTCTGCTTCAAACGTCCCCGCTGTTTCGACAGACTTGCGTGGCGCGACCGCCCAACCGCCGCAATCGAACGGCAACGGTCAGAATGGCAATGGGAGCAAACCCCACACTATCGGCACTCACGGGGCCCATGGCACCAACGGCACCAACGGTGCCAATGGCGCGCGTCGGGCCAGTCAACTCGGTGTCGGCGTGATCGGATGCGGCTACTGGGGACCGAACCTCCTGCGGAATTTCCATGAGAACCGCGATTGCCGCTTGGTCGGAGTGGCGGACCTCAACGCCGACCGCCTGACGTGGGCGCGCACGCAATATCCCCACATCAAGACAACGACGTCGATCAGCGAGTTGATCGACAATCCCGAGATTGATGCCGTGGCGATTGCCACGCCGGTGAATACCCATTTCGAACTCGCGATGCGTTGTCTCCGTGCGGGCAAACACGTTTTGGTTGAAAAACCGCTCTGCCATCGTTCCGATCTCGCCCGGGAGTTGATCGACGAAGCCGAGAAACGTGGTCTCACTTTGATGGTCGACCACACCTTTATCTACACTCCGGCGGTCCGCCGGATTCGCCAGCTTATCGAGGCCGGAGAACTTGGTCAGATCCACTATTACGATTCGGCCCGCATCAATCTCGGCCTTGTTCAGGCTGACGTGAATGTGCTTTGGGATCTCGCCGTCCACGATCTTTCAATCATTCAGTATCTCTTCGCGGAATTGCCCCAGGCCGTTTCGGCGACGGGTATGCGGCACATCGCCGGGCGCCCTGAGACTATTGCTTACCTGACCCTTCACTATGCATCAGGCCTGATCGCGCACTGTCACGTGAACTGGCTCTCGCCGGTCAAGGTCCGCCGCACTTTGATTGGCGGCTCCAAGAAAATGGTCGTCTATGATGACGTCGAACCCACCGAGAAAATCCGCATCTACGATTCCGGCGTGAAACTCGGCCAGACGGGCAGCGCGGAAGAAGGGCACCCTGACTACCGGCTCCGGATCGACTACCGGAAGGGCGATATTTGGATTCCCCATCTTGAAGGCAAGGAGGCGCTGCGCCTGGAAGTGGAGCACTTCCTCGATTGCATCCGCAACACCCGCGCGCCGCTGTCCGGCGGCCTGCAAGGATTGCAACTCATCCGCACGCTCGAAGCCGCGACGCAATCCCTGTTCTTGAAGGGCCAGCCGATTCCGCTCTGATAGCGCGTTAACATGCTCGATCCCACCGTCCGCGTTGCGCCTTCCGTCAAGCTCGGTAAAAATGTCCGATTGATCGCCTTCGCGAACCTCTACGGTTGCGAAATCGGTGACGACACCTTCATCGGACCATTCGTCGAGATTCAGTCCGATGTTCGTATCGGGCAGCGGGTGAAGATTCAGAGCCATACGTTTATTTGCTCGGGCGTCACGATTCACGACGAGGCCTTCATTGGTCACGGCGTGATGTTCACCAACGATCGAATGCCACGCTCCACCAATGCCGACGGCACGGTGCAGGGTTCGAAAGACTGGAAATGCGAGCCAACCGTGATCGGTCGCCGCGCCTCGATCGGCAGCAATGTCACGATTCTCTGCGGCGTGACGATCGGGGAGGAGGCCGTAGTTGGCGCCGGCTCCGTCGTCACCAAAAATGTTGCGCCGCGCACTGTCGTCGCCGGCAATCCCGCCCGCGTCCTTCGCACTCTCCCATGACCGTCCCATACTTCGATCTCAACGGCCAGACCAAGTCCATTCGCGCGGAACTCGATCGCGCGATTGCCGAGCAGCTTGACCGCGGCTCATTTTGCCTCGGCCCGGCGGTCGAGGCGTTTGAGCGAGATTTCGCCACCTATTGCGGCTCGAAGCACGCGCTCGGCTTCAACAGCGGCACCTCCGCGCTGCATGTCGCCGTCCGGATGCTCGACCTCCAGCCAGGCGACGAGATTATCAGCACGCCATTCACGTTTGTCGCGACAAGCTGGGCAATCGCCTACTGCAATGTGAAGCCGGTCTACGTCGATATCGATCCGGCTACGATGAACCTCGATCCGGCCAAGATTGAAGCCGCGATCACGCCGCGCACCAAAGCCATCATGCCGGTGCATCTCTACGGCCACCCCTGCGATCTCGATCCGATCGTGGCGATCTGCGCCAAGCACAAACTCACCTTGATTGAGGATGTGGCGCAGGCGCACGGGGCGAAATACAAGGGCAAGTCGGTTGGGACGTTTGGCCGGATGGCGGGCTATAGTTTTTATCCCGGAAAGAATCTCGGCGCGTGCGGCGAGGGTGGTGCGCTCGTGACCAACGAGGACGCTACGGCCAAGCGCGCGCGCGCGTTGCGCGAACACGGCTCCTACGAGCGCTACTACCACGAGGAGATCGGCTACAACTATCGCATGGAAGGCATTCAGGGCGCCGTGCTCGGCGTGAAGCTCAAGCGCTTGCCGACGTGGACGGAGCGTCGCCGTGAGATTGCGCATCGCTACCATCAACTGCTCGCGGGCACGCCCCTGACTCTGCCGAAGGAGGCGAGCTACGCGCAGAGTGTTTACCACCTCTATGTCGTGCGGCACGCGAAGCGGGATGCGTTGAAGGAGTATTTGACGAAACGCGGGATCGGATGCGCGCTGCACTATCCGCTGCCGTGCCATCTGCAGAAATGCTTTGCCCACCTCGGTTACAAAGTTGGCGATTTCCCGGTGGCCGAGCGTTCGGCGCGCGAATGTCTGAGTCTGCCTATTTTTCCGGAGCTAACCAATGAGCAGGTGGATGCGGTGGCTGCGGCGATTAAGGACTTCTTCGCTCAGTCGTAAGCGGAGTTTCCAGATCGCGCGGAACGCGAATTCAGTTTGGGCCCACCGGTTTCCGGTGGGCTTTTTTCTGGCTTCCCATCGGCAAATCCTGCCGCACACCAGCGTGGGGTTTCATGTTTCTAAATTTTAATCGGATAGAAATATTTTCTAGTATCTATTCTACAGCATTTTGCGTGGTCGCTCAATTCTCTGGGCTCGGGGTTTGCTAAAGGTGACGGGTCTATGCGCACCTCCGACCGTGAACAAACCGCCGCTTCCCCTTCGTGGGAATCGTTCGTCTCGGGAATCCTGCGTGCTCATGCCGCCGAACTGGCTGCTAAACGTCGCCATCGTGATCCGTCGACGGGCGCTCCAGCTCCCGCCCAAGTGCATGAGTGGGAGTCGGTCGATCTACATTCCGCACTCACTTTGGTCCCGTCCCGTCCCACTGCTGCGCTATGAATCACCCGAATTCTCGGCCGTTTTCCCTCGCTCAGGCGAGTATCCTGCTGACGGGCGGCACCGGCTCTTTTGGCAAGGCCTTCGTCAAAACGATCCTCGCACGGTTTCCCGGGATCAAGCGACTCGTCATCTTCTCGCGCGACGAACTCAAGCAGTTCGAAATGGCGCAGCTGTTTCCCGCGGCCGAACACCCTGCGGTCCGCTTCTTCATCGGAGATATCCGCGATGCCGATCGGCTCCGGCGTGCGATGGAGGGAATCGACATCGTCGTCCATGCCGCCGCCCTCAAGCAGGTGCCGACCGCGGAATACAATCCCTTCGAGTGCATCAAGACCAACGTCCTCGGCGCGCAGAACGTCATCGACGCTTGCCTCGACAGCGGCGTCCGCCGGGTGGTGGCGCTTTCCTCGGATAAGGCGGCTGCCCCCACGAATCTCTACGGCGCGACGAAACTCTGCTCTGACAAACTCTTCGTCGCCGCCAACAACATCAAGGGCCGCCGAGACCTGCGCTTCAGCGTCGTGCGCTACGGCAATGTCATGGGCAGCCGCGGCTCGGTCATCCCGTTTTTCCTTGAGCGAAAAAGAACCGGCGTGCTGCCGATCACGGATCCGACGATGACGCGTTTCAACATCACGCTACAGGAAGGCGTCGAGATGGTATTGTGGAGCATTGCGCACGCTTGGGGTGGAGAAATTCTGGTCCCGAAAATTCCGTCGTATCGCATCACCGATGTGGCCGAGGCGATCGGACCCGATTGTGAGCATCCGGTAATTGGAGTGCGACCGGGAGAAAAAATTCACGAGGAGATGATCACGGCGAGTGACAGCTATAACACCGTCGATCTCGGGGACTACTTCGCGATCTTGCCCAGCGGTGCGGCGTTCACCCGTGAAGAATACTGTCGGCAAACAGGCGGGAAGCCGGTCATCACCGGATTCTGCTACGAAAGCGGGACGAACAAACATTTTCTCACCGTCGAGGAACTGCGGCAGATGATCGCGGAACAACTTCTAAATGTCCCCGTTGGCGCGACTCCGATCGATCTTGGTCGGAGCAGTCGTTCACCGATTCCGATTTTCCGCGAACTCGCGCCCGTGGCGTAACGCCGGCCGCACGGATGCGACTTCACTGCGATGCTGCCCTACGGACGCCAGAGCATTTCTGAATCTGATATCGCTGCGCTGGTGGCGGTCTTGCGTTCGGACTTCCTGACGCAGGGACCGTTGATCGAGGAATTTGAGCGTCAATTTGCGCTGCGCGTGGGAGCGAGCCACGCGGTTGCGGTCAGCAGCGCGACGGCTGCGCTCCATTTGGCGATGCGTGTTGCTGGCATCGGTGCGGGTGACCGTGTCGTCACTTCGCCAATCACCTTTGTCGCATCTGCCAATGCGGCAGCCTACGTCGATGCCACGCCGGATTTTTGCGACGTCGATCCCACGACCATCACCCTCGATCCGGCGGTGTTGGCGAAAAACTGGACCGACGACACGCGAGCGGTCGTCGCGGTCGACTACGCCGGCCAGGCCTGCGATCTGCCGGAGATTGCGCGCATCGCGCACGCGCGCGGTGCCATTGTCATTGAGGATGCGTGTCACGGTGCCGGTGGGGCGTTTCACTCCGGTCCGGCGGCGGGCAAGCGCTGGAATCTTGGGGGCAATCCCTGGGCCGACCTCGCGGTATTTAGCTTTCATCCGGTCAAGACCATGACGACGGGAGAGGGTGGGATGCTCGTGACGAATCGCTCCGACTGGGCGCGGCTCGCCCGCACGCTGCGCTCACACGGTATTGTGCGCGACCCGGCGGCGTTTGTTACGGGCGCGGATGACGCGACGCTCGGCGAGCGCGGCCCGTGGTCTTACGAAATGCAGGAGCTGGGCTACAATTATCGCCTGACCGACATGCAGTGCGCGCTGGGTTTGTCGCAGCTGCGGCGGCTCGACAGTTTCATCGCGCGTCGCCGCGAAATCGTCGCGGCCTACAACGCCGCGTTTTCCAATCTCGACTGGCTCAAGACACCCGGCGTGCGCACCGCGGCCGATGCCGCCACGACGTCGTGGCATCTCTATTCAGTGCAGATCGATTTCTCGGCGCTGGGCCGGACGCGGTCGCAGGTGATGGCGCACCTCCGCACGGAGGGCGTCGGCACTCAAGTGCTCTACATTCCGGTTCACCTCCAACCGTGGTATCGCCAGCGCTACGGCTATGGGCCGGGCAAATGTCCGGTCGCCGAGAATTTCTACTCCCGCGCGTTAAGCCTCCCGCTTTATCCCGCGATGACCGATGGTGACGTCGAGTGCGTTATCGCGGCGGTGCAAGCCCTCGAACCTGTCGCCGCCGTATGAGCGCCGTGTGCATCATCCCGGCGCGCGGAGGCAGCAAACGCATCCCGCGAAAAAACATCCGCCCGTTTCTCGGTCGGCCGATTCTGGCGTATTCCATCGAGGCGGCACTCGCGTCGGCCTGCTTCGATGAAGTCATGGTCTCGACCGATGATCCCGAGATCGCGGCCATCGCGCGCGAGTGCGGTGCCACCGTGCCGTTTGTGCGCGAGACGCGGACGACCGGCGATTACGCCGGTTTCGATGAAGTCGTGCATGAGGTGCTGACTCGTTACCGGACGCAGGGTCGCGCCTTCGCCCACGCGTGTGCCCTCTTTGCCACTGCGCCCTTGGTCACCCCCGCGCATCTTACCCGTGGCGGCGAGATGCTTCGGGCCGATTCCCGTCTTACCGCCGTGCTGCCCGTGTTGCGCTTCTCCTTTCCGGTGCAACGCGCCCTCGCGCTCCGTGATGGTCGCGCGCCGATGCTGCAACCGGAGCATTATCACACCCGAAGTCAGGATCTTGAGCCGGCTTACCACGACGCGGGGCAGTGGTATTGGCTCAACGTGGAAAAATTTCTGCCCACCCGCGAACTCATGGGCCCCAACTCCGCCGCCCTCGTGCTCTCCGCCATGGAGGCGCAGGACATCGACAACGAGGAGGACTGGGCGCTCGCCGAACTCAAATTTCAACTCCGGCAAGACGCCGCTCTGCATGAACACCGCTGAACACACTTTTACCACCGAGCAGGAAAAATTTTGGGCCGGCGAATTCGGCGACGGCTACGTCGGCCGTAATGAGGCCAATCCCGAGACGCTCGCGGGCAACCTGTTCTTTTTCACGAAGGCCGTCCGCCAACTCACGTCCGCGCCCACCTCAATCGTGGAGTTCGGCGCCAATATCGGACTCAACCTCCGGGCGCTGCGTCGGCTCTACCCCGAAGCGAAACAGACCGCGGTGGAGATTAACGGGAGCGCGGTCGAGCGCCTGCGGCGCGACGAGGTCGCGGACCGCGTCGTGCATGAATCCATTCTTAATTACACCGCCGATCAGCCGCACGACCTCGCGCTGATCAAGGGCGTGATGATCCATCTCGATCCGGCGGCGTTGCCGGGAGTTTACCGCAAGCTGGCGCAGGCTTCAGCGCGCTACGTTCTCATCGCGGAATATTACAACCGCCGCCCGGAAGAAGTGGTCTATCGCGGGCACCGCGGGCGGCTGTTTCGTCGCGATTTCGGCGGAGAGTTCATGGACACCTGCCCGGAGTTCTCGCTCATGGATTATGGATTCAGTTACCACCGCGACCCGCGTGAGCGGCAGGACGACCTGACGTGGTTTCTCTTTCGCCGCAGCGGCTGATTTTCGAATACCCACCGATCTTCAGCCATGTCGCACTCGCTTGTCATTCGCGCCGACGCCAGCTCCGCCATCGGAGTCGGCCATGCGATGCGCTGCCTCGCGCTGGCGCAGGCGTGGCAGGATTCAGACGGAGCTGTCGCCTGGTTTGCCCGCGAATTGCCCGACGCTTTGATCGCGCGCTTGCGGCGCGAGGGCGTGGCGCTGCACCTCGCCAGCGGTTTGGTGGGCGATGAATGCGATGCGGCCGAACTTGTGCAAATCGCGGAGCAGGCCCGCGCCGATTGGGTCGTCGTCGATGGCTACCGATTCGGTCCCGACTATCTGCGCCAAGCGCGTTGCACCGGAAAACGGCTTCTGCTGATCGATGACATGGCGCATCTGGAATCCTACCCGGTCGAGGTGCTTCTTAACCAGAATATGGGTGCCGCCGCCGAGCTCTACGCTGGCAAGCTGGACGATGCGACGAAGCTCCTGCTCGGTGTCCGCCACAGTTTATTGCGACGGGAATTTCGTGGGGCGACGGCGTCGCGTTCGCCACGCGCCAACCGGCCACTACACGTGCTAGTTAGTTTTGGTGGGAGCGATCCGGCGAATATTACTCGCAAGGTGATCGACCGGCTCGCGGCCGGGCGACCAGCGAATCTTCATGTCGTCGTTATTGCTGGAGCGGCTAATCTGCATGTCGATTCGCTGCGCCGCGCAGCGGCGATTGCTTCGTTCCGTTGCGAGCTGCACTTTGCCGTTGAGAATCTCGCCCCGTTGATGGCGTGGGCCGATGTCGCGGTTTCGGCCGCCGGCTCGACCGTTTGGGAGCTGGCCGCGATGCAGTTGCCGGCGCTCATTGGTGCGAGTGAAGAAAATCAACTCGCGGTGATGCGTGGACTCTCAGGCATTCCTATTTTTCGTGCTGCGACTGCGGCCGAGCTACTCGGCTGGGATCTCTTGGCGGAATTTGAGGCGTTGTTGTTGCGCTGCGCGGACCGTGAACATCTGCGATTCGACGCCTTGGGCGCTGCGCGCGTCGTCGATTTTCTTTGCGAGGAGGCGGCTACAGTGCCGGCTACACGATGAGGCCCTATCGCGCCCTGCTCGTCGCCGAAATCGGCATTAACCACAACGGTGACATGAACCTGGCCGACGCGATGATCCGCGCCGCCGCCGCCGCGGGCGCGGACGCGGTGAAATTTCAAAATTACCGCACCGAGGATTTCATCAGCGACGAGACACTCACCTACACCTACCGCAGCGGAGGGCGTGAGGTGACCGAGTCGCAGTTTGCGATGTTCAAACGCTGCGAGCTTACGGAGAGCCACCTCTCCCGGCTCAAGGCGGCCTGTGACCGCGCGGGCGTGATGTTCTTTAGCACACCGACGAGTGCGGCGGGCGTGGATGCCCTGCAACGCATCGGCACGGCTTACTTGAAAAACGGTTCTGATTATCTCGGCCACTTGCCCTTGATTCGGCATATGGCGCGGAGCGGCATTCCCACGATTCTCTCCACGGGGATGGCGACTGAGTCGGAGGTTGCGGAGGCCGTGGACGCGTTTCGCGGGGCGGGTGGTCGCGAGCTGACGCTGCTGGCGTGCACCTCTGCGTATCCCACGCCGCCCGATGCGGTGCATCTCAAGCGCATCACCACGTTGGCGGCGAAGTTCAACTGTCGCGCGGGATTCAGCGATCATACCGCGGGCTGCGAAGCGGCCGTGGCGGCGGTATGCCTCGGTGCGAGTCTGGTCGAAAAGCATTTCACAACGGATCGCTCGCTGCCCGGGCCGGACCAATGGTTTTCTTCCGACGCGGCGGAGTTCAAGGAACTCGTGCAACGGGTGCGCCATGCCGAAACGATGTTGGGCTCAGCCGACCTTCGTCCGACCGCGGCCGAGGCGAAATCACGCGAGCAGTTTAGACTCTCATGCGCGGCGGCGCGGTCGCTGCGGTCCGGCGCAATTATCACCGAGTCGGACATCGTCTTTCGGCGCCCCGCGACGGGCCTTCCCCCCGCCAAAGCAGGGTTTCTCATTGGCAAAGCCGTGCGCTCGGATATGAAGCCGGGGCAGCCGTTTCAACCGTCAGACGTTCTTGTTGCCGCATGATCTCGACCACCACCGATCCGGTTTGGGAGACTGAAATCTATGCCCAAGGTCAGCACTTGAATCGCTACCCGTTCGACAGCGTGGTGAGCTTTCTCTTTCGCTGGCGGCCGCGTGACAAAGCGCGCGCCGATGTGCGCGTCCTCGAAGTGGGTTGCGGCGCGGGCAATAATCTCTGGTGCGCTGCGCGCGAGGGATTTGCGGTCGCGGGAATCGATGGGAGCGCTTCGGCGATCGCCCATGCTCGAAAACGCTTTGAAGCCGAGGGCTTGGTCGGCGACCTGCGCGACGGGGACTTCACGCAATTGCCCTGGTCGGACCAAACGGCCGATATGGCGATCGATCGCTGTTCGCTCACGTGTGTCGGCCACGACCGGCAGCAAGCGGCGGTGGCCGAGGTGTGGCGCGTGTTGAAACCGGGCGGCGTATTTTTCTATAACGGCTACAGCGATCAGCATACGAGCGCCCGTTCCGGCCGGCAGCTCGCCGATGGACGCAACGCGGAGATCACGGCGGGCACGTTGACCGGAGTGGGTTCGATCTGCTTCAGCCGTCGAAAAGACGTCGAGCGGCTCTTCGCCGAAGGTTGGGAAATCCTCAAACTTGAGCATCTGGTGGCCGACGATCTTTCGGATGGAACGGCCGTCTGCCATGCGGAGTGGCGCGTCGTAGTGCGCAAGATTGGTTGAACCCCGACGACCCCGGACATGAAAATCTGTTTTCTAGGCAACCACACGGTCGGCGCTACCGCTCTGCGCGTGCTCCGACGCGATGCCGATGTGGTCGCCGTGGTGGCGCATCCCGAAGATCCGGAGGATGGCGTGCGATATCTTTCTGTTTTCGCGGAAGCGCGCCGGATGGGAATCCCGGTGATTCGGGCCGCGGGGAAGAGCCCGGAGCTGGAGCAGTTGATGGACGCCGCCCAGCCGGATCTCATTTGGATTACGGATTACCGCTACCTGATTCCGGTTTCCGTGTTGCGCCTGGCAAGGCGTGGGGCGGTGAATTTGCACCCGAGTCTGTTGCCGAAGTATCGCGGCCGGGCACCGATCAACTGGGCGATTCTCAAAGGTGAAACGCAGCTTGGTCTCACCGCTCACTTTGTGGATGAAGGCGCGGACACCGGTGACATCATCGCGCAGAGTTCCTTTGAGCTTGGTCAAAGCCAAGACGTCGCGGATGCACTGAACCGGCTTTATCCACTCTACGAAACAATGACGGCGGACGTGCTGGCGGCCTTCAAGTCGGGTTCGGTGCCGCGCCGCGCGCAGGAGGCGAAGGCTGCGACCGTGTTTCCCCGCCGCACACCCGAGGACGGACTCATTGACTGGAATGAGACGGCGAACGAAGTGTGGAATCTCATCCGCGCCGTCGCCGCGCCGTATCCCGGAGCGTTCTCGTCGTGGTCCGGTGGAAACCTGTGCGTCTGGAAGGCGGAGGCGGTATGTGCACTGCCCGCGGCCCGCCGCCGCAAGCCGGGCGAGATCGTGAGCGTGAGTGACGACGGTTCGGTGCTGGTCGTGGCCTGCCGCGATGCGGCGATCATTATTACGAAATTCGAACTCGAACAAACGTCTGCGCCGCTGGTTGAGCGGGGCATACTTGGCGCCCGGTCCGAACCGGGAGTCGCGGGGGGCCGAGCGTGAAGCCCCGCGCCACCTATGCCGCGCGTTTACGCCGGCACTATGCTCCCCTCGTCGCACAGCATGGCGCGACCCATGCCGCGGTGGATTGGGGCTCGGCGCGCGGGCAAGAGGCGCGGTTTCGCGTGCTGCTTGAAGCCGGCGACGTCGAATCGGCGCGGGTGCTCGATGTCGGCTGCGGGGTGGGGCATCTCGTCGACACCTTGAAGGCGCTGAAATTCCGCGGTGATTATTGCGGAGTCGATCTCGTGTCGGAGATGGTCCGGACCGCCAAGGCCCGGCATGACGGCTGGAATTTTCGGGAGGGCTCGCTCGATGCGGTGCCGGCGCGCTTTCGCGCGGACTACGTGGTGGGCAGCGGACTATTCACTTTTGCGAATCGTCAGATGCTCGAAGAGACCGTCGCGGCGATGTTCGCTCGGACGCGTCGGGTGGTGGCCTTCAACACCCTGAGCATTTGGGGCGACCGCGGTTCCGTCGGCGAGTTTCGGGCTGATCCCGCGAAGACCCTCGCGTTTTGCCGACGCCTGACGCGCCACGTCGTGCTGCGCCACGACTACCTGCCACACGATTTTACCGTCTACCTCCAGCGCGAGAAACCCACCCCATGATCGTCTCCATCAACCAACCCGCCTACCTGCCCTGGCTTGGATATTTCGAACGCATCGCGATGTCGGATCTGCACATCGTGCTCGATCACGTGCAGTTCGAGAAAGGTAGTTTTACCAACCGCAACAAGGTTCGCACGGGCGACGATGCGGCGTGGCTCACCGTGCCGCTCGCGACCAAGGGGCGCTTCGGCGACCTCGCGATCCACACGAGTGAGATCGCGAGCGACGCGTGGCGGAAGAGCCACTGGGCGACCATCCGGCAGAATTATACGCGTGCGCCGTTCTTCGGGCGCTACGCGCCGGCTTACGAACGCCTCTATGCGCAACCGTGGCCACGGCTCGCGCCAATGTTGCGGGCGTTTCTCGAACAGCAACTCCGTGATTTCGGCATCACCACGCCGATCCGCTTTAGCTCCGACATGACGGTATCCGGGCGGAAGAGCGATCTGGTGCTGGAACTCTGCCGCGCGACGCACGCCGAGACATACCTTTCCGGGCCGCTCGGACGCGACTACCTCGAAGTGGACCAATTTTCGGCGATGGGAATCTCCGTCCGCTACCACGACTTCTTGCATCCCGAGTATGCACAGACCCGACCGGGCTTCGTCTCCCACCTCGCGGCGCTCGATTTGCTGTTCAATCACGGGCCGGGGAGTCGGGAAATTCTGCTCGGCCAGTCTGCGATTGCCGCATGAACGTCCTCGTTATCGCCGCTCATCCGGATGACGAAGTGCTCGGCTGCGGCGGCACCATCGCGCGCCTATGCGCGGAAGGCGCGGCCGTTTCGATTTTGATCTTGGCCGACGGTCTCACGTCGCGCGCGGACTACGATCCGGTGCGCGATGCCGGGCTGCTCCGGCTCCACCACGAGCGGGCTCGTCGAGCGGGTGCACTCCTCGGCGCCAAGGACGTCACTCTCGGTGGCTTCCCCGATCAGAAAATGGACACTGTGCCGCTCCTCGACGTGACCCAGGCGATCGAGCGCGAGATCGCGCGGGTGCGACCCGAGACGGTCTTCACGCAGCACGGCGGCGATTTGAACATGGATCACGTGATCACGTTCCGGGCGACGATGACGGCAACGCGGCCCGTGCCTGGTTGTCCAGTGAAACGGCTTTACGCCTACGAAGTCCCTTCGTCGACGGAGTGGGCGTTCCAACAATTTGAGCCGCGTTTCCGGCCCGAGGTATTTTTCGACATCGGCGCGCACGTGGAGCGAAAGATCGCGGCGATGCAGATCTACGAGAGTGAGACTCGGGTCTTCCCGCATCCCCGCTCGCCCGAGGCGCTTCGCGCGGGGGCGCAGCGCTGGGGCAGCGTCGTCGGCGTGGCGGCTGCCGAGGCATTCTCGTGCGTGCGTGAATTGCGCTAACTCGAAAAAGCCAAAATAATTTTATGACCACACCGACCGCTCAAGATCCCGTCACGGAGTTTGTCGCGCGCTACAAGGCGAGCCTCGGCAGCATCACGGAATTGGTCGAGCCCAGCATGCACGTTTTCGCACGCGTGCTCGACCTGCAGAATAAACTGGGCGTTGCCGGTGACATGCTGGAGGTCGGGGTGTTTCGGGCGGGGACGGCGGCATTGCTTGCCGCGGCGCTGAAAGATCAGGAGCGTATGTTTCTCCTCGATCCGTTTCAAAACGCAGCTGGCAACCGGCAGACGATCGAGAAATTTGCGCGCGTGAAGCCGGAGCAACTTGTGTTTCATGTGCTCGACTCGATGGCGGTGAACAAGTGGCGCGAGCGCGTGCTATCACCCGAAATGCCGCTGGTGCGCTTCGCCCACATCGACGGTGAACACAGCTACGATGCGGTCTATTCGGACCTGCAACTGGCCCAACGCTACCTCGCGGGTGGCGGGCTCATCGTGCTCGACGACATTTTCAACATGAACTCCGCGTGTTGCACCCACGCGATGTTCGACTACCTCCGCGACCAGCCGCTGGTGCAATGCGTGGCGATGGGTTTGCGCAAGGCCTACCTCTGCGAGAGTCGGCATGTGGCCGCTTACCGGAAATTTTTCGTGACCGTGCCGGAGCTGTTGCGCACCACCGCGAACTTGCATGTGCGGTTGAGTTTCAACAGCTGGGCGCACGAGCGCTCCTACGTGACGTTCGACGACTGCGAGCCAAATGCCCCGCACTACCAAATCATCGGTAAACGCTTTAACCGCCTTGATGAGGCGTTGGCGGCGATGGACACCCTGCGCTGAGCGAGGGCTAATTTC
>JANOAF010000525.1:0-3394 GCA_031411015.1 Opitutaceae bacterium | reverse complement strand
CGCCCGCTCGCGAGTCGTTGTAGTAGCCCGCGCGCGGGCTCGACGGAGCGTCGGGCATCACGGCGACGATTGGCGGAATCTGTTTTGCCCCGATCATGCGATCAAGATCCGGGACTACTGTCCTCCATGCCTCCATCGAATTGCCACGGCCATGCAGGAGGTAGACTGTGATGAAGCGTGTTTCACGCATCGCCTCATACCGCGGGGGGAGGTATACGAGATACGACAGCTTGTCGCCAAGAGCCGCAGAGTAAGCGCCACCGGCACTAATTTTTCCAGCTTCGGCACCGACAGCATTCGCTGAAAACAAAATGACGCCGACACTAAAAGCGGCCAACGCCCCGACCCCACGTAGCCGTCGCAGACCCGCAATTGGTTTCATGCGCCGAGTTTCTTCAAACGATTTCCAAGTGCAACGGATTCTAAACCTATGCCGCTAGGCGCAATTGCGGGCCTCGCAAATACCAGCAGCGCGATCCGCCGAGACGGCGGGCTGTTCCCGCCGAATGCCGGGGTTTCCCTGCCCGGCTCAACTGGCCTGGCAACGGACGACTCGCACCCAGTCGAAGCCTGCGGTTGCGGTCAATGAGCGTTGGGCCGACGCGGCGGGAGGTGAGAAAAGTCGAACACGGACCACCAGCTCTCGGATAGCATAGCCGGGCATTGTCGTATCAAAATCGATCTCCCGCCCGTGAACTTCCCGCTGGTCCGGAACCTACATCGGCCTGGTTTGCGTCGCCATGAAGTGCTGAAAAAATTTTGTGGACGGAAAACGCGGCATCGAAGTGGCGGGGGCGTCGACGCCAGCAAACAGCGCCTGATGGCGGAAGCCGCCTCCTGGTGGCGGGCGACACAGGCCTTAAACGAAAGCTATTGGGAGGGGTGCCGGCATTGGAGACCACGTGACACCTGCCAGCTTACGATCATCAAATGAATCAATCCTCCAACACGCGGTTCTTCGGCAGCGAGTCCGCGAGCATCTTCTTCAGCTCCGCGTTCTCCCGCTCCAGCTCCTTCATCCGTTTGGCTTCGTTGACGTCGAGTTGCCCGAACTGCCGTTTCCAACGGTGGAACGTGACCTCGGAGATATTATGCTCCTTGCACACTTCCACGATGTTCTTGCCGCCGTCGGCTTCCCGCAGCATGCGGATATTCTGTTCCGTCGAGTGTCGTTTGCCTTTCATGGTCTGGGCTCCTTTAGAGCCGCAGGCTAACATCGCAACTGGCCTAGATTTCGGGGGATCACCGCACTGCCACTCGCGCCACCGTCACCAGGAATTCCTCCGCTTCCTCAACCAGATCGATAACAATGTCCCCGCCAGTCTCGACGTGCACCTGGTGTTGGACAACTACGGCACGCACAAGACACCGAGGGTCGCCGCCTGGTTCAGGAAACGGCCGCGCTACCATCTGCACTTCACTCCCACCAGCGCCTCCTGGCTCAATCAGGTCGAGCGCTGGTTCGGCAAAATCACCGACGAAAGGATCCGCCGTGACAGCTTTCAAAGTGTGCCCGCGCTCGTGGCGGCCATCGAACGCTACATCCTCGCGCACAACCGCAAATCCAAACCTTTCCTTTGAACCGCCTCCGCCGATTTGATCCTCGAACGCGTCAAAAAGACTTTGTGAACGAACTTGGCTGACACCACACTAGCGTGTCTACAAGACACCGTTGTTTCGCGATGTCCTACTTGACGTCCGTTTTCAACCGCCCGAATCGCTCCGCTTCCAACCTCATGGCCACCGCCCTTTGGTCGGCTGTCATTTCACTTTCAATGGTGGCTAGCTGCCGGCGGGCATTTTCATCACCGTGGGCCGCGGCCACGCTCCACCAGCAATGGGCTTGGATCGGATCTCTCGGTACGCCGTCGCCATTGCGATACGCGGAACCAAGAGCGAACTGGGCCGCAACATTGCCCAACTCAGCCGCTTTACGGAACCACCGTACGGATTCGGTGGCGTCGGCTGGCATGCTGTCGCCCGCGCTATATATAACGCCAAGACAATAGTGGGCGGGGGCGAAACCCTGCTCCGCCGCCTTGCGGAACCATCTTGCCGCCTCAACCCCATCCTTTGGCACTCCCTCGCCGCCGGCATGCATCGTACCCAACGCGAATTGAGCCTCTACGACACCCAAATCCGCTGCCTTGAGATACCACTTCGCCGCCTCGACGTTGTCCTGCGGCGCACCTGTGCCACTCCGATACGCCAAGCCGAGCTTGGTCTGTGCCTCCGTCATGCCCTGTCCTGCCGCCTCGTGAAGCCATTTGAGCGCTTCGGCCATATTTCGCGGCACGCCAAGGCCATCGGCATACATCAGCCCAAGATTGCACTGGGCTTCGGCGACACCTTTTTCCGCGGCGGCGCGGTACCAACTTGCCGCCTCGGCACGGTCCTTCAGCACGCCATCTCCTTCGGCGTGCATTTTCCCAAGGCTCAACTGCGCCTCAGCCACGCCGTTTTCGGCGGCGCGGCGATACCACTTTGCGGCCTCGCGATTGTCCCGTGGCAAGCCCTCGCCGTAGTCATAGATGAAGCCGAGGTTGAATTGTGCCTCGGCGACCTCCTGTTCCGCCGCCCGGCGGTACCATTTTACGGCCTCAGCGCTGTCTCTCAGCACACCTTCGCCGTCACCGATGCGGAACATCAGCCCAAGTATCGTTTGAGCATTGGCCTTCCCCTGTTCCGCAGCCTTTCGTAACCACTTCACGGCCTCGGTACTGTTCTTCGCCCCTCCCTCGCCGGTGCGGTACATCAAGCCAATGCGGAACTGAACTGAGGCATCCTCCAGGTCGTGTTTCGCCAGTAAGTCGGCAATGCCCTCCGCTCCAGCCGGGGGAAGAACGGCAACCAAGAAAAGGGCTAATCCTAGCTTCATCGTAACGCAGCGAATCCTATTTGTGCGGCCTATAAACGCGCAAGCTGGGTCGGAAATGTTGCCTTGGCAAGCCGGAGCGATGGGAGACCGTGGTCGACTAAGGGTTACCTCTTGCCAGCAACCAGTCCTTCGCATCTCAATACAATAGCTTTCTCCCTTCGATCTTATTTTGTCCATGCTGGAGTCCGCGTCGTGCTCGCCGGCCTTGGCCCCATGTACCTTCACCCGCCCCCGGCTTCGTCTGAGACCATCGATCTGGAGTCCGTATTCGCATGAACACACTTAAGGGATCGATTTCGGCCATGAGTTCGGCGGTCGCCTTGGTAGCCCTGCCGATTCGTGCGGCGTCGCCCGGAGGCGACATACGGGCCTTCATGGATCGCCATTGCTCCAGTTGTCACAATGACGTGGACCGGGAGGCGGGTCTTGATCTGACGGAACTGGAATATGCGCCCAGTGACCCCAAAAATCTTGCCCGGTGGATAACGATTCACGATCGCGTTCACGACGGCGAAA
>JANOAF010000524.1:0-3751 GCA_031411015.1 Opitutaceae bacterium | reverse complement strand
TCACCCCGCGGGATGTCGCGTTCGCCACCTGAAATCCGCGGGGTGAGGGCACCCCGCCTACATCTGGGAACGCGTCCTCCGCTCAGTCGAACACCACGGTCTTGTTGCCGTAAACCAGCACGCGGCCGTCGAGATGCCAGCGCACGGCCTGCGCGAGGACGGTTTTCTCGAGGTCGCGGCCCTTGCGGATGAGGTCATCCACCCCGTGGCGGTGCGTCACGCGCGCGACGTCCTGATTGATAATCGGGCCTTCGTCGTGGTCGCGGGTCGCGTAATGGGCGGTGGCACCGATGAGCTTCACGCCGCGCGCGTGCGCCTGATGGTAGGGTTTGCCGCCGGCAAACGCCGGGAGGAACGAGTGGTGAATATTGATCACCGGCTTCCCAAATTTTTGCAGAAAATCCGCCGACAGCACCTGCATGTAGCGCGCGAGCACCACCAGATCGATGCCGAGTTCGCGCAGCAGCGCGAGTTGCTGCGCCTCCGCGGCGGGCTTCGTTTCGGCCGTGACGGGAATGTGGTGGAACGGCAGCCCATAGCCGAGCGCGACACCCTTGAGGTCCGAGTGATTGCTCACCACCGCAACAAGATCGCCCGCGAACTCGCCTTCTTTCCAGCGCAGCGCCACGTCGTGAAAACAATGATCCGCCTTCGAGACGAACAGCGCCACCCGCTCGCGCCGCGCCGACGACAGCACCCGGGCATTCATGCCCAGCTGCGCCGCGAAGGCATAAAACGCGCCCGTGTCCGCGCTGTGATCGCCACCCTTCGGCTGCCACTCGACGCGCTGGAAAAAAATCCCCGACTCCATGTCGCGGTGCTGATCCGCGTGCAGGATGTTGCCCCCGCGCTCAAAAATCCAACCCGACACGCGCGCGACGAGGCCGGGCTGGTCGGGACCGTGCAAGAGGGCGATGAGGGTTGCGGGAGTGACGGACATGAGGCCAAGGTGTGTGCGAGAAGATCGCGGGCTTGTCACGACTGCCGTTGTTCGCGTGCTCAGGCGGAGCGGCGGTTTCCCAACCTATTACTCGGCGCTTGGGAAGCGCCACCCCCTTCAAGGCACGATCAAAACCTTGCCGGTTGTCGCACGGCCTTCGAGCGCGCGGTGCGCGTCGGCCGCCTGCGCGAGTGGAAACGTCGCCCCAATCCACACGCGGAGCGAGCCGTCCGCGATCCATGCGAAGAGATCGGCGGCGCGCTGGCGTAACTCAGCCGGCGTTTGTGTGTAGTGCGCGAGGTTCGGGCGCGTGAGGTAGAGCGAACCTTTTTGCGAGAGGAGCAGCGGCTTGAACTCGGACACGGCGCCGCTGGCGTTGCCAAACGACACCAACATACCGCGCGGTCGCAGGCTGTTCAGCGAGCCCTCGAATGTCGCCTTGCCCACGCCGTCGTAAACGACATCCACGCCGCGGCCGCCGGTGAAAGCCCGCGCCGCCTCGGTGAAATTTTCCCGCGAGTAAACACACACGGCGTCCGCACCAGCTTCGCCCGCAAGTGCGGCCTTTTCATCTGTGCCGACGGTCGCGATCACTCGCGCGCCGCGTTTCTTCGCGATCTGGGTGAGCAACAATCCCGTGCCGCCGGCGGCCGCATGAATGAGCGCGTTATCGCCGGGCTTCAGCGCCCACGTGTCGCACGCGAGGTAGTGCGCCGTCATGCCCTGCAGTAGCACCGCCGCGGCGTTGACCGAGGTCACACCGGCCGGCACGCGCACGAGTTGCGCCGCGGGCGCGATCGCCTCCTGCGCGTAAGCGCCATTGGCCGAAACCGTCGCCACGCGATCGCCGACGTGAAACTCCGTTACACTCGACCCCACCGCGGTAATTACACCCGCGGCTTCCTGACCGACGGTGAACGGAAGCGCCATCGGGTAGAGCCCGCTGCGCTTGTAGGTGTCGATGAAGTTGAGCCCCGCCGCCTCGACGCGGAATCGCACTTCGCCCGCGCCCGGCGATGGCAGCGGAATCTCCTCGGCGCGGAGCTTCTCCGCACCACCAGTTTCGTGAATGCGAATGGCGAGCATGGGACCACCTTTGCGGGGCGCTTTTCATTGGCAAGTCGGCACCCGGAAAATGTAGGGAGGGTCTCTGACCCGCCCTCGGCTCGGACCCTCAGCGCGCGAAAGGGCGGGTCACAGACCCACCCCACCGGTTCAACCGACCACGTTCACGTTGCCCTTGAACTTCTGAATCGGGCGCACGCCAACGTGCTTTTCCTTGAGCGCTCTGATGCCTTGGACGGCCGCAGCGGCGCCGGTGATTGTCGTCATGATGCACACGTTGTGGGCGTAGGCGGCGGAGCGGATCGCATTTTCGTCGCGGCGCGGGATCATGCCACCGGGCGTGTTGATCACCATTTGGATTTGGCCGTTCTTGATGAGGTCGACCGTGTTCGGCCGGCCCTCGGCGATCTTCGCGACGCGCTTCACGGCGACGCCCGCGTCGGCCAGCGTCTTCGCCGTGCCGCTCGTGGAGTAGATCACGAAGCCCAGTTTTTCGAGGTCGCGGGCGATGGCGACGGCACGCAGCTTGTCGCCGTCCTTCACGGAGAGAAACACGTTGCCCTTGGTCGGCAGTCCGGGCTTTGCGGCGGCCTGCGCCTTCGCAAACGCCACGCCGAGATCCTCGTCGAGGCCCATGACCTCGCCGGTCGAGCGCATCTCGGGTCCGAGCGCGATCGTCGCGCCGGGGAAACGCACGAAGGGAAACACCGCTTCCTTCACGCACCAGTGCTTCGGCGTCTGCTCTTTCGTGAAACCGAGATCCTTCAGCTTCGCGCCGGTCATCACCTTGGCGGCGAGTTTCGCGAGCGGCACGCCGATGGCCTTCGCGACAAACGGCACGGTGCGCGACGCGCGCGGATTCACTTCGAGGACGAACAGCACGTTGTCCTTGATCGCGAACTGCACGTTCATCAGGCCGATCACCTTGAGTTCCTTCGCGAGCGCGTGCGTGGCTTTGCGCACGGTGTTGAGCATGTCGGGCGAGAGCGTATGCGGCGGCATCACCATCGCGGCGTCGCCGGAGTGGACACCCGCATACTCGATGTGCTCGAGCATGCCACCGATGACGGACATCTCGCCGTCGCTGATGCAGTCGACATCGAGCTCGATCGCATCCTCGAGGAATTTGTCGATGAGCACGGGCTTGTCCGGCATCACGTCGAACGCCTGGCGCACGACGGCCTTAAATTCATCCTCGCTGTAAACGATGAACATGCCGCGGCCGCCGAGCACGAACGACGGCCGAAGCAGCACGGGGAAACCGATCTCGTGCGCGGCCTTGAGCGCATCGGTCTCGTTCATCGCCGTGCGATTCGCGGGCGACTTGAGACCCGTCTTGTCGAGGACTGCGGAGAACTGCTTCCGGTCCTCGGCGAGTTCGATGCTTTCGGGCGACGTGCCGATCACGTTCACGCCGTTTTTCTTCAGCGCGGTGGCGAGGTTGAGCGGCGTCTGGCCGCCGAACTGCACGATCACGCCGTCGCATTTTTCCTGCTGATAAATTTCCAGCACGTCCTCGAGGGTAAGCGGCTCGAAGTAAAGCCGGTCGCTGGTGTCGTAGTCGGTCGAGACGGTCTCGGGATTCGAGTTCACCATCACGCTCTCGTAGCCGATCTCGCGCAGCGCGAAGCTCGCGTGGACGCAGCAGTAGTCGAACTCGATGCCCTGGCCGATACGGTTGGGCCCGCCACCGAGGATCATGATTTTCTTTTTGCCGCTCGGCGGGAGCACTTCGTTTTCATCGCC
>JANOAF010000523.1:0-1739 GCA_031411015.1 Opitutaceae bacterium | reverse complement strand
GTTTCCAAACGCCTGTAGCCCGCTGCCGTTCAGGCCGAATTGATCGTTGATACGCGCGCCATCGACCAAAATGGAATTGAACCGGTTGTTTTGACCAACCGCCGTAATAATCGGCTGGGTTCGTGAGGAAAGGATGCCACGCAAGCTGACGAAGGGCGTGGTGCGAGCCACATCTGCGAATGAGCGCTGCACAGTCGGGGTTGTGCCGATGCCGGAAGCACCGATCACCGAGCCCGCGCCATTCGCATTCGAATCAAGCTGGTTTGGATCGGCTGTTACGGTGAACTTATCCATCTTTACCACATCAGCCGTCTCCAGCGTGAAATTCGCGGCCACCGATCCGCCGAGTGCCGTGATTAAGCCCGTTTGTTCGGCAACTCGAAATCCAGGCGCCGTGACGGTGACAGTGAAAGGACCGCCAACCACCATTCCACTATACCTGAACTGCCCGGACTCATTCGTGCGAGCAGTGTAGGTGGTGCCAGTCGGAATATGCACCGCAGCCACAGTCGCACCCGCGACCGCTTTGCCGCCACTGTCGCGCACGAATCCAGAGAGGCCTGACGAGACAATTTGCGCTTGAAGGGCCACGGCCCAGCACAGAGCGGCCAGCCCGCCGAGCGCTCTAAGTATTAGGGAGGATCGTTTCATGGATATGATTTGGTTGTTTGGTTCTAGGTGTCCGGCGTCGCCGTCGGCATCATTTGAATTGTCAGCAAGAGACCGGCCAATTTCGCAGTCAAGACCTAGCCCGCACGCAACGCCGGCCTGTTGCCAAATCGTGACCTGCGATCCAATCCAATGCGATCTGCACGGTTCACGCGTGGGTCCTCGCGCATCTTGCCCGATCTGGTGGGCACATCGCACGCGGCGCGCTGCCCACAATACACTTTAAACTCCACCCCAACAACGCCCTGTCTAATTGCATCCCATCGCTGGCACGCCGCGAGGTAGAAGCTGCCCCGGTGAAAACGCCTCCCCCTCCTAGCTTCGCACCGCGGGTGACCGCTCCCGCTGTTTCCGCAATCTCCCCTCCCACCGCACCGCCGAGCGCTTCCCGCGTCGAAGCGGCGCATGACGCCGAACTCGTGCTCCGCTTCAACGCCGGCGACGCGGCCGCGTTTGATGAAATCGTCGGTCGGTATCGCGAAAAAATCTTCGCGGCCACGCTTGCCATGCTGCGCAACCGCGCCGACGCCGAGGAGATCGCGCAGGACACGTTTATCCGCGCGCATCGCGGTCTTGCGCGGTTCCGCGGCGATTCCTCGCTCGCCACCTGGTTGCACCGCATCGCGCTCAATCTCGCGCGCAACCGCTACTGGTATTTTTTCCGCCGCCGCCGGCACCTCACCCTCTCGCTCGATTGCGCGGTCGGCACCGATGGCACCGCGACTTTCGCCGATCTCATCGCGGCCGAGTCGCCGAGTCCCGCGCGCTCCGCAGCGACTCAGGAATTCACGGCGTTGATTTCAGCGTGCATGAAAAAACTCGACGCCGCCCACCGCGAAATCCTTACCCACCGCAACCTCCTCGACCGCTCCTACGACGAGATTGCCGACGCGCTCGGCATCAAGGTCGGCACGGTGAAGAGCCGGATCGCCCGCGCTCGCGCCAGCCTCCGCGAACTGCTCGCCGAGACCTGCCCGGAGTTTTCCGCTGATAGTGCTCCGGCCGATTGGTTCGAGTCGCTGCGCAGCGGCGGTCAGTCCGAAGTGTCGGCCGCGTAATCGGCCGCCCCA
>JANOAF010000522.1:0-23068 GCA_031411015.1 Opitutaceae bacterium | reverse complement strand
GTTTGGCTTCTCGCTGGAGAATTTCCAGCGCGTGGCGGATCCGACCTACCTTGCGGTCTTCGGGCGCTCCGTGGGCTACGCCGCCCTCACCACGGTGATTTGCGCGGTGCTCGGCTACCCGGTGGCATGGTGCATCGCGCGGGCGTCGGAGAACTGGCGGCACCGGCTACTGCTGCTCGTGATGATTCCGTTCTGGACGAGTTTCCTTATCCGCACCTACGCGTGGATCACGATTCTGAAATCCGAAGGTCTCCTCAACGGCCTGTTGCTCTGGCTGCACGCGATCGCGACGCCATTGGAGCTGCTCTACACGCCCGCAGCGGTCGTCGTCGGTCTCGTTTACGCCTACCTGCCGTTCATGATTTTGCCGATCTACGGGAGCGCGGAGAAGATCGACCCCGCGTTGATCGAGGCGGCGCACGATCTGGGCTGCGGGCCGTGGCGGGCGTTTGGGCGCGTCGTGGTGCCGCTCACGCTGCCGGGATTTTACGCGGGCGTGCTCATGGTCTTCGTGCCCGCCATCGGGATGTTTGCGATCACCGACCTGATGGGCGGCGCACGTGTGCCGATGATCGGCAACGTGATTCAGGATCAGTTTGTCGGGCAGGCGCGCGACAAACCCTTCGGGGCCGCGCTGGCGCTGGTGTTCATGCTCCTGTTTGTCGGGGTCTATTGGTTGCTCCAACGTCGGGCGGAACGCGAACTCGCATGACCGCACAAACCCCCGCAGTGGAATTGCGCCATGTGACGAAGCGATTCGGTGCGGTGGTCGCGGTCGAAGAAGTGAGCCTCACGGTGTGCGCGGGAGAATTTCTCACGCTGCTCGGACCGTCGGGATGCGGGAAGACGACGCTGCTGCGATTGATCGCGGGATTTGAAACGCCCGACACGGGGGCGGTCTGGCTCGGCGGAGCGAACGTGACGTCGCTGGCACCGCATCGGCGCGACGTGAATCACGTCTTCCAGAGTTACGCGCTGTTCCCGCACCTGACCGTGCGCGACAACATCGCGTTTGGACTGCGCATGCAGCGCCGGCCAGCGGCGGAAATTGCGGCGCGCGTGGCCGAGGTGATCGCGCTGGTTGCGCTCGAGGGCTGCGAAGATCGCAAACCACAGCAGCTTTCGGGCGGGCAGCGCCAGCGCGTGGCGCTGGCGCGCGCGCTGGCCCCGCGACCGGCGATCCTACTGTTGGACGAGCCACTTTCCGCCCTCGATGCACGGTTGCGGCAAACCATGCAAATCGAGTTGAAGCGGCTGCAGCGGCAGGTCGGGACGACCTTCGTGCTCGTCACCCACGATCAGGAGGAAGCTCTCACCGTCAGCGACCGGATCGCGCTGGTGAATCGCGGAAGGATCGAGCAACTCGGGACGACGCAGGAAATTTACCACCAGCCGGCGACGCCCTTTGCGGCGGAGTTTATCGGGCAGGCGAATCTCTGCGAGGTGGAGTTGATTCGACGCGATGACGGCGGGGCGTGGCTGCGCGTCGGTGGAGAAATCGAACTGAGCGTCGCCGCCGAGGCTTGGCCGGAAAACGTGGTGCGCGGACGGATTTCAATCCGGCCCGAAAAAATCCACCTGAGCAAAATGCGTTTACCCGGCACCGGCATATTTGCGGCGAAGGTGGTCGAGGAGGTTTTCAAGGGCGCCCACAATCGTTTCACGATCGAGACGGCCGGCGGCCTGAGGCTGGCAGTGCTCGCGACCAACGAGAGCGCGCTGCGCGAGGCGGTCCATGCCGGTGACCACGTCTGGTGCGCGGTCCACGCGGATGACGTCGTGGTGCTGGGGGAAACGCGAAACGGGCGTGGACAACCAGCGTGAGCGCACGCACGTTGGCACCGTGATCGCGTCGATTGCGTTTCGAAATTTCAAGGCGCTGCGCAATACGCACGTGGCGCTCGCGCCTTTCAACTTGGTGATTGGGCCGAACGGCAGCGGCAAGACGAGCCTCATGGAGGCGCTGCTGCAGTTGCGCACGCTCTCGAAACTGCCGTTGAGTGATGCGTCCCGCACACAAAAGCCAGGCGGCCCGGAGATCGAGGTCCGGTTTTCGGCACCGCATACCGCCATCGTGGCCCGCATGGGCTGCGTGTCAGACGTGCAGTGTGACACGCTGCGGATCGAGCCGGCTAATGCCGCGGATTGGCCGGCGCTGCGCGCCGACATCGGCACCATTCGCAGCTACGTGCTCGACCACCGGGCGATGGCGGAAGCGGCGAAAAGGAGGGACGGAGCCGAGCTGCATGGCGACGGCGGAAATCTTGCGGCCGTGTTGTTTCAGATGCGCGCCAATGCACCCGAGGCCTTGGCGGCGCTCACGGCCGACTTGCTGCGGATCTTGCCGGAGTTTCAAGGGATCGAATTGACGGAAGTGGGCGACGAACACGTCGCCCTGGCGCTGCGGCTGGAGGAAAGCGGTGTGGTGCCAGCCGACGGATTGTCGCAGGGCATTCTCTATCTGCTCGGCGTGCTCGCGCTGGCCTTTGATCCCGATCCGCCGCACGTGCTGTGTATCGAGGAACCGGACCGCGGAATTCACCCGCGGATGTTGCGGGAGATTCGCGATGCGCTTTATCGATTGAGCTACCCGGAGGCCGTCGGCTCCCAGCGGCGCGCGGTGCAAGTCGTGACGACCACCCACTCGCCGTATTTCATCGATCTCTTTCGGGAGCACCCGGAGGAAATTATCATCTCGCAGAAGAAAGGGCGGGCCGCGGAATTTGGTCGGTTGTCGGATCGCAGCGACCTGTCGGAGCTGTTGCGGGAGGGTTCGCTCGGCGACATGTGGTTCAGTGGCATCCTCGGCGGCGTGCCGGAAGAGCGATGAAGGTCGCGCTGCTGAGCGAGTCGCCGGCGGATGAGACGGCGCTGCGGGGGCTGGTGGCGGCGGTGCTCAAGCAGCCGACGCAGTTTGTCGGCCCGGGCTATCGTGCGCGGGGCTGGCCGAATGTCGCGCAAGTGCTGCCCGCGGTGCTGAGGCACCTTCATTTCAACACCGATACAGATGTGCTCGTGACGGTCGTGGATTCTGACGACTCCGTCGTCCACACGGCGGCGCACGATGTGCCGGGATATTTTCACCCGCATTGCCGGATGTGCCGGTTGCGGGCCGTTTACCGGCAGACCACCAAGCGCCTGCCGCCGGCGCACGGGCGCACGCGCGTGATCCGTGCGGTCGGCGTAGCGGTGCCGGCGATCGAGGCGTGGTATTTGTGCGGCCGCGATGCCACAGTCAGCGAGGCCGCGTGGGTCGCGGGGCAGGAGACTGGAACCCAACCCTATTCGAGGGCGGAACTGAAATGGCGCGTCTACGGCACCGACCGGCCGTCGCTCGCCCACGAGACTGAGCGGGCGTTACGTGAGGTGGCGCGGCTCAGCGGCGACGTGCGGCGATTGGAGTATGACTTTCCGGGCTTTGCCGCCGTCGCAGCGGATCTACGGGCCGGACGGCTACCGGTGGCGCGGTGAGGCGCGGGCTCCGGGCGCTTGGAGGCCGCGTGGGCGGCGCGAGGATTGCGACGGAAATGCTTGGAATCGAGGCGGTCTTTCGTTGCATAAATTTTCCGCCCCATGTCATTCCCCTTTTTTCGCCGGCGTTCGTCGCTGCCGTTTGCGCTCGAAGTCTTGGCCAGTTTTGTCGCGCGGATGCTCTATCGGGTGCGGACGAGTGGGCAGGAGAGATTTCCGCGCGAGGGTGGAGTGCTGCTGATTTCAAATCATATCTCATATGTGGACGTGGTCGTGTTGCAGTTGGCGTGTCCGCGACCGATTCGCTTTGTCGGGCACAAGGGGCTGCGGAGAAACGGGTTTTTCAACTGGTGCTTTGAAGTCAGCGGCAGCATCAGCATCACTGCGGAGACGCCGCGGGAGGGCATGCGGGGTGCAGTCGAGGCGCTGAAACGCGGTGAAGTCGTGTGCCTCTGCCCGGAAGGACATATTTCGCGCACGGGACAACTTATGGAGATTCTGCGCGGCTTCGAAGTGATCGCGCGGCAGGCGAACGCACCGGTGATCGCGGCTGCGATTGACGGGCTGTGGGGCTCGAATTTTTCCTTTGCGGGCAACAAATACCTTTGGAAATCGCCCCGGCTCCTTCCGACGGATGTGTTCATCGCCTTCGGCGAGCCGACGCCGCCGAACGAAATATCGGTCGGCTGGGCGCGGCGCACGCTGCTCGATCTCGGCGAGCGGGCGTTTAACGAGCGGCCCGTCCTGAAGCGTCATCTCGGCCGCGAGTGCGTGCGCGCACTGACGAAGCATCCCGGACGCTTGATGGTGGTCGACCGCACGGTTGGGCGGCGCGAACTCACCTGCGGGCAGCTATACGCGGCGACCGCGGTGCTCGCACGGCGGTTGCGCGCGAACGTCAAGTCGCCGCGCGTGGGCATTGTGCTGCCGCCGGGAGCAGGGGCTTTTATCGCCAATCTCGGGGTGTTGTGCGCTGGGAAAATTCCGGTGAACCTCAATTTCACCACGAGCCGGGCCGCCTTGGAGACGAGCCTCCGCATCGCTGAGATCGACACCGTGATCTCGGCCGACGCGATGCGGCCAAAGCTGCCGAACTTCCCGTGGCCGGCTCTCACGCTCGATTTGAAGACAGAGATGGATGCGGCGGGCGGAAAACGCGCGATGCTACCCTGGTTACTCGCGGCGTGGTTACTGCCCAATCAATGGTGTGCGGGGTTGCTCGGTTTGCCAAAGACAGGTGACCGGGAAGAAGCGGGGTTGCTCTTTACCAGCGGGAGTTCCGGAGAGCCCAAGGGCGTGATCCTTTCCCACCGCAACATTCTCGCGAATTGCGCCCAGATCGCATCGCTCTCGATCTTGCCCTCAACCTGCACGCTGCTCGGCTGCCTGCCGGTTTTTCACAGCTTTGGCTTTACCGTCACGCTCTGGTATCCACTCCTGCGCGGTTCGCGCGTCGTGACGGTGCCGAGCCCCTTGGAGACACGAAAAATTATCGACGCGATCCGGGACGAAGAGGTGACGACTATGCTGGGGGCGCCGACTTTTATCCGCCCGCTGCTCAAGAAGGCTCATCCGCGGGAGCTGCGCTCGCTGGATCTCGTCGTGACGGGTGCGGAGAAATTGCCCGCCGATCTTGCGAAGGGATTTCTGGAGACGTTTCACCTCGATATCCTCGAAGGCTACGGGCTCACCGAGACCACGCCCGCGGCCAACATCAACCAGCCGCATCCACCGGTCGTCGTCTCGACCAACGAGCCCCAGACCGGCAAACGCCCCGGTGCGGTGGGGCGCATGATGCCGGGCATGACCGCGCGAATCGTGGATCCGGATTCGGGTGCGGAGCTGGCGCACACCGAAAAGGGTCTCGTGCTTTTTAGGGGCGCCAATGTGTTTGGCGGTTACTTGGGTGACCCGGAGAAAACCCAGGCGGCGTTTCGCGATGGCTGGTTCATCACCGGCGACCTCGGGCGATTCGATGCGGATGGCTACCTCTTCATTGAGGGACGGCTTTCGCGTTTCTCCAAGATTGCTGGCGAGATGGTCCCGCACGGCACGCTTGAGCAAAAAATTATTGAGGCGTTTGGATGGCCCCAGCTTGAGAGCCCGGCGGTGTTTGTGACCGGGGTGCCGGATCCGGTGAAAGGGGAGTCGCTCGTTTTGCTGACGGTCCATGAAATCACGGTCGAGGTGCTGCGGATCAAGCTGGTCGAAGTGGGGGTGCCGAACCTCTGGCTGCCCAAGGTCATCTGCCGGGTGGAACAGATTCCAATGCTCGGCACGGGAAAAACGGATTTGAAACGATGCCGTGAACTGGCGCTGGAGGCGACAAAGTGAGTGCGCCGTCCAAAACGCTGAAAATCGACTGTCACGTGCATGTCGTCGGTAACGGCACGGGCGGCACGGGCTGCTGGTATCGGCCGCGCGGACTGACGCGCTACGGTGTGCCGCTGATGCTCGGCGCGGTGGGCCTGCCTCGGTCGGCGCTCGACGGGGATCTCGACCGGATTTACGCGGAGCAGATGCTGAAGTTTGTGCGCGAGTCGTCGCTCGATGCCGCGGTGATTCTCGCGCAGGATGAGCCGCATCGCGACAACGGGGAGGTGCTCGCCAATACCGGATCGTTTTTCGTGCCGAACGATCATGTGCTGCGGCTGGCGGCCGCGCATCCCGAGTTGCTGCCGGCGGTTTCGATTCATCCGGCGCGGCGTGATGCGATGGAGGAATTGGAGCGTTGTTTGGCCGCCGGGGCTGTGATGCTGAAATGCCTGCCGAACTGCCAGAACATCGATTGGAACCACCCGCGCTACACGCGGTTTCTGGAGCGCATGGCGGAGAGCGGGCTGATTCTGCTCGCGCACACGGGTAGTGAGCGAACGCTTCCCGTGCTCGATCCGAAGCTGGCGAGCCCCCGAGTGTTGACGCGCGCGCTGGAGATCGGCGTTACCTGCATCGCGGCGCACTGTGGCACCGGCCTGATGCTGCTCGATCCGGACTATTTTGAAGTGTTCGTGGAGATGACGCGGAAGTTTCCGCGGCTCTACGGCGATAACAGTGCCCTCGCCGCGTGTAATTTTCGCACGCGGCCGGCGGCGATTCGCCGCATGGCCCAAGATCCTGAGCTACGTGCACGCATCCTTCATGGCAGTGACGTGCCGGTGCCAGTGACGGCGGTGCTCGCGTGGGCTTTTGGCATTGTCCCGTGGCGCGAGTGGCGCCGCACCGCAAAAATTCCCAACCCAATCGAGCGCGACGCGCACATCAAACAGGCGATGGGTTTCGGCGAAGAAACCTTTACGCGACTGGCGGGATTATTGCGGAAGCGCTGAACAGTCGGCGGCGCTCACCACGTGTCGAGCGCCGCGTGCGCGACCTTGGCCGCCAAGGCCTCCGAGAGTAACGGCAGCGTCTGATATTCAGATTGGAGTTGCCCGCTGTCGGTGAACACTTCGCGCACCGCGCTCAGCGTCCGGTTCTCGAAAATGGCGCGAGTCCCGCGGTTGTCGCGCAGGCTGCACGTGGCTCCAAGCGTCACATTGAATTTGCGGGCCAACCCCGTGTCGCCCTCGCGCACCGCGGCAATTTCCCGCCGGTAAGTATCGATCGTGAGTGTAAGCGTGGCGTCGGCACCGGCGGCGGAATTTACAAGCTGGACGCGGCCATCACGGGCGAAGGTCTCGCGAATCCGCGTCGAGAGCAAAGCTTGGGCTTGGGGCACCAGAGTTTTGTTGATTACCGGTTCGACGTAGAGCGTGCGAAACGCCGGCGTGCCGCCGGTCCCTAATCGATAGTTTGCACAACCGCCGAGCAAAGCCGGCAGAAGGGCAACAGTGGCGGTAAGAAGAAGTCGGCAGAGCATGTTCGAATCAGGCGGGCAGCCTGTGCAGCGCCGGCTCAGAAAAAGAGGAAACGCTTCTTATTCGCGGGCGGAGCTTCCCCTGGAGTTACGGGAGCGGGCTGGCCGGACGCCTTGGCTTCCACTTCGGCTAGCCGGGACTTGGCCTTCTTTGCGATGGTGGACTCGGGATAGGCGGTGATCGCTTCATTATAGAACACGCGCGCGGCCTTGAAATTCGAGCGCTTGTAGAAATAAAAATCGGCCATCCGAATCTTACTCTCGGCGAGCATGGTCTTCATGCCGTCGAGTCCCTTTTCGGCGACGCCGATGTTGGTGTCGCTGGGGAAAAGCAGCATGAAATCGGTAAAGTAGGTGATCGATTCCTTAGTGGAACCTTGGTCGTAGTAGGGGCCGTCAACGAGCGAGGCGTGGGTCTGCGCGAGTTTGAGGTAGGCGTCGGGCGCGAGGAGCGTCTGCGAATAATTGTTGATCATGCGGTCGAGCGCATCGACCGCGTCGGGGATGTTGCCGAGCCGCTGGTGGCCGCGGGCAATATTCATGAGCGAAAGGGGCGCGTAGTCGCTGTAAGGTGCGTTGCCCAAGATCGTCTCGAAATACTCGATGGCTTTGTCGCGCTGCGTGAAACCCGGGAGCAGGCCCCACATCATGCGACCGCGCGCGCCGTCGAGGAGCGCACTCGCGATTCGGTATTGTTCCCCGACAATGTCGTTGAAGCGGCGGGTATTGGGGTATCGGCCGAGGACCTGCTGAAAATCTTCAAAGGCCTTGGTGTATTCCTTCCGTTTCAGGCGCAACTGGGCCGAGCGGTAGAGCGCCTCGGGCGCATAAATCGAATTTGGATATTTCTTCGCGATGGACTGGTAAGCACGGCTGGCGCTCAGCAGACTGCCGCTCTCTTCGGAGGCGCGGGCGCTGTTCATTTTTTCGAGGGCATTTTTGCCCTCGGCCCCGGCGAGACCGGAAAGAGCGCCGCCTTCGACGCGCCAGCCGGTCTGAGCGGTCCACACGAGATCGGCGCGCGCGAGTGCCGTCAGCAAGTTGACGAGGGAAAACACGAGGCAGAGGACGGCCGGCAGGCGGCGGACGGGAGCGGAACGCATTCGGAAAAAGAGTTACCAGCGAAGCAGTGCGCTTCCGTAGGTCAAGCCCGCCCCAAACGCGACGAGCAATGTCAGGTCGCCGGGCTTAATCCGGCCGGCGCGGCGCGCCTCGTCGAGGGCAATGGGGATAGAAGCGGCGGAGGTGTTGCCGTAGCGGTCGACGTTCACGAAGAAACGCTCCATCGGGAGCTCGAGGTATTGGGAGATGGCCTCGATGATGCGGAGGTTGGCCTGATGGGGAATCACGAGCGAAATCTGATCCGCACGCACGTGATGTTGTTCCAGAATATCACGTGCGGCCTCATCCATCGCCCGCACGGCGAGTTTAAAAACTTCCTTGCCCTTCATCCGGATGCAGTGGTCGCGCGCGGCAATCGACTCGGGCGTCGAAGGCGCGCTACTGCCACCGCGTGGAATGCAAAGTAGCTCGGCCCCGTCGCCAAAACTACCAAGCCGCGTGCCGATCAGGCCGAGGTTGGGCTCGGCGGTGAGGCCCACCACGACGGCTCCGGCACCGTCACCAAAGAGCACGCAGGTCGTGCGGTCCTGCCAGTCGATGATGGCGGAGAGCTTTTCCACGCCGATCACGAGCGCCTTCTTGTAGCGACCGGAAGCGATCATCGCACAAGCCGTATCCAGGGCGTAGACGAAGCCGGAGCAAGCGGCATTGAGATCGAAACACGCGCAGGTGGTGGGGAGGCCGAGCTTGTGTTGGATAAAGCATGCCGTGGCCGGCATCGGCATGTCCGGCGTGACCGTGGCGACAATCAGCAGGTCGATTTCGGCGGGAGCGACGCGGGCATCTTCAAGCGCGCGTTGCGCAGCGCGCATTCCCATGTCGGAAGTAGCTTCGCCCGGGGCCGCGATTCGGCGTTCGCGGATGCCGCTCCGCGCTCGGATCCATTCGTCAGAGGTGTCCACCATCCCAGAAAGCTCATCGTTGGTGAGGATGCGTTCGGGGGCGTAGGAACCGGTGCCGAGGATTACGGTGGAGGGCATTCAGATATCGGGAAACGAGTGAGGAGAGGGCGGCCGCTCGCGGCGCACCCCGGGCAGCTCAGCCGAGGATCGGTTGGCCGAGCAATTCGTTCGCCCGGGCAATATCCGTCTCGATGTGTTGGTTGAGGCCGCCCTTCACCATTTCGTTGGCGGAAAGGATGGCGCTGCGGATGGCTCGCCGGTTGGCGGAGCCGTGGGCCTTGAAGATGTTGCCGTTAAGTCCGAGGAGTGGGGCGCCGCCGTAGCGCTCTGGGTTGATCCGCTCTTTGAGGGCATTGAATGCGCCCTTGGATAAGAGGGCACCGGTCGCGCGCACGGGATTCGCCTGAAGCTCCTCCTTCAGCATCGTAGAGAAAAACTTCACGAGCGACTCCCAGCTCTTAATCATGATGTTGCCGACGAAACCATCGCAGACGACGACATCCACGTGTTCGGCGAAAACGTGGAAACCCTCAATCGGACCCGCGTAGTTGATCAGGCCGCCGACCCGCTTCAGCATCTCGTTGGTCTCGGTGATGAGCGCGTTGCCTTTGCCTTCCTCGGTCCCGATCGTCATGAGCCCGACGCGGGGTTTTTTCACCCCGAGCATGACCCGGCAGTAGTGGCTACCGAGAATCGCATTGTGGACGAGGTGCTCAGGCTTGGCCTCGGGGTTGGCGCCGGCATCGATGAGGACAAAATGTCCGCCGGAGCGGGGGCAAATGGCAGCCAATGCCGGGCGGGCAATGCCCTCCATCGGCCGCAGCCGCAATGTGCCCCCGGCCATCAATGCGCCGGTGTTACCACAACTGACGACGACACTGGCCTCGCCATTTTTCACCAACTCAATGGCGCGAACCATGGATGAATCTTTTTTCCGTTTCAGCGCGTGCAGCGGCTTGTCGTCCATCGTGATGACGTCGGACGCATGCAGGACGGATAGACGACTACTACGAGCAATCCCTGCTTCGCGGAGCAGAGGACCCAGCACCGCCTCGTCACCGACGAGTGTGATCGGGTTTAGGGTCGCAGACTGATGCAGTGCGAGCTTGACGGCGGCAACGACCTCGGAAGGTCCCAAGTCGCCGCCCATGGCGTCGACCGCGATGCGATTGGTCGCGCCGGAAGTGGTGACCATCGCGGGGATGGCGGGGTTGCTGACCTAAGGTGCGAGGCTCAGACCTCGACGTTCAGCACTTGGCGACCGCGATACATCCCATTTTTCGGATTGACCCGGTGAGGACGGAAAAGGCTGCCATCCACCGGATCCTTGGCGAACTCAGGAGCCTTGAAGGCGTTGGCCGCGCGGCGGTTGGCGCTGCGGCGTTTGGACTGTTTGCGTTTCGGATTGGCCATGGGAGGAAGTGTTTTTGAGTGCGGGCGTGTGCGAAAATATACCCGCGAGAGTAGTGAAAGGGTCGGAGTAAAGAGCGGTGCAATGACGCGTCAAGCGTCATCCTCGCGAGCAGCCGGGAGCGGATTTCAGCTGTAAAAATAGGCGATCAAACCCGCGGCGACGACCAGCCGATACCAAGCGAAAACCGCCAGTCCGTGCCGCATCAGCCAATGCACCAGAAAGCGCACGCAGACCGCAGCCGTGATCGCCGCGACGACGGCACCGAGAATCACGTGCGACCAGCCAAAGACCGCAATCATCACACTGCCACCTTTCATGCTCTTGTAGATCGAGGCGGCGGTGAGCGTGACAAACCCGAGGATGAAACTGAACTCCGCCGCGCGTCTCGGATCGAGGCCCGAAAAGTAGCCGCCGACAATCGTCATCATCGAGCGGCTCGTGCCGGGGACTAGCGCGGTGCATTGCAAGAGGCCGACCCCGAAAGCGCCCGCCGGAGAAATCTCCTCTTTCTCGACGCGCGTGCCGGCCATCAGGTTTTTGCCATACCAATATTCGGCGTAAAACATCACGAACGCGCCGACGATCTGCGCGACAATCACCGTGGGAATCGAAAATAAGTGGGCATCGATCCAGTCATGGGCGAGGAAGCCAATCCCGGCGGCCGGCACAAACGCGATCATCACGTTAATCAGAAGCCGCAATCCGGTGGGATCGCGTCCGAGCAGGCCGCGCCACATCGACCACAACTGGCTCCAATAGAGCAGCGCGACGGCGGCGATGGCACCGAACTGGATGACGACAATGTAAGTGTCGGTCGCCTGCTTGAGCGTGAGCATCTCGCCGGGACGTCCGTCCTTCGGCTTGCGATGCATCATGGGTTTTCCGTCCTTGTCGAAAATCGGGTTCCCTGACTCAAGGCCCAGCACCCGCGTCGCGATGATCAAGTGACCGGTCGAGGAGACGGGAAGGAATTCTGTCACGCCCTCGATTACACCGAGGATAATGGCGTCGCGCACGCTCAACTCGGCCGCAGCGGCGCCGGCCGTCATTTGTTCGCCAACGGTAACCGTTTGCGGAGATGCCGGCGGCTGGGCCGGTTCAGCGGCAAACGCGACCGACGTTGCGATTGCGAGGAGGAGGGCGAGACGGGTTTTTCGCACGCGCGTTCGTTTCAGCTTTGCGGGAACGGCGCAATTTTATTTGCCGCGCGCGCGGAGTGACGCTGACTCGTGCGCACATGCCGACTCTCACTGCCCTGACTGCCCTCGTAAGTGCGGGGGGAGACCTTGCGCCCGACGCAGCGGCGGCAGCCGCGGCGGCATTGGCTGCGCTCGAGGAGTCGGACGAAGCGAAGGCTGCGTTTCTCACTGCGTTTGCCAGGAAAGGTGAGACGCCGGAAGAGCTCGCGGCATTTGCCACCACCTTTCGCGGCCGCGCGGTGGATCCCGGGGTGGAGGCGTGGTCACCCCACGCGATCGATATCGTTGGAACGGGTGGGGATCATGCAGGGGGATTTAACATCTCGAGCATGGTGGTGCTCGTTTTGGCGAGTGCCGGCGTGGTGGTGATGAAGCACGGCAATCGCGGCATAACGTCTAAGTGTGGCAGCGCCGATCTACTGGCGGGGCTGGGCGTGAATCTTGAGGCGTCGCCGGAAGTCCTGCGGCGTGCGCTGGCGGAGCTTGGTTTTGTATTCTTTTTTGCGCCCGCCTACCACCCGACGTTCAAGCACATCGCGCCTGTTCGCAAAGCGCTCGCGGCGCACGGCCAGCGCACTGTTTTCAATATCCTTGGCCCGCTCATCAATCCGGGCCGGCCCGCGCATGTGTTGCTCGGGACTTTCTCCGCGGCATCGGTGCCCAAGCTCGCAGGCGCGCTGGAGACGCTCGGTGCCCGGGCCGGCCTCGCCGCGCACGGCGTGATCGCGGGCGACAAGGGAATCGATGAATTGACGACCGCGACCGTCAATCGCGTGCGCGGGTTCGGAGCCCATCGTGCGATCGATGGCGAGTGGCGGGCGGAGGATTTTGGTCTTAAGCCTGCGCCGTTCAGCGATCTTGTCGGCGGGGATTTGGCGATGAATCTCGCCATCGTCGAAACGTTGTTGGCCGGCCAGGCCCCGGCGGGGTTGGTCGACACCATCGTGCTCAATGCCGCCACGGCGCTCTGGATCGTGGGCCGCGTGCCGACGGTCCGCGACGGCTTGGAACCCGCTCGCGACATGTTGCTCGGGGGCGCCGTCCGGCGCAAAATCGCCGCGGTGCGCGAATTTTATCGTTCATGAAACGCCAATATTTCGGCACCGACGGCGTGCGCGGGCCCTATGGTGGCCCGTTGATCAACGAGGAATTTGCCGCGCGGCTCGGCTTTGCCGTCGCCGTGTGGCTGCCCAAGAAAGGCCGTGTGCTGATCGGGAGGGATACCCGCTACTCGGGCGTGGCGTTGGAGGCTGCCGTCATGCGCGGTCTGCGCGCCGCGGGTTGCGAGCCGGTGTCGCTTGGGGTGGTGCCAACGCCAGCGGTGGCGCGGGCGGTGCGCACCGAGGGCGCGGTCCTTGGAGTCGTCATCACGGCGTCGCACAATCCGGCCGAGGATAACGGCATCAAATTTTTCGGCCCCTCGGGCGTGAAGCTGACCGACGAGGACGAGTTGCAGATTGAGCACCGTTTGCCGGCGTGGGTTACGGAACTGGAGCCAGCTATCGCGCCCGCGCCCGTGCATGCGCGTGCGGCGGCGGACTACATCTCAGCTACGACCCAACTTCTCCCCGCCGCTGCGCTCAATGGCTGGCGGATCGTGCTCGATACCGCCCATGGCGCGACGTGCGGCACGACGCCGGCGGTGCTCCGTGCGCTCGGGGCGGAAGTCGTTGGCATCGGCGATGCCCCTGATGGCCGCAACATCAACTCCGGCGTCGGCAGCGAACATCCCGAGCAACTCGCAGCTCGCGTCCTCGCCGCCGGTGCACGCCTCGGTATCGCGCACGACGGTGACGGCGATCGCTGCGTGTTGTGCGACGAACGCGGTGATGTGCTCGATGGCGACGAGATTCTCACGCTGCTCGCGACGCATGCGCTCACGCACCAGCGTTTGGCGAAAAATACACTCGTGGTCACGATGCAGAGCAACCTCGGTGTCGATGCCGCGATCACCGCCGCGGGCGGCCGGGTGCTGCGCACGAACATCGGCGACCGCTACGTCATCGAGCGAATGCTGGCCGAGGGCGCGACTCTTGGGGGCGAATCCTCCGGTCACATTATCTGCTCGGAGGTTTCGCCGACGGGTGACGGCCTCGTCGCGGCGCTCAAGGTCATCGAAGTAATGCTCGCAACGAACCGGCCGCTGTCGGATTTGCGCCGAGTATTGAAAAAATTCCCGCAGCTCACCGCAGCGATCAAAGTGCGCGAGAAGCGGCCCCTCGATTCGTTGGCGCACCTTCCTGCGACGATTCGCCGGATCGAGGAGGAAATGGGCGCGCAGGGGCGTGTGCTGGTGCGCTACTCCGGGACGGAGGCGAAACTGCGGCTGTTGGTCGAAGGGCCGACAACGGCGGTGGTGGAGTCGGGCCTCGCGCGGTTGACGGCGGCGGTCGCCGCCGACGGCCTGCTCTGACCAACTATTTTCCACGAATGCAGCGCTGAGGAAACGATCGGTCACTCGGCGCGTCTTTCCTCGCGCCGAGTCTGGCGTTGACCGCGCTCGGCTCGCCCGTTTCGTAACACTTTCCCATGCCCGAAGTCCCCGTTTCCTCCCTCGACCCCCGCCATCAAAAACTCGTGGAGAACGCGCGCGTGGCGATCGAGCGCGGCAACCTTGAGTATGTGGCGGAGGTGACGGCGCAGATTCTCAAGATGCAGCCGGGCTGCCTGCCCGTGCGAAAACTTCAGCGCATCGCGCAATTGCGCGCACACCGGGGCAAAACCGGCGGATTTTTCGGCAAGACCCTCAGTGGCCTGACGTCTTCGCCTTTTTCCTTTGGCGGCAAAAAGGACCCGGCGAAACAACTGGACACGGCCGACCTCTTGCTCGCCAAGGATCCGACGAGTGTTCCGGCGTTGAGGATTCTCGCGGAGGCCGCCACGGGACTCGGTTTACTGGAGACGGTGGCGTTTGCGCTCGATGCCATTCGCGAGTTGGAGCCGGGCAACCGTGCCAATCTCCTCGCGTTGGGCGAAGCGCTGCTCGCGGCAGGAAGGCCTGCCGATGCGCTGAAAATCGCCGACGAGTTGCTCAGGGACAAACCCATGGATGCCGAGGCGCAGAATCTCATGCGCAAGTCCTCCGTCGCGCAGACCGTCACGAAGCATAACTGGGATCAACAGAGCAATTATCGCGACAAACTGCGCGACGAGGCGCAGGCAGTTTCGCTCGAGCAGTCGGCCAAGGTCGTCACGGGAGATGCGATGACGCAGCGCTTGCTCGACGAGGCGCTCGCTCGCGTCGCCAAAGAGCCCAACAACCTGAATCACTACCGCACCGTTTCCCAAACCTTCCGTCAGATGGGTGATCTTGATCAAGCGCTCGTCTGGGTCCGCAAGGCGCGAGAGCAACCCGTGGGGAAAACCGATGCCGCCCTTGAGAAACAAGAGTCGGAACTCGCGACCGCCGTCGTCGAAAAGCACATGAAGGACGCGGAAACCGCGCTCGCGGCCAATCCCGACGATCCTGTGGCCAAGGCCAAGCTTGCGGCCGCGCAGAAGGAGTTTGGCGAATTCAAGCTCAGCGAGGCGAAGCGTTACGTGGAGCGTTATCCTAACGACTATCCGGCGCGCTACGCACTCGGGGCGCTCCTACTGGAGGTTGGCCAGACCGATGCCGCGATTGCGCAGTTTCAGCAGGCGCAGAAGGGCCCGCAGGTGCGCGTGTCGTCGCTCGTTGGCCTGGGCCGCTGTTTCAAGGCGAAGCGTCTTTTCGATCTCGCCGTCGCCCAGCTCAACACCGCCAAAAACGATCTGGGCACGATGGACGACACGAAGAAGGACGTAATCTACGAGCTCGGCACTTGCTACGAACTGATGGGCAAGTCCGACGCCGCGATCGAAGAATTCAAAATCATCTACAGCGAAGACATCGGCTTCCGTGACGTCGCCGACAAGATCAACGCCTATTATACGAAGTAGGGCGGGTCTATGACCTGCCCTTGGGTCGAACACGCCGCGTGCAAGGGCGGGTCACAGACCCGCCCGACTTCAAACCCCATTTCCCCATGAAAAAATCACTCCGTTCCTCTCTCGCTGTGCTGGCCGCTGCTGCGCTCGGCTTCACCTCCGTCCGCGCCGATCAGAAGACGGGGACGCTTGATTTTTACTGGGTCGATTCCGAGGGCGGAGGCTCAACACTGATTGTTACTCCGGCGGGCGAGTCCGTGCTGATCGACACGGGTAATCCGGGCGGGCGCGATCCCACCCGCATCGTCACTGCGGCCAAGGCCGCCGGCCTCGCTCGCCTCGATCACGTGCTCATCACGCATTGGCACATCGACCATTTTGGTGGGGCGGCCGAGGTAGCGCAGCAGATTCCGTTTGGTATCATTCATCAGCGTGCCATCCCGGCCGGCGATCCCGATGGTCGCGCGCAATCGTCGTTTCCCGTTCAGATCAAACCGTTCCGCGAGATTGCGGCGCAGCGAGCGTCGCTCGTGCCGGGCACTGTGATCCCGTTGAAGTCCGGTGCGACCAAGCTGGAGCTGCGCTGTATCGCGGCCGATCAGAAGTTTGTGGAGCCGACGGCGGCGCAGAAGCAGCGCAAGAACCCGCTCGCGGGCAGCGAGTCGCCGAAACCGACGGACGCGAGTGACAACGCCAATAGCGCGGTGTTCGTGCTCTCGTTTGGAGCGTTTCGCTTTTTTGACGGCGGCGATCTCACTTGGAATCTCGAGGAGAAACTCGTTGCACCCTACAATCTCGCGGGCGTCATGGACGTTTACCAGACGAACCACCACGGCCTCGAAGTGAGCAACCATCCCGCCTTGGTGCGCAGCCTGGAACCGACGGTGGTCGTGATGAACAACGGCCCGAAAAAGGGTGGGCAGGCCGGGACCTTTGCCGCCGTCCGCGCGGCGAAGTCTGTGCAGGCATTTTACCAGTTGCATCAAAGCCACAACGTGCCGGCGGAAGAAAACAACGCGGCGGAATTTGTCGCCAATCAGGGTAATCTCAATGGGGCCGAAGCGGCCAAGTGCACCGCAAACATCATCAAGATGTCCGTGGCGGCCGACGGAAAAAGCTACACGATTTCGGTCCCAAGCACGGGTCACACGAGGACGTTTCAGACGAAGACGAAGTGAGGGATCGGCTTTAAGTAGGGCGGGTCTGTGACCCGCCCTTTTGCACGCTGAGTATCCGAGAGCGGGTCACAGACCCGCCCTACTTTGAACTCCGTGTTTCTGAGCCCGCAGTTCGTTTCTCTGCCAGCCAAACGGCGATTCCCATAATCGCCCCGGCTGCGATCAGGCGCGGCAAGTCGGCGGTTTCACCGAAGAAGAGAATCGAGACGGCGACGGCCAACGGAATTTTGACGTTGTTCATCACCGCGAGCGTGCCGGCGCTGACACGCGTCGCGCCCATATTCCAGAGGAAGAATCCGACGCCCGACGCCAACACACCCAAGTAGAGCAGCACCCACCGCTGGGTGCCGGTGAGATCGACCGCGATGTCGCGCGGCAGCGCCGCCGCCAACGCCACGGCAAACCCGCCCGCGTAGAGTAAAGCGAACACATCGCGGTCGCGCCGCGCGGTATCGCGGAGCATCAGCCGTCGATAGAGCACCTGTCCGCCGGCAAACGCCGCGTTGGAGAGTTGCACGAGGGCAAGGCCGCGGAGGGTTACATTGACGTCGCTCGATTTGAGCGCGACGAACGCCGCTCCACTCACCGCCAGCAGCGCAGCGAGGAGCGCGCGCGGTCGCCAGGTGCGATCGAGGGCATCGGCGAAGAGCGTGACCAGCACGGGCGTCGTGAGAGTCAGGAGGGCCGCTTCATAGGCGCGCAGATACTGGAAGCTCTCGATGTAGGCGAGATACATGACCCCGAATTGCAGCGCACCGATGCCCAGTAGCGCGGCCGCAGTCTTCCGCGACACGCTGCGGAATCGCAGGAGCGGCAGAAAAACCAAGAGCGCCAATCCCAGACGGACGGTTGCGACCAACGAACTGTCGAGGCCACCGAGGTGTCGTTTAATCAGCCCGAATGAAAATGCCCAGATGAGTGAGACGAGGAGGAGCTGGGGCATAGTCGGGGTCGCGGGTGATCGTCAGGCGCGGAAAATAGTGCCCAGTTTTTTCCCCAGCAAAATACTCAGGCCGGCGATCGTCACCCCGAGGAAAACCATCGCCCATACGCCGAGCGCGCTGGCGATGAACTTCCCGTCGCCGAGCAGTTGAAAGAGTTCCATGATCGCCTTCGTGATCGGGTAGAATGCCTGCTTTTGCGCGAGGATCAGCGAGTCGCTCACCTCCAGCATCGCGAACGCAAAGGCCAGCAACCCGCCCGCGATCACGTTCGCCATGATCAGCGGCAGCGTGATCTTGATCACAGCCCAGAGCGGCGGCGCGCCGAGATTCTGCGCGGCTTCCTCGAGGGTTTCGCTCGTTTGTTGAAAACCAGCGACGGCGGCGCGCACCACGTAGGGCAGCCGACGCACGGAATAGGCGATGATGAGCAAAATCGTCGGATCGCGGGTGGGATTCAGGAACGAGAAAAATTTCCCGTCCTGCGCCATCGCGAGGTAACCAAATGCCAGCACCAGACCCGGCACGGCCAGCGGCAGCATCGCGAGAAAATCGAGTGCCTGTCGGCCCGCGACCTTGCTCCGCACCACGACGTAGGCGATCGCAAGCCCGAGCCCGAGGTCGACGAGCGTGGAGAGGCTCGCGAACTTCAGGCTGTTCGCGATCGCCGGCACCGAGAGGTCGTGGCCGAGCGCGAGTTCAAAGTTCTCGAGCGTGTAGTGCGCCGGCACGACCGTGCCATACCAGTCGTTGGAAAATGCCACGAGGATCACGCCGAGATGCGGCAGCACGGCGAGAAACGTGACGCCACCGAAGAGCAGCGTGCAGAGCCAGGCCCGGCCCCGGCTCAACGCGCGCGGGCCGCCGCCGCTCGTGGCCTTCGCCATCATCGCGTGGCCGGCGCGGCCGAAGAGGGTCTTGCTCAGCGCATAGATCGCGACCGAGCAGGCGAGCATCACGGCCACGAGGGCGAAGGGAAACGGGTTCGCCCCGATGTCCTTCAGTCCATAATAAATCTGCACGCTGGTGACGCGGTCGTAGTCGAAGATGAGCGGTGTGCCCAACTCCGTGAACGCCCAGATAAACACAATCGTGCCTCCGGCAAAAAGCCCGGGCCGCACGAGCGGCAGCGTAATTTTCCAAAAACGGCGCAGGCCGGTGCACCCCAGATTTTGCGCGGCCTCCTCCATCGCCGGGTCGATGTTGGCGAGCGCGGCGACGGCGTTGAGGTAGATGATCGGATAAAGCGAGAGGGCCTCGACGACCGCGATCCCCCAGAATTGATTCGCCGCGAACCAGTCGATGGTCGCGCCCGGCGCGAGGAAACCGAGGTGATGGAGCAGGGCGTTGAACGCGCCGTATTGCCCGAAGATTTGCTTGATGCCGATCGCGCCGACGAATGGCGGTAAAATCATCGGGACTAGCACGAGCGAGCCGAGGAGGCCTTTGGCCGGAAACCGAAACCGATCACTCACGACGGCGAGCGGCAGCGCGATGAGCAGCGCCAGGGTCGTCGCCGCACTTGCGAGCAGAAATGAATTTCTCAGACCGCCAAGATAGGTCGGGTCGCTCAGCACCGCACCGAGGTAGGCGAAAGTCAGGCGCCCATCCGCATCGATGAAACCGCCCTCTAAAATCTGGATCACCGGCCACACGAAGAACGCGGCGAAGAATAATCCCGTGATTAGGAAGACGAGGCGCGCGAGCGAATGCGACATCGCCGCCGAGTGTGCGAATCGCGCGCCGTCGGCGGCAAGGGGGAAACCGCCGGTGGGCCCGAAGGCGCTTCGAACCCTGGGGGCGAGAGATGCCTTGGCGTCGCGCGGTGTTTAAGCCGGCGGCGTCGATCCGGAATCATGCGCTTGAGCATCGCGCTGGCGCGAATCATCGCGGGTAAACTGTCGGGCGATTCCCGGTCGGCTGCTTTGGACTCGCGCGCTCGGAGCGTCTCGGTTCACTCCGAAACATGTCCACTCCGCTGGCGGGTCGTGCGCTCCTCGCCGCTGTTTAGTTGGCTCCAGTTGCTTCGTCCCTTTTCGCCCAAGTCACGGAAACGCCGCAGACGGTGGCACCGGGAAAAATTCTCGTGGAGATGGATGGCCTGAGCCTCGGTTTTGATCGGAGCCGCGCGCCGGGGACCAATTTCACCGCCGTGGGGGTGGGCTCGACAGTTTTATCGGCGGGCCTGACCGACTCGGTGGACCTCCATTGGGTGCACGTTTTCCGCGTGAACTGGGAGTGGTGCGAGCCGACGCGCCAGCGACGGCACCGAAAAGGAAAAACGCGGGCGTGTAGCGCGGAGCTTCAGCCCGCGCGGAGGACAAACAACTCGGGCTGAAGCTCCGCGTTACCCCAAGCCATCGCACCCAAATTCACGCGGTCACCGTCTCGAGCGAGCAACCATCTGCGGTCTCGTTCGGCGTCTCGCAGTTCGGGCGCGCGATCACGCCGGGGTAGGGCTCCGCGGAAAACTCCTTCTCCGGCTCGGTGAGCAAATGGCGGTCGCAGACGGAAAATAACTCGGCCTCCGTTTCGGTGCGGCGCATCTCGTGCAAAAACGCTCCCGTCCCATCCACGCTTTGCCCGACGAAGTTCAGGTATTTCTTCATTTTGTTCACGTGGTAGCGCTCGGGCATCGTCGGCGACTGCGTGGCGCGGTAGAGACGTTCCACGTAGTCGCGCGCGTCGGCGAGCGTCAGTCGTTTCACCGGTTGGTTTGCGAAACGCTCGCGGCACTGGCGGAAAATCCACGGGTTCCGGATCGCATGGCGCCCGATCATCACGCCGGCGGCGCGCGTTTGCGCGACAATTTCCCCGGCGCGCGGCGCGGAGGTCACGTTGCCATTCGCCAGCACCGGGCAACGCACGCGTGTCACCGCGTGGGCGATCCAGTCGTAGTGGACTTCGCTGCGATACATCTCCTTCACCGTGCGGCCATGCACGCTGAGGAGATCGACGCGGTGCTCGTTCACCAAATCCAGGATGCGGTCGAAATTGGCCGTGCTATCGAAGCCGATCCGCATCTTTACGGTGAATAATCCCGGCACCGCGGCGCGGAGCATCGCGAAAATCTCGCCGATCTTCGCCGGTTCTCGGAGTAGGCCGCCGCCAACGTTCTTCTTGTAAACTTTCGGCGCGGGGCAGCCAAGATTCAGGTCGATGCCGGCGACGTTGTGCCGGAGCAGCGCCTCGGTGGTGCGGGCAAGATGCCCGAGATCCTCGCCGATCAGCTGCGCGAAAACGGGCCGTCCCGTCGTGTTTTCGTCGATGGAGCGGAGGATGTGCGCTTCCGGTCGCGAGTGGGCGTGGACGCGGAAAAACTCCGTGAAAAAATAATCCGGCGCACCGTAGTGCGCGATCACGCGCATGAACGCGAGGTCCGTCACGTCCTGCATCGGAGCCAACGCGGTGAGCGGACCGCCCGGCTGTTGGCCGGCGGGGAGGGAAGTGCGGCCCGAGGAGATCATGCCCGCTCAGGCCTTGTCATCATCCTCATCCGGCTCGCTGGTCTGTTGCTTGAGCACGCGTTCGAGGATTTCGGTCATGTCCTCCACATTCTCAAAAACCGCGCGGGCCACGTGAATCGGCCGTTTCTGCTGCAACGCGAGCACGATGGAGTCGCTCGGGCGCGCGTCGATCTCGACGATTTTTTTGCCCAGCTCATTTTCCATCCGGAGCAGGATGCGCGCGAAGAAAGTGCCCTCGCGCGCGTCGTTCACGACGATGTGCTCGAGTTGCGTGCCGAGTCCGAGCAACACGCTGCCGATGAGATCGTGGGTGAGCGGCCGCTCTTTTTTCACGCCATTGAGCGTCATCTGGATCGCCCGGCCCACGTCGTGATCGACGTAAATGACGAAAGTTTTGTCATCATTGCCCAAGAAAACGGCGCACCCATTGGCGGTGGGCATTACACCTTTGACGGTGACTAGGACGACGTCGTTTTTCATGGCGGCGGAAATGTGAGGCGATCCGCCGCCACGTGCAAGCGGGCTTACGTGAAGCCCGCGGTAATATTCCCATTTGTCATCGCGAGGTGCGCAAAGCGTGCCGTGGCAATTCAGCCCCTCGATCTTGCTCTGGGCCGTGAGCTTGTCGAACGGCTCGATTGCTTCGTCGCCGCGCCGAGCGCGGCTTCTCGCAATGACAAACGTGCCGCTGCCTACGTGAATCCCAGCAGCTGAATACCCCACGTGCGCGCCTGCTCCAGCACGGCGGGCTTGTCCAAAATGATCACCTTGCCGACTTCGAGCGCCGCGGCACCGAGGTGCGCCTCGCGCATAACTTCGAGGGTGCGCAGGCCGAAGCACGGCACGTCAAATCGCCAATCCTGCTTCGGCTTCACCGTCTTGACGAAGAGCATCTCGTCGGCCTTGAGCCCGCCCGCGCGGCGCAGCATTTCGTCGGTGCCCTCGTAGGCTTCGACCGCGAGCACCGTGCCCTTGCGCACGACGCAGCCCTGTCCGATGTCGAGCCGCGCGCACTCGCGCGCGATCTGGATGCCGTGATCGAGGTAGTCCTGTTCGATGGAGAACTTTTTGCCGGTCATGCAACCCGCCGTGGCGAGTTGCGCGTCGAGAAACGACCGCGCATCGAGCAGCGTGACGCCGAGCGCCTCAATCTCCCGCGCGATGGCTCCGAAGATGGTCTCCGCGTTGCGGCGCTTCAGAGAGAGTAGAATGCGCGTGGCCTTGAGATCGGGATGCAGACCTTTGAACAATCGACGTGGCGTGATTTGGCCGGCCATGAAGGCGTAGCCCGCACCGAAATCCTTCAGTGCGTCGAGCATGTGACCCAGTTGGCCGACCTTGAGGAGCCGGTGTTCGCTCTTGGCAAAGGTAGCGATGAGTTCCGGCGGCGTCTCTTCCTCGAACGCGACGAGGCGCAACGGAATCCCCGCCGCTCGGATTGCCCGCGCCACCAACTGCGGGTAGAGCCCTTGCCCAGCGATTAGCGCGATCGGCTTCCGTGGATCGAAACTGGCGGGGAGGAAGGCGGAGGGCGGAACCACGGGGAGAGGTTGATGTGACGGGTATTGATGAGAAGGCGGGTATGGTGTCCGGATCGGAGTAGGGCGGGTCT
>JANOAF010000521.1:0-10802 GCA_031411015.1 Opitutaceae bacterium | reverse complement strand
CAACTCTCGACACCTCCAGCCAACGTGAACCGCTCGCCTCACTGCGCGGGATTTTCGGCGAAGAAGGTTCGAACTTTGTCCAATAGGCTCCGCCAGTTTTCTCCTCGGAGGAAAAAAACGAAAGCTAGGTTGCCAGTTGACGCGGGCAACCTAAGCAGCCGAGCGACGTGCCGTCCGAAGAAATTCTCAGCCGGCTCCTGTCCAAGATTGAACAGCTGCTCGGGTGAATCTCCCGACCCGGCGATCGAGCAAGGCTCCCGGCGCCGTTTGAGTTGGCCAAAGCTTGGCGGCACCCGGGCGGCGCAGGCCGAAATTAGCCGAACCGCAAAATCCGTGGCGCCAATTTCAGGGTGGCGGCCAAGAGCAGAAATCAAAGCGCCGCTTTTCGCCGGGCGCGCCGCCCGGCCAAAGATGGCCCGATAGAGCGGCCGCGGTCGCGCCTCGTGCTCGAGGTGAAGCGGCGGGGCCGAGATACGCCGTTACGCTTTCTCCTCACCTTCCGGCGCCACGAGCTTCACGCGCATGCGCGCGAGACGTTCCAACACGCGGCGCGCGTCGCGCAAGGGCCACCAGTCGTAGAGGTAGATCTGCAGCGGGAACCACATCGCGACCCAGCCGACGATCGTGAGGCCTTCCTTCGCGATTTTGGAAATCGTGCTGTGGCCGAGGGTGCCGAGGAGTTCGCTCGCCGTGAGACATCCGATCAAGAACAACAGGCCGACCGTGAGACTCATGCGGCCGCGGCGCATCAGATGGCGAAACTCCCGCTGCTTCATTTCGGCGCGGTGGGCGAAGTAGTGTCTTACCGCATCCTGCACCGCGTGGCCCCGCTCGGGCGGTAGCGGCGTCGCGAGATGGATCGTGAGCTCTAGTTCGTGCCGGGACGACAGCTCGCTGGCCCAACCGACGATGAACTCCTCCGCGTCGGCATCGAGGTCGCGGTCGTGAAACGGCGAGGGGTCCATCGAGTTGAAGAGCTGCGCGAGATCGTGCAGCTGTAGCGTCATGGCGAGGGGCGGCTCCGGGTGCAGGACAGGTTCCACGTGGTGAAACTCTTTCGCTTGGCCTGGGTTCAGGCAAGACTGCGCGGGCGCTGTTCCGATTTCGCAAGATGCGCGCAGCTCCCCGCAACTGCCGCGGAGTCGTTCGCCGCAGGAGGTGTTACCGTGCGCGCGTGAAAACGAAAACCCCTTCGATTCCGCGGCAATGGACTTGGCACCACCGCGCGTTGGTGCGTCTCGGGCACGTGTTGGCGAGTGAGAGTGGGGCGCGGCTTGACGCCGTGCGGGTGGGGCTGGAGCGCGGTGGCACCGACAGCGGCGAGGTCGCGAACGACGAAGCCGAACACGGCACGCTCCTCGCCGAAATCCGCCAAGAGCGGACGGAATTGGCGGAAATCGAAGCGGCGCTCGAGCGGCTGCGTGCCGGTAGCTATGGTATTTGCGAGGCCACGGGCGCGTCCATTGAACCGGAGCGCCTGCGCGCGCTGCCGTGGACCCGTTTGGGTGCGACCGCCGCCGCCACGCGGGAGCGGTCGATCAAGGCACGAGCGCAGGCCTAGGCGCTGGGGCGTCACCCCATGGACCTTCGCACCGAATTCCTTGGGCTGTCATTGGACACGCCGTTCGTCGTCGGGGCTTCGCCGCTGACCGACGATGCCGAATTCGCGCGCCGACTCCAAGATGCAGGCGCTGGCGCCGTGGTGATGCGCTCGCTCTTTGAAGAACAGATCGAACCGCCGCCGCGTGCGCCGGTCGCGGCCGATTCTGCGGAGTCCGACCCCGCAGGTTCATTCCCCGACTGCGCGGACTATCAGTTCTCACCCGATGGCTATGTGCGCCAAGTGGTCCGCTTGAAGCGCGAACTCTCCATCCCGGTGATCGCGTCACTCAATGGCCACCAACTCACCAGTTGGGCGGACATGGCGCGCCGGGTGGAGCGCGCCGGAGCCGATGCGATCGAGTTGAATTTCTATCAGGTCGTCGCCGATCCCGCGATCGACGCGGATCGAGTGGAGACGGAAATGCTGCGGATTACGGGACTCGTGGCCGCGAGTGTGAACATCCCGATCGCGGTGAAGCTCTCGCCGTTTCACAGTTCCACCGCGCAGCTCGCGGTGGCCTTGGAGCTTGCCGGTGCGGCCGGCGTGGTGGTCTTCAATCGGTTCTATCAGCCCGATATCGACATCGAGGAGCTCACCGTGCGCCCGAGGTTGCACCTTTCCGATCCGTCGGAGCTGCTACTCCGTCTGCGTTGGTTGGGGATTCTCGCACCGCTCCTGCGCGGATCGCTCGCGGCGACCGGCGGAATACACCGGGATTCGGACGCCATCAAGGCGATCCTCGCCGGGGCGCATGTCGTGCAGTTGGTCTCGGTGTTGCTGCGCCACGGGCCCGGGGTGCTGACCTCACTGGCGCAGGGTCTCACCGCCTGGATGGAAGCGCACGGATTCTCCCGTCTCGCGGATTTTCGCGGTCGATTCGATCTGCGACGTTGTGCCGATGCCTCGGCGTTTGAACGTGCCAACTACCTTCGAACTTTGCAGAGCTGGCGCGGATAACGGCCCGGGGCCGTGGCGCGGACGGTCGTCTGTCGCCGCTTGCGGCGACGGGCGCGAGCCGCACGATGGCGCGGTGCTCTGCTTTCGCCCCCGCCGGACCGATTTTTACCGCCGCGCTTCGCGTGACCGTGAGCTAGCCCACCGTGTTGGATGCGACGCGGGACGCAGGTGGGCTGGCTGCGTTCCTCCGCTTAGGCGTGAAACGGCAGCGGCACAAAAAAACCCGCCGGAACAAAACGGTAGCCCTGGGCCGTGGGTCGAGTGAAGAACAGCCGCTCCCATGAAAAAAATCAGTTCCGAAATTTGGTGCAGCCTGGCCGCGTTGGCGCTGGTTTCCTCCGGGAGCGCGCAGAGCAATCCGGATTACGAGCAACCGCCCGTCGCCTATTCGGCGACCACCGCGACGGATGCGCTCGCCGCCGTGCAAAAGCGGATCGAGTCAGGTGAGATTGCGCTCGCGGGGAGCGAGAAACGCGCGGTCCAAGTGTTGCTTGACGCGCTCCATGTGCCGGTGGAAAGCCAGATGCTGGTCTTCTCGAAGACGAGCCTGCAACGCGGGCGTATCCGCCCGGAGCGGCCGCGCGCGCTCTATTTTTCCGACTCCGTGTATGTCGGGTGGGTGCCGGGCGGCTTGATGGAAGTGACCGCCATCGATCCGCAACTCGGCCCGATCTTCTATGCGATCGATGTGAGCGGTGGGCGCGACGCCCGGCCGAAAATCGAGCGCGACTCGGATTGCATGCGCTGCCACGGCGGAAATTTTGTGCGCGACATTCCCGGGGTTTTTGCGCGTTCGGTGTTCTCCGATGCCGGGGGCGAACCGTTGCTGCGGCACGGCACGCTGCTGGTCGATGATGAGACGCCCTTCGCGCAGCGCTGGGGCGGCTGGTATGTGACCGGCTATCGCGGGAGCGAACCGCACCGCGGCAACGTCTTCGCGAGCGAGCAGGGCGACCAGCTGGTGTTCAAGCCGACGGAGGCGCGACCGGAGGAACTATCGGGATTTTTCGACACCGCTTCCTACCTGCGGCCGACCAGCGATGTCGTCGCGCTGCTTGTTTTCGAGCATCAGATGGCGGTGCAAAACAGTCTGACGCGCGCGGCTTTCTCGTGCCGTCGCATGATCGCCTATCAGCACGGCTTGCAGACTACGTTCAAGGAGCCCGTGACCGACGAGCCCGCCTACGATAGTGTGAAGAGCGTGTTTGCGAGCGCCGTGCAGGAGGTGGTGGACCGCCTGCTCTTCCGGGGCGCCGCGGCGTTACCCGCGGGAATGGTCGCCGGCGGTGATTTTGAAAAAGTATTTTCGCGCGCCGGACCGCGGAGCCCCTCGGGTCACTCGCTCCGCGATCTCAAGCTGAGCGGGCAACTCTTCGCGCAACGTTGCAGCCATCTGATCTATTCGGAGATGTTTCGCACCCTGCCGGAGCAGCTCAAATCGCGCATCCTCGATCGCCTGCAGGCGGCGCTTGCCAGTCGGGACCCGAACGATCGCTATGCGTATCTGCCGGCGGAGGAGAAGGAACGCATCCGCGAAATCCTCGTGGAAACACATCCCGAGGCGCGGGCGCGTTGGAGCCGAAGATAGAACGGTTTGACACCACGTGGACAAATGACGCGGGCGCGCCGCGTTGCGGGGAAGGCCGGTCGTGCTCGCGATGTTTTTGGGCCGGGCGAATACGCGTGCCCGCTTCTCCGGCGGGACCGGCAACAGCTGCGCGCGGCGCTGCCAACCGCGAGCGGATGGCCCTCGATGCTGGTGGGACACGGGGGCACGGCGAAACGACTGCGGTGCCGGAGCTCGGCAGGCTGCTCGGCGTGAAATTCAAACAGGACGCGCGCGGGCAGGTTTCTCACTCCAATCTATTCTCGATTCTACATCGCGAAGGTGAATTCGCGGCTCAGCAGCGGGGCGGGCCAAGCGGGTTTAGATTCCGTCAAGGCCCTCGGGCGCCTGTTGGTTCCCTGGTGTCGGCGCGACCTGGAGTCCGTTCCGACGCAGGCCGCAGACACTGCAGAAAGCCTCAATCTCGCGGCGTGAGATTTCTTGGAGCACGAGGTTGAGTTCCTCAAACGAAGCGTCGCGCTCCCGCGGATCGAGATCGAGCAGCGCGGCCTGAGAGAGGACGAGCGCCTCGCGCATCGCCTGTTCACCGGCAGCGAAGTAGTGGAGCAGGGGATTGCCGCCGCACGGGCAGCCCACGGAATCGTGACCAAGCGAATGGTGATGACCGGCGCGTTGGCGGGAGAACGGGTGCGAGAGAGCGGCTAAGATTTCGTCGAGCGTCCAGTCGATGAGGTGGACCAGTGAATCGGGATGACCCAGTGGCGTGCCGACGGGTTCGACTCGCAACAAGGCTTCCCAGTGGTGGCGGACTTGTGGCCGCCGGTCGCGCAGTGCGCCGGCCAGTGATGCTTGCATGGCAGATTCTAGGCGCGCGGGCGCGCCGCGGCTCCGCATCATTTGGCTTTCGCTCCGCGTGTCTTGCCGGCCCGCGCTATTCGACCGGCTGCGTCTCCACCCAGCGCACGGCGTGGCGCACGAGTGCGGTCACATCCTTCAGCGCGAGCTTTTCCTTGATGTGGCCGCGGTGGACATCGACGGTTTTGGGACTGAGATGAAGCTGCGCCGCGATTTGCCGCGTGCTCATCCCCTGGCCGATATGTTGGAAAACCTCGAACTCGCGATCGGTGAGTTTCTCGATGGGGGAAGTGGAACCCCGCGGGCGGCGGGCGGACACATTGTCGAGAATCCGCTCCGCGACCCGCGGACTCACGTAGCGCTCGCCCCGCAGAACTTGGCGGATTGCGGCGAGGAGATTTTCGCCGCCGGCCTCCTTCATGATGTAGCCGCGGGCGCCGGCGCGCAGCACGCGCTCCGCATACACCAACTCGTCGTGCATCGAAACGACGAGCACCGCGACATCGGAGCGCGCGGCGCGCAAATCGCGGATGAATTCCAGGCCGCTGCGCCCCGGCATCGTGAGATCCGTCAACACGAGCGCGGGTTGGGCGCGGGCAAAAATGGCGAACGCCTCCGTGGGATTGCCCGCTTCGCCGCTGAGGCAAAGGTCCGGCTGCCGCTCGATCAACTGGGCGAGACCCGCCCGCATGAACGGATGGTCATCGACGACCAGGATGCCGTGGCGGTGCGCCGCAGTGGTGGGTGGTGGCGCAATTTTGGCGCGGGGCTTCATTTCTGCAATGGCCGGCGGCAGGTGACGACGACGCCGCCCTTTGGCTGCGTTTGGATTTCAAGTTCAGCGCCGATCACGTTCGCGCGATGCCGCATCACGCGCAGGCCAATTCCCCGCGGCTTCAGGCGGGCGCGCGGCAGGCCGCGACCGTCGTCGGAAATCTCCAGCACGAGTGCGCCGCCGTCGACCGCAAGGCGCAGAGTGATGCGCCGGGCTCGGGCGTGCTTCACCGCGTTGTTCATTGCCTCCTGCGCGATGCGAAACAGATGACCGGCGACAAACGGGTCGGGGATTAGAACCGGCTTCGGGCAGGCAAACGTGCATTGCACCCGGCCCAGCGCATTGGTCCGCAGCGCGAGTTCGCGGAGTTCGTCCCGCAGCGCGTCAGGCCGCGGAGCCACGGGCACGAGGCCGCGAGCGAGGAAGCGCGTCTGCCCGATGGCCTCACGGAGCAGTTTACCCATGCGCCCGAGGCCACGCTTGAGGGCGGGATGTTCCGCCGCGTCGGCCGTCAACCCTGTGCACATAAGCTCCAGCGCGGTGAGCTGCTGGCCAAGATTGTCGTGCAAATCGGCCCCGATGCTGTGCCGCTCTCGCTCCGAGATCGCGAGAATCTCCAGCTCGAGGCGACGGCGCTCCTCATCGTCAGCCTTACGCTGGGTGATATCGGTGCGGATGGCGACGTAGTGGTGCGGTTTGCCGTTTTCCCCGACGAACGGAAAAATCGTGGTGTCGACCCAGTAGTGGGAACCGTCCCGCGCGCGGTTCTTGATCTCACCGTGCCACACCTGCCCGCGACTGATGGTGCCCCAGAGCGAGCGAAAAAAATCCCGCGGGTGATACCCGGAGTTGATGATCCGGTGTGTCTGTCCCAATAATTCAGCGCGCGAGTATTTCGAGATGGCGCAAAATTTGTCATTCGCGTGCGTGATTTTTCCGGCCGCATCCGTGATGGCGACGATCGAGTGTTCGTCGAGGGCGGCCTTCACGTCGCGTAGTTCTCTCAGCGTCGCGCGGAAGTCGCGCTCGAGTCTGGCGCGACCGTCGGCGGAAATCTCTTCCGGAGGTAACATGCGGACAGAATCGAGGCGTGATTTTGTGGCCGCAAGACTCCGGTGACGAAATTCATCTAAGAAAAATCCCTAGCGAGATACCGCCACACCACCGATTTTTTGTGCCGGCATTAGTGGCTATGCTGGGCATCGCAATGTATGCGCCACACCTCCCCAGCCTTGTTTCTGCTCCTGATGCCTCCAGCCGCCAGGGCACGGACCTCGTCGGCCTCCTCCGCGCCTCGCCGATCTTTCGCGACTACCAGCAGGCGTTTCAAACCGCGACGGGGCTGCCGCTCGCGCTCCGGGCGGCAGAATCGTTTCAAGGGCCGATGGAGGGGGCGAAGAACATCGCGCCGTTTTGCGCGCTGATGGCGGCGAAGAGCCGGACCTGCGCCGCGTGTCTCGATACGCAGCAACGCATTGAGGCCGAGGCGGTCGACGGGCCCTGCACGCAGGAATGTTTTGCGGGGCTCAGCGACTCCGCGGTGCCGCTGCGCATCGGCGAGAAAATCGTCGCCTATTTGCAGACGGGACAGGTGATGTTTCGGGTGCCGAGCGAGCGGCGGTATCGTGGGGCGGCGCTGCGGCTGGCGGAGTTCGGCGTGGCGGAGGCTGACTTGGCGGAATGGCACGACGCCTATTTCCGGACGCGGGTGCTGGCTCGGGCGCACTACGATGCAATGTTGCGGTTGCTGGCGAGTTTTGCCGCCCATCTGGCCCTCGTCGCCAACGAGCTCGCGCTCCGGCAGGCGGCCACCGAGTCGCCGGCTGTGACCCGCGCGCGCGCCTACATTGCCGAGCATCTCGCCAACGAACTGCCGCTCCGCGCGGTGGCAGCGGCGGCGCACATGAGCACGTTTTATTTTTGCAAGGTCTTCAAGGCGGCGACGGGACTGACCCTCACCGACTATGTCTCGCGGCTTCGCGTGGAAAAAGTGAAGCAACTTTTGCTCAACCCGCACAAGCGCGTGAGCGAGGCGGCTTACGAGGTGGGGTTTCAGTCGCTGTCCCAGTTCAATCGCGTCTTTCTCCGCGTCGCCGGCGAGGCGCCTTCCGTGTATCGCGAAAAGCATTCCGAGACCCTCGACCCCGCCAGGCGGCCCTAACGGGGAGGCTTTCTGGGTGATGGCCGAGCGACCGCAGCTGCAGTCTGGCCGAGTTGGCGCCCGCGGCCTTAGGGCGACGCGATGGCCACTGGCGATTGCCGCCCAGGGCGCTTGAAAAACGTCAGGCCACAATGAGGATTGGAGCTTTTGGAGCAAAGCTCGCCGCGAATACTGCGACAATCCCTGCGCACTATCGGACAAACCGTGCAGCGACCCGCGTCGCGGTCGGGACTAGGCTGCGTTGTCAGCCAACGGACAATCGCGTGACCCCCGTTACCATGAACACCCTGCTCCTCCCGGTCGCCGCTCTTGATGTCGCAACCGAACTCGCTGAAGCGGTGAACTGCGCTGATCGTGGTGATCCCATCACCCTCAAGGTCGCGGTCATCTATGACGATGCGGTCGCGGCGCGCCGGGCCATGGGGCTACTTGCGATGCTCACGAAAAATATGAGCCCCGATGTCGAATATTATCCGGTGCTTTGTCGGTTCGATGCACTGGAGAACGAAGGCGCGCGCGGTTCGTCGTTCCCGGAGGCCGACCAAGCGGACATGATCCTTGTTTCGCTCCACGGCACCGAGTCGTTGCCGGTGTTTTTGGTGGCATGGATCGCCGATTGTCGCATGCGGAAGCAGGGTGAGGGCGTGGCCGTGATCGTTGTGAGCGGGGGTGAACCGATTGGCGGAATCTCGCTCGAGGCCGACACCGGCGGCTTCATCGGACGCTCGTTTTTTCCGCCGGACATTTCTTCCAAGGCAGCCAATCCGTCCCATTCATGAAATCCCCCCATCACCCTGAACGCGCTGAAAACGCCGCAGCCAGGTCGACGCACCCGGAATCACCCTGGCTCTTGACGATCAATCACCACGAGGCGCGCGTCTTCCGCTCCTTGGCTGGCGGCACGATGCCGGAGCACGTTTTGCCCCACGCCCCGGAGGATTTTTTCCGCCACGCGCACAACTCGAAGGATTTTGCGCCCGGCCGGGAAAAGCCGGACCCGAACAGTTTCTTCCCGCCCATCGCCAAGGCAATCATGCCCGCCGGCCGCCTCCTGATTTTTGGCAGTGGCACCGGCATGGCCAGCGAGATGGACCAGTTCGTCACGTGGTTGGGCGTCCATCAGCCCGAGGTTGCCCGACGCGTTGATGGCGCGGTGAAGGTCGACCAACACCATGTGACCGACGAGCAGATGCTCGCGAAGGCCCGTGATTTTTATCGTCCTCTCCCGCCCGCATCCGATCGACCCACCCAATCCCATGCTCACTAAATTCGCCATCGACTACGATCTCACGCCGCATCACGGCAGCCGCAATTGCACCCACTTCACCGATGAGCCGGTTGAAGCCGAGGATTTCCTCATGCATCTGCTCGTGGCGCGGGCCCGCATCACCGCGATTCGCCACGAGGGAGCGGCGCTCACGGGCCACGCCTTCGACCGGATGTTGAAAATCGCGGCTGAGCGCATCGCCGCCCAACTTCTGCGCGAGTCACTTCAGATCGACGCCGGCGAAGTCAAACATCGCTTTGGCTTCGCGGCGTGAGTCGCGCTTCGACTCAGCGTATCATGCGTCGCCTTCTCAAATGCGCGGGTGGGGTTAATCCCCATGTCGGATGAGACCTGGAGCTGCGATGCTGGCGCCGATCGGCACACCCTCCGCATAAACCCTTCCTTTGGCTAAACGCGCAAACGCGATGTTGTGAGCTTGGGGCGCCACGAGGCGCGGGCAGGGAGCCTTTCACGCACCACTGATGAACCTCCCCGATATTCAGCCCCTCGGCGGCGGCAGCGATTTCGCGGAGAGCGCCGCGCCGGCGGTGATGGTCGCCGGCGCCCTCGCGGAGCGCATGCACCGCCCGCTGATTCTCGGTCACAGCGCCGATAAGTGCGGGCAGTTTCCACCTGCGGTTCCGCTGCGACTGAGGCAAGCAGACGCCCCGCGCCCGGCCCGCGAGGAGGTGCGACTGCGGGTCCACGGGTTCGTGTTCGATAAGAAGCTTCTCGGTGGTCTGCCCGATGACGGCCTCGTGAACGTTTTCGCGAATGGTCAGGCGTGGTTGTTCGTTGTTGCGGATTCGGTCCCCGGGGCGCTGGGCCGGACCGCGCGCTCGGTGCTCGGCAACCCGGCGGAGCGAATCGCCCAATCCTCGCCGGTGTCCACGCGGGTAGTGCGCACGGGTGAAACGGTGTTTGGCGAGGGCGCAGGGGAGACGGACGCGCAAGGTTTTCATCGCGGCAGATTTCACAGCGACATCCGACGCGGCGCGGCCGGGCCTGGGCGCGAAGCTACTCGGCTCGGTTTCGCTCGGCGTGCTGCAACGCTGCCGGCGGCCGGTGCTCATCGTCTGGCCGCTGGCGCTGTGATACGGAATCCATGATCACCTGCGCTGCCTTCGACACCAAGCCCTACGATCGCGACTACCTCGCGCGCGCCGCCGGGGCGGAGCGCGTCTCGTGGCGGTTCCATGAGTTTCGGCTCGGTGCGGCCACGGCATCCGCCGCGCAGGGTGCGCAGGCCGTGTGCATTTTTGTCAACGACCGGGCGGATCGGCCCTGCCTTGAGGCGCTCGCGGCCCTCGGTGTGCGGCTCGTCGCGCTGCGTTGTGCCGGCTTCAACAACGTTGATCTCGCCGCGGCGCGCGCGCTCGGCCTCGCGGTCGTGCGGGTGCCGGCCTACTCGCCGCATGCGGTGGCGGAGCACACCGTCGCACTGCTCCTCACGCTCAACCGCAAAATCCACCGCGCGTGGAACCGCGTGCGCGAACACAATTTTTCGCTCAACGGACTCGTCGGCTTCGACATTGCCGGGAAAACCGTCGGCATCGTTGGCACCGGAAAAATCGGCCGCATCACCGCGCAGATTTTCCGGGGCTTCGACGCCACCGT
>JANOAF010000520.1:0-11287 GCA_031411015.1 Opitutaceae bacterium | reverse complement strand
CGCGCGTGCGGAGCCTGCCCATCACCCTCGACAAGCTGCTCTGATGCGCGAGATTACTGATAGGAAATCCGATCTTCAGGGGGATCGGATCCGGGAGGGGTTTTCAGCCTTCCCCTCCGGCGCGGTGCAAAGCTTGCGTGTCGTTTTTCCCCGACCCACAACGCTTGGTTCCCCTTTGTGCCATGATTAAATTTTTCCCGTCCATCCGAATCCCTGTTTTCGCCGCGCTCTGGATTGGCAGCACGCAATCGCTATCGGCGGACGATTGGCCGCAGTGGCGCGGACCGCAACGCGACGGCGTCTGGCGCGAGACCGGAATCATCGAGAAATTTCCCGGTGCGCAGTTGCAGCCCGTGTGGACCGCTGCTGTCGGCCCGGGCTACAGCGGCCCGACGGTGGCCGGAGATCGCGTTTTCCTGACGGATCGCGTTAACGCACCCGAGCAACAAGAGCGCGTGTTGTGCTTTGACCGAATCACCGGCCTGTCGCTTTGGACGCACGCCTATGCCTGTGTCTACCGCGACTTCGACTATGCCCTCGGGCCCCGGGCGGCGGTGACGGTCGTCGACGGGCGGGCCTTCTCGCTGGGTGCCACGGGCCACGCGCACGCCCTCGACGCCGCGACGGGCAAAGTGCTCTGGGCGCGCGATCTCGCGACCGAATACGGTGCGAAGCTGAATGTCTGGGCGCTGTCCGGGGCGCCGCTCGTCGTGAGGGACCTCGTGATCTTCCAAGTCGGCGGGCCGCCGGACGCATGCGTCGTCGCGCTCGACGTGAAGACCGGCCGCGAGCGCTGGCGCGCGCTGGACGGACAACCGTCCTATTCCGCGCCGCGTCTGATCCGGCTCGGCGAGCGCGAAGTCGTGCTCGCGTGGACCGGCTTTTGGCTCGCCGCCCTCGACCCTGCCACCGGCAAGGTGTGGTGGAAGGAGCCTTACAAGCCGGTCAACATGATCCTGAATGTCGGCGATCCCGTGCTCGACGAGTCGGGCACGAAGCTTTTTCTCGCCGCATTCTACGACGGCGCGCGGCTCTATGAACTGCCGCGTGACACTTCGCCGCCCACTTTGCTCTGGCAGAGGAAGGGTGTGAACGAGCGCAAGACCGATGCCCTGCACAGCATCATCATGACGCCCTTCGTGCGCGCCGGCCATGTCTACGGCATCGACAGCTATGGCGAAATGCGCTGCCTGAATCTCACGAACGGCGACCGCGTGTGGGAGGACACAACGCTGCTGGCCAACGGCCGCTGGGCCACCGCGTATTTTGTGCAAAACGGGGACCTCACCTGGATTACCACGGAGAAAGGCGAGATTGTGATCGCGAAGCTGACGCCGGCCGGGTTTGAGCGGATCAGCAGCGCTCAGTTCATCACGCCCGAGACGCCGCTGCGCAACCGCACGCATCCGATCGCGTGGTCGCATCCGGCCTATGCGCACCGGAGTCTCTTTGCGCGCAACGATTCCCAGCTCGTCTGCATCTCGCTGGCCGCGTCGCCGTAGTTGGGCATCGGTGAAGGCAGTCAGGAATCAAGGGCCTGTCGTGTTCTGGCTGGATTCAGCGAAGGGGCCAGGGCGTGAGAGGCAGGCAGTTTTTTTGGCCGGTTCGCTCCACCGTGGTCCATCTCCACGCACTAACGCTGGCCGATCGATGTCATCGTAAATGACGGTAAGGGCAAATCGGCGCTACCTTTCCCGTGGCAAAACTCCCCGGCGCTTCTCAAAACTTGGAATGAACTCCGTGAAAAACTCACCCAACGAGCCCGTGGTGCCGATGCCGGTCTTATCAGAAAAAGTCCTGAATCTGGCGCTCGACCATCTGTATCAGGACCGCGAGGAATCTCTGAACGACCTTCGACAAGAGTTCAATTGGGAGGTAAACCGGATAGGAGTGGCACCGACGCGCGTCCCGCGGGAGAAGGCGCTGCCGGAACTGGAATCTATGCTGGATATGAATGAAATCGAAGACAAAGAGATTCGAGAATTTTTATGGCGTTTCGAACTCGCCCGTTACTACGACGGAGCAGCGGAAGACGAGGCCTGCCTGATGGACGCGCTCTGTTGGATTCACTCCGCGATAACGCTTGGCGTGAACACTCGTAGTGACTCAATGTTGCCTGATGATAAAGAGCGCCACGAAGAAGCCACTGGGGACGTGGAATTGAAATACATGGCCCTGATGGAAGCTGTCCGACTCACCCCACGATACCGTCGGCTGACTCCATCGGAGCGTGCTCGAACCGGAGAGAAACTCAAAATACCGTTCTCTGATAGGGAATAGGGTTGGTGGGCGAGCGGTCAGGGGTGCGGTTGGTTCCGTTCGAGGCGTTGATCGCGAATCTCAACGCTCTACCGACGGGCTTAGATTTGCTCACGCCCAACGCATCCGGGGAGGGTAGAGGAGCCCGCAAGAGCACCCGGAAGGCTTAGCGCCGGGGAGGTCGGGCTACTCCTTGATCGGAAGCTGAGAACTCAGAAAACCGGAATGTAACCGGAATGTCGTTTATCTAGTAAAAAGCCCAACAACGCGTAAGTTGTTGGGCCCAAATGGCTGCCCGGGTAGGGATCGAACCTACGACCAAGTGATTAACAGTCACCTGCTCTGCCACTGAGCTACCAGGCAACGTGGCTTTTGCTCGACCTGCGCCGTGCAAAGAGGAGTGGAAAAAACGGATCGCGCGCACGGCTTGTCAACACTCGTTTTGGCGATTCGCTCCGAAATTCCGCGCACGACCAAAGTTTTGGTTGCTTTCGATTCTCGCGGTCCTATCACCTCACACCCTTTTCCACTACGCCTGCCTCCAATTCCGGGGTGACAGGGGGAACGAAACCCATGAGCCAACAGTTCAAACTTAATGTAGCCGAGCGCGCCCAGACGGGCCGCAGTGCTTCACGCCGCCTCCGCAAGGCCAACCGCGTTCCCGCGATTCTCTACGGGAAGCACACGAATCCGCAGTCGCTGTCCGTGGACGGCCCGGAGTTCATCCGCCTCCTCAAGGGTGTCAGTGGCCGCTCGGTCCTCATCCAGCTCGATGGTGCGTCCGGTGCGACCAAGCCACTTTCCTTCCTCCAAGAAGTGCAGCGCGATCCGATCACGGACAAATATCTCCATATCGATCTTCAGGAAGTGAAGAGCGACGAGAAGTTCGAGATCCGCGTTTCGGTGCGCGTCGTCGGCGAATCGTTCGGCGTTAAGAACCAGAGCGGCGTCTTGGAAATGGCTTCACAGACGTTGCGCGTGCGCGTGCTGCCGAAGGATCTGCCTGAGACGATTACGGTCGACGTCACGGAGCTCAAGGTCGGCGAGACTTTCAAGGTCGGTTCGCTCAAGGCCATCCCCGGTGTCGAATTCCTCGACCCGAAGGGCCAGCCGGTCGTTTCGTGCGTCGAGCCTGTCGCCGAAATCGTGCAGGAAGTCGCTGCTCCCACCGCCGCTGCTGGCGAAGGTGCCGCCGCTGCTGCGGCTGGCGCTGCTCCCGCAGACGGTGCTGCGGCTCCCGCCGCTGGCGATGCCAAGGCGGCTCCCGCTGCCGGGGCCAAGCCCGGTGCCGCGCCCGCGGCTGGCGCGAAGCCGGCTGCCGGGGCCAAGCCCGCCGCTCCCGCCAAGAAGTAAGCGTCGTTTTTTCCGCGCCGCCCTGCCGCTTAACCGCGGCGGGGTTTGGCGAATGTTCTTTGAGTCATGTTCCTCTCGCTCGTTGCCGGCCTCGGCAATCCGGGCCGCGATTACGAGGCCACCCGCCACAACTTGGGCTGGGTTGTCCTCAACGCTCTCGCCAAGAAACACGGCCTCACGTGGAAACACGCGCCGCAGTTTGACGCCGAGATCGCGCGCTGGGATCTCGGGGCGGGCCGCACGCGCTGGCTGGTGAAACCGCTGACGTTTATGAACGAGAGCGGTCGCGCCGCCGCCGCCGTGGCCCGATTCTACAAACTGGAGCCCACCGCGATCGTCGCCGTTTACGACGACCTTAATATCGACCTCGGGTTGATTAAGGTCTCGGTCACCGGCAGTGCGGGCGGTCACAACGGTGTGGCCAGCTTGCTTGAGCATATTGGCGATGGCTTCGTCCGCTACCGTCTCGGTATCGGCCCTAAGCACCCCGCGCAAATGGAACTATCAGACTTCGTCCTCGGAAAATTCACTCCCGAACAACAGCTCCTCCTCACTCAAAAAATCGAACCTTTCGTCTCCGGCCTCGAATTGCTGCTCTCCCGCGGCGTCGAACCGGCCATGAATCAGCTCAACCGCAGAGAAACAAAATGAATCCCACCAAACGCAATTACCGCGCGACCTTCATCCTCGATAACCGGGGCCGCGAGGAGACCGTCGACCAGCTCGTCGAAGGCGTGAAGAAAGTCATCGCCGAAGTGAAGGGCGAAGTCACCGCTGTCGAGAACGTCGGCCGCAAGGACTTCGTCCGCGTGACCGACAAGAAGTTCACCGGCGCGAACTACGTGCACGTGAGTTTCTCCGGTGCGCCCGAGACGCCGGCGAACCTGCTCGAGAAGCTGCGGCTGAACGGCACCGTTTACCGCACCTTCATTCAGTCGGCCTAAACCCGAACGGCGCCCCGCGCGCGCCATCTCTCGTATGCCCTCTCTCAACAAAGTCCTGCTCATGGGCAACCTCACCCGCGACCCTGAGTTGCGCGTGACGCCCAAGGGCACGCCGATCTGCCAGTTCTCACTGGCGATCAACCGGCAGTTCAAGATGGAGTCGGGTGAGAGCCGCGAGGAAGTGATCTACGTCGACGTCGAGGCTTGGGGCAAACAAGGCGAGACCATCGCGAAATACATGACCAAGGGCCGCCCGCTCTATGTTGAGGGCCGGCTCCGCCTTGATCAGTGGGAGGATAAGACGACGAAGGAAAAGCGCAGCCGCATGAAGGTCGTGCTCGAACAGTTCCAATTCCTCGGTGACAGCCGCGGTGGTGCTCCGGGTGGCGGTGGCGCTGGTTCCCCTGAGCCAGGTATCGATCAAACCGCCTCGCCCGAGCGTCACGCTCCTCCGCCGCGCAGCCCCGCTGCGGCCAAACCGGTCGCGGAAAATCTGGACGAAGACGTGCCGTTCTAAGCGCACGCAAAATAATTTGTTGGAGCGGCATCCGTGAGGATGCCGTCGGCGGCAAGGGCCGTCGCGACACCCGAAAACCAAAATCCCGCCACCGCGCGGACTCAGTTTAACTCATACACGAACATGGCTCACACAGAAGTTCTCCTCGTCAAACCCGTCGAAGGCCTCGGCGGCGAAGGCGATCAAGTCAAAGTCCGCGCTGGCTACGCCCGCAATTTTCTCCTCCCGCGCAAGATTGCGGTGACGTTGACCGCTTCCAACAAGAAGCACGTCGATGCGCTCAAGAAGCGCCGCGCCGAGCGCGAGCAGACCGAGCTTAACGGCGCGCAGGATCTCGCCAAACAGCTTGAGAAGACCAGCCTCGCGTTCGCCGTGAAGACCGGTGAGGGCGGCAAGATGTTCGGTGCGATCACCGCGCAGGACATCCACGAAAAACTCACCGCCGCCGGGGTCACGATCGACAAGCGCAAGATTCACCTCTTCACGCCGGTGAAGACCCTCGGCAAGCACGAGGTGAAGATTAAACTTCACTCGGATGTCTCCGTCGACATCAGCTTCGACGTCGTATCGGAGAATCCCATTGAACCTGTGGCCGTCGAAGCGGCACCCGCGGCTGAATGGACTGAGAAGCGCTCCGAGCGTCGTCCGCGCAAGGAGACGAAGTAACCGGCTCCGCCGTTTGATTTACTGAGGCCGCGTCTGCTCGTCGGGCGCGGCCTTTGTGTTGGGGAATAGAATGTGCAAAAGCGGCCCTTGCCGCTGGCCCGCCGCCGCTCCCTAATTTTCGGCCTTCGCATGGTTCAAGACGCCTTCAGCTCTGCCCCCCGTTCCTACGCTCCGGCCCCTGCCGGGGGCGCGGTGGGCCGCACGCTGCCGCATAGCTTGGAGGCGGAGGAGCACTTGCTCTCGTGTTGTCTGCTGGATGGCTCCGATGTCGTGTCGCGCTGTCTGGAGGCGCGCATCCGGCCGGAATCGTTTTACGACAACAAGCACGGCATCATCTACGAGCGACTGCTCGATCTCTACAATCGTCGCTTGACGATCGATGTCTCGGTCGTGGCGGAGGAGTTGAAGACGGTGCGCCTGCTCGATCAAGTGGGGGGCTATGCGTTTCTCGCGCAGGTGAGCAGCCGCATCCCGACGACGGCGCAGGCGAGCTACTTCATCGAGAAGGTGCGTGAGCAGGCCCTGCTCCGCGAAATCATCCGCTCGGCCACCGGCGCGGTGGAAGACTGCTACGGTTTCTCCGGCGGGATTGACGAGTTCGTCGATCAGATCGAGGCGAAGATTTTCGGCGTGACCCAGAGTCGGGTCAGCGAAAGCGCGAAGCAGATGGAAGGCGCGACGAAGGAGGCCATGAGCGTCATCACGAAAATGATGATGAAGAAGGGCGAGCTCACCGGCATCTCGTCCGGTTTCAAGGATCTCGATGCGCTGATGTGGGGCTTTCAGAAGACGGAAATGATCGTGCTCGCGGCGCGACCCTCGATGGGCAAAACGTCGCTCGCGTTGAATTTCGCCGAGACGGCGGCGCTGCCGAAAAAGGGGCCGCCCGCGGCCGTGTTGATTTTTTCGCTCGAAATGGGGGCCTCGCAGCTCGCGCTCCGCATGCTCTGCTCGCGGGCGCGGGTGAACATGAAGCTCCTCCGCGACGGCTTGCTCTCCAAGAATGGGGACGAACAGAACCGCTTGCTCCAAGCCGCGGACGAGTTTTCCAAGGCCCCTATCTTCATCGACGATTCCAGTGCTATTTCGATCATGCAGCTACGAGCGAAGGCTCGGCGGATCCATTCGCGGACGCCGCTCGGCTTCATCATGGTCGATTACCTGCAGCTGCTGAGCCCGACGGACCCACGCGTGCCCCGCGAACAGCAGGTGGCCGAGGCTTCGCGCGGATTGAAGGCACTTGCGAAGGAACTCGACGTCCCCGTGCTTGTATTATCCCAGCTCAACCGTTCTTCCGAAAAAGATAACCGCACCCCAAAAATCTCCGACCTTCGCGAATCAGGCTCAATCGAACAGGACGCCGACGTGGTTCTGATGCTGGCCCGACCGCGTGACGCCGACGAAAAATTCCAAGTAGCCGCCGACTCCGCCGAGTTAATCGTTGCCAAGCAACGAAACGGCCCGGTAGGAGAATTGAAGCTTACGTTCCTACGAGATATCACCCGCTTTGAAAACTTTCATCAGTAACCCTGTGCGCAGGGTCGCCTTTTTGTATCTCGCAGTGGTCGGCCTCCTCGCCGGCGGTTTCGTGCCGGCATTCGCGCAGGCGGGGGCTCAACCCGGCGGCCAAGCTGGGCAGCAGCAAGCCCCGGCCCCCGTTTACAAGGTCGGCAGCGTCACGATCAAGTTCGTGGGCACGGCGAATGTGAACGAGCAGGTCGTCCGCGCGAATATGCAGATCCGCGAGGGCGGCGATTTCGACGAGGTGATCCTCGACCGTGACATTCGTTCGCTCTACCGCACGGGACTTTTCGAGTTCATCGAGGTGAAGCACGAGCCGGTGGATGCCCAGACCTTCAATCTGGTCGTGGAAGTCACCCCGAAATTCCGCGTGCTCGCGGTGCGGTTCGAGGGCAACCAGAAGATGAAGTCCACCCGGCTTGAGAAGGAGGTTAAGGTTAAATCCAACCAAGCCCTCGACGAACGCCAGGTGAAGGAGGACTCCGAAAAGCTCCGCGAATTTTACCAGAAAGCCGGCTACAATCAGGTTTCCATCAACTACACCATTGAGCGTGATCGCGTGGGCGGCTTTGGCACGGTCGTCTTCAAGGTCCGTGAGGGTGCCAAGGTCAAAATCGCCGAGATCAAGTTCGCCGGCAACAAGAGCATCAAGTCCAAGGCCCTCGGCGGCGGCACGTTTACCTCCGGCGTCATGGAGACGAAGAAGTGGTGGATGTTCTCCTGGCTGACCGGCTCCGGGCGCTTTAAGGACGATCAGTTTGAGGACGACCTCGATAAGCTTCGCGATTATTACCGCGAGCACGGCTTTCTCGACGTCGAAATCCCGCAGGACAAGGTGCTGTTCACCTATCCGACCCCGGAGAAACTCGTCCTCGTAATTAACATCAATGAGGGCCGCCAGTATCGCGTCGGCGAAATTAATTTCACGGGCAACAACCTCTTCAACTCGGCACTGCTCAAGCGAGTCGTGCGTCAGAAAACGGGCGTGGTGTTCATTCCTTCCAAACTCGATGCCGACCGCCAGCGGCTCGACGATTTTTACGGCAAAGACGGCTACCTGGACACGCGCGTCCAGCTTCTGCGCAAACCCAACGTCACCACCGGTAACATCGACCTCGAATATAAGATTCAGGAGAGCGAGAAATTCGCCGTCGAATCGATCATCATTGAGGGTAATGCGAAAACCAAGAGCACCGTGCTCCTGCGCGAACTGGTGCTTGGCCCGGGCGATGTCTTCAGCACCGTGCTGATGAAGATCAGCCAGCTGCGCCTCGACAACACGCGGTTCTTCGAGAGCGTCGACGTCACCGCTCAGGAGACGAATATCCCCGGCCGCCGTAATATGCGCATCGCCGTGCGCGAGGGCCGCACAGGTAATCTTACGTTTGGCGCGGGTTTCAGTTCGCTGGAACGCGCCACGCTCTTCGCCGAGGTCTCCCAGTCCAATTTCGATCTCTTCAATCGCCGCTCCTTCTTTCAAGGCGACGGCCAGAAGTTCCGCCTCCGCATGCAGCTCGGCTCGCTCTCCAGCGAGGTCGTGCTCTCGTTCGAGGAGCCGTGGCTATTCCAGAAACAGCTCGGTCTCGGCTTCAGCGTCTTCCGCACCAGCTCGGAATATAACAGCTCGTTCTACTCGCAGGTGCAGACCGGCTTTGAGGTCTATCTCCGCAAGCACCTGTGGGAACTCTGGAACGGCAAGCTCTCCTACACCTACCAGATCTTCGACATTAACAACATCTCTCCGAGCGCCTCGTCCGTCATCCGTTCGTTGGAGGGTAGCAACGCCGAATCGAGCATTGGCTTCCAGCTCGAGCGCGACACCCGCGACAAGATCATCAACACGACTTCCGGCAATCGGGTCGAAATCAACACCAAGTTCTCCGGCGGCCCGTTCGGTGGCAGCAAAATCAACAACACCTACAGCCTTGAGTTCCGTGGGGCGCAGTTCTTCCCGGTATTCGAGACGCAGACGCAGGTGCTCGCGCTGCTTGCGCGCGGCGGTGTGGTGCAGAATTTCGGCGATGCGAAGGATGTGCCCTATTACAATAAGTGGTATCTCGGCGGTCCGCAGACGTTGCGTGGTTTCGAGTTCCGCGAGGTCAGCCCCCGCGATGCCTTCAACGAGCCCATCGGCGGCAAGACCTACGGCTTTTTCAGTGCCGAATACTCCCTTGATATCGTGAGCCCGATCCGCTTCGCGATTTTCTACGATGCCGGTTTCGTCAATCGCGGAGCCTACGACTTTAATACCGCCGACTATAACGACAATTTCGGCTTTGGCCTGCGATTGTTTGTGGCTGGGGCGCCGCTCAGCCTCGACTTCGGTATTCCTATTACCGCCACCAAGGAGAACCGGAAAGGGAATCAGTTCAATTTTTCCTTTGGCACCCGGTTCTGATTCTGTTCCTTTTCTCGTTCCTATTCTCCAACACCTATCATGAAGAATCCCATCAAATCCCTGATCGCGCTGACGGTTCTGGCCGCGCTCGCCACTGGCGCGAGCGCCCAACCGGCGGTCAAGCTGCTCGTCGTCGATATGGCGAAGCTCTACGACACTTACTACAAGACCGTCGAGCAAAACGCCAAAATCCAAGCCGATGATCAAAAGGCTCAGGAAGAAGTCGAAAAGATGAACAAGGAGGGCAATGCCCTCGTTGAAGAATACAAGAGCGTCGAGGAGCAGACGCGAAACCCGGCCCTCTCGGCCGACGCGAAGACCAAGGCCCAAACCGAGGCACAGAAGAAACTCGAGGGCATCCAGAACAAGCAGCGCGAGGTGCAAACCTTCATTCAGAACACGCGCAATTCCCTCGGTCAGCGCCTGAACAACTTCCGCGCCGTGGCTCTTGAGGAAATTAGCAAGTCCGCGAGCGATATCGCCAAGCGCAAGGGGGCCAATGTCCTCCTCGACAAGGCTGGCCCCACCGGTATCGGCATCTCCAATCTGATCTACGCCGACGCTGCGTTCGACATCACCGACGACGTCCAAAAGGAAATTAACAAGGATCGTCCGGCCGGTTCCGCCGCCGCCGCTCCCGCCCCGGCCGCCGGTTCCGCCGCGCCCGCATTGAGCGTCCCGTCCCTCGGCACGAAGAAGTAAGTCGCTTCCTCCTTCGCCCTCTCTTGCCCCGCTCCTTTCCGGAGCGGGGTTTTTTGTTACCACTGATTCGTGTCGCCGCGGTTGTTTGCTGAATTGCGCGCGGCCCCGAAACCGCCACGCTCGCGGGCATGCAGGTTTCCTTCACGGCTCCGGACATCGTCGCCATCACCCAGCCGAAATCTACGCGTGGTGCCACCAGCGAAATAATCAGCGGGATCGCTGCGCTCGCCGACGCGAATGCGGGAGACCTCACGTTCCTGGGTAATCCCAAATACAAGGGAGCCGTCGCGAGCACGCGTGCGTCAGTGGTGTTGTTACCGGCCGACTTCGTCGGTGAGCCCGCGCCCGGCCAATTTTTTCTCCTTGTCGAAAACCCCTCGGTTGCTCTCGCGCGGGTGTGTGCGCGCATTGAACAATCGCTCTGGCCCAAGCCGACTCCAGGGATTCACCCGACGGCGAGTGTCGCTGCCGACGCCCACGTCGCCGCGACCGCGACGATTGGTCCGCTTTGTGTGATCGAGAGCGGCGCGGTGATTGGCGAGCGTGCCCACGTGCAGGCGCAGGTCTTCGTGGGGCGCAATGCGACGGTCGGGGAGGACTCATGGCTCATGCCCGGCGTAATGGTCGCGGCCGAGTGCGTCCTCGGCCGCCGCGTCCGGCTCCAGTCCGGCGTGGTCATCGGCTCCGATGGCTTTGGCTATGAATTTGTCCAGGGCCGCCACGAAAAAATTCCTCAGGTCGGCTCCGTGGTCGTCGGTGACGATGTCGAAATCGGCGCGAACACCACGATCGACCGGGCACGGTTCAGCCGCACCTCGATCGGCGAGGGCACTAAAATAGACAACCTAGTCCAGATTGCGCACAACGTCTTCATCGGGCGCCACTGCCTGCTCTGTGCGCAGGTGGGGATTTCCGGCAGCACCACGC
>JANOAF010000519.1:0-1642 GCA_031411015.1 Opitutaceae bacterium | reverse complement strand
CGCGCGATACGACCGCCGAGTGGCGCGCCGCTGGCAGCCCCACATGGGACCCGACCACGCAGATCGTGACGCTCGCCAACGGCACGCGGACCGCGGCTATCACTAACGATGCGTTGCTCCCCGCGGGCCTCATCGGCGGCTTCAACGGCATCTACACCCGGCCCACCGTCTATACGGACCGCGGCGGCATCGATTTCTTCACCGTGCAGCGCTCCAACAACGCAATCACCACGGGCACGCCTTCCAGTCCGTTCACCGTCACGCCCAATAGCGCCGTGCGCTATCTTCAGAGTGGCACGGACGTGATGAAACGTCTCGCCATCGTCGGTCCCACCGGGCTCCCGCTCTACCTCGTCCCCAGCACGGGCGACAAATCGATCTACGATTGGTCCCAATACAACGCTGTCGCGCCGAACCATGGCACCGACAAGGCGAAGACGTTCAGCGCGGAAATCGAACAGATTGTCTTCAACAACCAGCAGCACCTCGTCGCCGCCCGCCTCGGCGCGTTCCAACAAAAGTTCGGCCGCGAAAACTACGCCATGATCGATAATCTCGAGACCATCATTTACGTCGATGTGAACGAGAAACTCCTCAGCGGCGCCCCGAATCCCTACTTCAAGCGCCCCTACATCCAGGCCGGTGCGCCGAGCATCACCAATAATTTCGCCAATTCGGCGATCCTCAGCGCCGACCTCGCGTATCAACTCACCCCCGGAAGGCTGCCCCGCTGGCTGTCGTGGATCGGCCAGCAACGCTTCGGCGCCCACGCCGAGCAAAACCTCAAGGACTCGCTCAGCTTCAACTCCGTCGAGCGCGTTTCCAGCAACCACGTTTTCATTCCCGCGAACAACCGCCTCGGCGGCCAATCCATCAGCAAGCGCTACTACGTCGGCGACAACCAGGGCCAGAACATGGACTACGGCGCGGCGGCGCAGGATAACATCCGCGGCACCTACCCGTTGACGTGGTTCAACAACCTCACCGGCCAGTGGATCAACGAGCCCGTCACCGTCGACAATCTGCTCTCCAACGGCCAGGGCGCCCGGCGTCGCGAGGAAATCCGCACGCTCAATTTCACCGCACAGGATTTCTTCTTCAACAACCGACTCGTCACGACCTTTGGCTGGCGCCGCGACCGCCAGCGCACCCGCACGGGCGCGGGCGCGTTTACGAATCCCACCACCGGCCTCGCCGACCTCTCGAACACGAATGTTTTCGGCCCGATCGTAAACTACTTCCCCGCGGCCGGCGGCGGCCCGATCAATCTGCCGGGCTGGGCCGATTCCGCGGGCGACACGAAGACCTACGGCGCGGTGATCAAGCCGCTGCGCTGGCTGAATCTGCACGTTAACAAATCCGACAGCTTCGCGCCCGATGTCGTGCGCCAGGCCGTTTACGATGCCAGCAACGTGCCCAATCCCCACGGCTATTCTACGGAGTGGGGCGTGAGCTTCAACGTGCTGCAGAACAAGCTGAACGTCCGCATCAATCATTTCCACACGCAGGAATTGAATTCCCGCGGCAGCGAAATCAGCACGCTCGGCAATCGCTATCTCGACATGGAAGGCCGGCCCGATGCGAACAATCTCATTCAGGGCGGTTCCTTCCGCTACTTCGCCACGCAGATCGCGCTCGGCCG